>NZ_JBICMM010000058.1:0-139645 GCF_043106425.1 Pseudomonas sp. FYR_2
TTGAATTTCAAGGAGTTTTTCGTTCCGATGTCGCTGGAAGTGGGGCGCATTATAAGGGGATTCGAAAGCGCGTCAACCCTTAATTTCAAGAAACTTTAATATCGCTGAAAAACAAAGCGGGGAGGCCTACCGGCCTCCCCGCTTCAGTTACCTGCCTTAAAGGCTAGGGAAAGCGAATTGCGATGCCTCATGGCTGGCACGCTGCGGCCAACGCTGAGTAATTGCCTTGCGACGGGTATAGAAACGCACCCCGTCCGGGCCATAGGCATGCAAGTCACCGAACAGCGAACGCTTCCAGCCACCAAAGCTGTGGTAAGCCACCGGCACCGGCAGCGGTACGTTCACCCCCACCATGCCCACTTCGATCTCGTCGCAGAACAGGCGCGCCGCTTCACCGTCACGGGTAAAGATGCAGGTACCGTTGCCATACTCGTGATCGTTGATCAACTGCATGGCCTGCTCCAGGCTGTTCACGCGCACCACGCACAGCACCGGGCCAAAGATCTCTTCTTTATAGATGCGCATCTCTGGGGTCACCTTGTCGAACAGGGTGCCGCCCACGAAGTAACCATCTTCATTACCAGCCACACGGAAGCCGCGCCCGTCCACCACCAGCTTGGCGCCGGCAGCAACACCATCATCGATGTAACCCACCACCTTGTCACGGGCAGCCGCAGTCACCAGAGGGCCCATGTCCAGGCCGCACGAGGTACCGGCACCAATCTTCAGCGCCTTGATCTGTGGTTCCAGCTTGGCAATCAGTGCATCGGCCACTTGGTCGCCCACGCACACGGCCACCGAAATGGCCATGCAACGCTCGCCGCACGAACCGTAGGCCGCGCCCATCAGTGCGCTGACGGCGTTGTCCAGGTCGGCATCCGGCATCAGCACCGCATGGTTCTTGGCACCACCCAGGGCCTGTACACGCTTGCCGCGCTTGGTGCCTTCTGCATAGATGTACTCGGCGATCGGCGTCGAACCGACAAAGCTCAGTGCTTTCACTTCTGGCGCTTCGATCAGCGCATCCACTGCTTCCTTGTCACCGTGCACCACGTTCAGGATGCCCTTTGGCAGGCCGGCTTCCAGCAGCAACTGGGCAATGAACAGCGTGGAGCTCGGGTCACGCTCGGAAGGCTTGAGGATGAAGGCGTTACCGCAGGCGATGGCCAGCGGGTACATCCACAGCGGCACCATGGCCGGGAAGTTGAACGGGGTAATGCCCGCGACCACGCCCAGTGGCTGGAAGTCGGACCAGGCGTCGATGTTCGGGCCGACGTTGCGGCTGTACTCGCCTTTCAACACTTCTGGCGCCGCGCAGGCGAACTCGACGTTCTCGATGCCGCGCTTCAGTTCACCGGCTGCGTCTTCCAGGGTCTTGCCGTGCTCTTCGCTGATCATCTGCGAGATTTTGGCTTCGTTCTGCTCCAGCAGTTGCTTGAAGCGGAACATCACCTGGGCGCGCTTGGCAGGCGGGGTGTTGCGCCAGGCCGGGAAGGCTGCCTTGGCGGAGTCGATCGCTTCCTGCACGGTCGCGCGGCTGGCCAGCTCGACCTTGCGTACAGCCTGGCCAGTGGACGGGTTGAAGACATCGGCGGTGCGCTCACCCTTGGTAACCAGCTCGCCGTGGATCAGGTGCTGAACAATGCTCATGCAAAACTCCAGATAAAGAAGGTAGAAGCAGGCGCGTGATGCGTTCACACGCCGGGCATCAAAATTGGATAGATCAGTCGATCAGGTTCAGGGTTTCGCCGACTGCGTCGAACAGGCGGTCCAGTTCCTGCGGCGTGGTGTTGAAGGTTGGGCCGAACTGCAGGGTGTCGCCACCAAAGCGCACGTAGAAGCCCGCCTTCCACAGTTTCATCGCCGCTTCGTACGGGCGGACGATGGCATCACCGTCGCGAGCGCCGATCTGGATGGCGCCGGCCAGGCCGTAGTTACGGATATCGACGATGTTCTTGGTGCCCTTCACGCCGTGCAGCAGCTTCTCGAAGTGCGGCGCCAGCTCGGCGGCGGACTGCACCAGGTTTTCCTTCTGCAGCAGGTCCAGCGCGGCGATACCGGCGGCACAGGCTACCGGGTGGGCCGAATAGGTGTAGCCGTGCGGGAATTCCACGGCGTATTCCGGGGTCGGCTGGTTCATGAAGGTCTGGTAGATCTCGCTGCTGGCAATCACCGCACCCATCGGGATGGCGCCGTTGGTGACCTGCTTGGCGATGCACATCAGGTCCGGGGTCACGCCGAAGGCCTCAGCGCCAGTCATCGCCCCCATGCGGCCGAAGCCGGTGATCACTTCGTCGAAGATCAGCAGGATATTGTGCTGGGTGCAGATTTCACGCAGGCGCTTCAGGTAACCCTTCGGCGGCGGCAGTACGCCGGCCGAACCGGCCAGCGGCTCGACGATCACCGCAGCGATGTTGGACGCATCGTGTAGCTCGATCAGCTTGAGCATTTCGTCAGCCAAGGCAATACCGCCCTCTTCCGGCATGCCCTTGGAGAAGGCGTTCACTGGCAGCACGGTGTGAGGCAGGTGGTCGACATCCAGCAACTGACCGAACAGCTTGCGGTTGCCGTTGACACCACCCAGGCTGGTACCGGCAATGTTCACGCCGTGGTAACCACGGGCACGGCCGATGATCTTGGTCTTGGTGGCCTGGCCTTTCAGGCGCCAGTAGGCACGCACCATTTTCAGCGCGGTGTCGGCGCACTCGGAACCGGAATTGGTATAGAAGACGTGATTCAGGTCACCCGGGGTCAGCTCGGTGATCTTCTCGGCCAGCTGGAACGACAGCGGGTGGCCGAACTGGAAGGCCGGTGAGTAATCGAGGGTACCGATCTGGCGGGCCACTGCCTCGGTGATTTCCTTGCGGGTGTGCCCGGCGCCGCAGGTCCACAGGCCAGACAAGGCATCGAAAATCTTGCGCCCTCGGTCATCGACCAGGTAGTTGCCTTCGGCCGCCACGATCAGCCGTGGGTCGCGCTGGAAGTTACGGTTGGCGGTGTAGGGCATCCAGTGGGCATCCAGCTTGAGCTGGCTGGCGATACCGGCGGTAGCGGTTTCGGGCATGTTCATCGGCGGTTCCTCGGAAGACGATTAGGCAACGATGGATGTTGTTGCAGCTAAATTGGCACGCGGATAAAGTCTGAAAAAGCCTACATTTCTAATCTTCAGACAGCCCAAGACTAAACTAATGAGCCGACGCCCCGATCCACTCGCCCAGGTCAGCGACTTCGACATCCGCTTGCTTAAGATCTACCGCAGCGTTGTCGAGTGCGGCGGCTTCTCGGCCGCCGAAAACGTGTTGGGCATTGGCCGCTCGGCCATCAGCCAGCAGATGAACGACCTGGAGCAACGCCTTGGCCTACGCCTGTGCCAACGTGGCCGCGCCGGTTTTTCGCTGACCGAGGAAGGCCGCGAGGTCTACCATTCGGCCCTGCAACTGCTCAGCGCGCTGGAAAGCTTTCGCACCGAGGTCAATGGCCTGCACCAGCATTTGCGTGGCGAGCTGAACATTGGCCTGACCGACAATCTGGTCACTCTGCCACATATGCGCATCACCCACGCCCTGGCCGAACTCAAGGACCGAGGCCCCGATGTGCGCATCCAGATCCGCATGATTGCCCCCAGCCAGGTCGAACACGGCGTGCTCGACGGCAGCCTGCATGTGGGTGTGGTACCTCAGACCAGCCCGCTGTCGGGCCTTGAATACCAGCCGTTGTACAGCGAACGTTCGCTGCTTTACTGCGCCGTTGGCCACCCGCTGTTCTATGCCGATGACCAGCAGATCGACGACGAACGCCTGAACAGCCAGGAAGCCATTACGCCGACGTTCCGCCTGCCGGCCGACATCCAGGCGCATTACCAGGCGCTGAACTGCACGGCCAGTGCTTCGGACCGTGAAGGGATGGCGTTCCTTATCCTCACCGGGCGCTACATCGGCTACCTGCCCGATCACTACGCCACCTTCTGGGTGCAGCAGGGCCGCTTGCGTGCCCTCAAGCCTCAACAGCGCTTCTATGACCTGAGCCTGAGCTGGGTAACGCGCAAGGGCCGGCGGCCGAACCTGGTGCTGGAAAGCTTTCTCGACAGCCTGGCTGCGACACGTTGATGCCAGTCTCTGCCGCAAACGCTTGTCACTTCGGCACAGGCAGGTAATCTTGTCCGACTGCCGCAGCCACTGACCCGTACGGAATCGTCCATGACCCTAGAAGTCCCTGCGCATCGCCTCTCTGCCTCGGGCAAGCCCGCGGGCCGCATCCGCCAGAAGAACGAACAGGCCATTATCCAGGCCGCCGAAGACGAGTTCGCCCGCCATGGTTTCAAGGGCACCAGCATGAACACCATCGCCCTCAAGGCGGGCTTGCCCAAGGCCAACCTGCATTACTACTTCACCAACAAGCTGGGCCTGTACATTGCCGTGCTCAGCAACATCATCGAGTTGTGGGACAGCACCTTCAACGCCTTGAGCGTCGATGACGACCCCGGCGAGGCCCTGAGCCAGTACATCCGTACCAAGATGGAGTTTTCCAGGCGCAACCCGCAAGCTTCGCGGATTTTCGCCATGGAAGTGATCAGCGGCGGCACCTGCCTGACCGAATATTTCAGTGCCGACTACCGTGAGTGGTTCCGCGGCCGAGCCGCCGTGTTCCAGGCCTGGATCGCAGCCGGCAAGATGGACCCGGTCGACCCGGTGCACTTGATCTTCCTGCTGTGGGGCAGCACCCAGCACTACGCCGACTTCGCCACCCAGATCTGCCAGGTGACCGGCCGCAGCCGCCTGACCAAGCAGGACATGGAAGACGCGAGCAACAACCTTATCCACATCATTCTGAAGGGCTGCGGCATCAAGCCGGCTGCCTGAACGTCATTTATGCCTTCTACCCTGCTCGACCTCTGCGAGTACCGCGAGGAAATCCGCAAAAGCCGCTTCATCACCCTGGCCGGGCCGATCAGCAGCGCTGCGGACGCGATGAGTTTCATCGAACGCCACAGCGACCTGGCCGCCACCCACAACTGCTGGGCCTGGAAGCTCGGCGCCCAGTACCGCAGCAGCGATGACGGTGAACCTGGCGGCACTGCCGGGCGACCGATCCTGGCGGCCATCGAAGCACAAGACTGCGACCAGGTCGTGGTGCTGGTGATCCGCTGGTATGGCGGCATACAACTGGGTACCGGCGGCTTGGCCAGGGCTTATGGCGGCGGCGCCAACAAATGCCTGCAACAGGCGCCCAAACGGCTGTTGGTGCAGCGTAGCGAATTCACTTGCAGCTGCAGTTTCAGCGAACTGGCACTGGTGAAACTGCGCCTGGCAGAGGTTGATGGCCTCGTCCTGGATGAGCAATTCACCGCCAACGGCGTGGACCTGCTAATTGCGCTCGGCGACGCCCACCTGGCACACCTGCAGCAGCAACTGGCCGACCTGAGCCGTGGGCGCATCCTGCTAGAAGCGCGCTGACATTGCCCACAACAACTGTGGGCCCGCCTGTGGATAAGCTTGGGGCAGTCGCTTGCAGCCTGCTGTTTTCAGGGCCTGCAGGACTTTGATCATATTTTGATCACAGCTTGATGACAGTCGCAAATTGCTGAAAGCTAGATAGTTATCCCCAACCCAAGGCTAGACGGGTCTGCCCGCATCGTACTCGGCTTGCACACAATAACTGTGGAACAGCCTGTGGATAACCCGTGCGCCAACAGGCGAGGCGCCCGGACAGGCAGGGCCCCCACGCAGTTGATCGTTTTTTATACAGCTATAGACAAGGCAGTCACTGCCGCTGTGGATTATTCTCAATACCTTTCTTTATCACCGACCACGGAGCGCGTTCACATGGCTAACGCAAAAACCGCACTTATCATCGGCGCCTCTCGGGGGCTTGGTCTGGGCCTGGTGCAGCGCCTGAACGAAGACGGCTGGAACATCACTGCTACTGTTCGCAACCCGCAGCAGCCCGGCGCCCTGGCGGACGTGCCCGGCGTGCACATCGAGCAGCTGGAGATGAACGACACCGCCCAGCTCGACGGCCTGAAGCAACGCCTGCAAGGCCAGGTGTTCGACCTGGTATTCGTCAACGCCGGTGTCATGGGCCCCCTGCCACAAGACCTGGAGACCGTACACAACAAAAACATCGGCGACCTGTTCATGACCAACGCCGTTGCACCGATTCGTGTGGCCCGGCGCCTCGTCGACCAGGTACGCGAGGGCAGCGGCGTACTGGCCTTCATGAGCTCGATCCTGGGCAGCGTGACCATCCCCGACGGCGGTGAAATTTGCCTGTACAAGGCCAGCAAGGCGGCGTTGAACTCGATGATCAACAGCTTTGTCGTCGAGCAGCAGCGCCCCGACCTGTGCGTGCTGGCCATGCACCCAGGCTGGGTAAAAACCGACATGGGCGGCGAAAACGCCGAGATCGACGTACTCACCAGCACCCGCGGCATGCTCGACCAGATCAAGGCGCAAAGCGGCAAGGGTGGCCTGCGTTTCATCAACTACAAGGGCGAACCCTTGGTCTGGTGATTCACCGGGTCGCAGCGTGGCCGGGCGCAATGCCCGGCCAGCCCCTGTAGAATGGCGGCAACCGTACCTGATCGAGATCCCCCTATATGTATGACTGGTTGAACGCCCTGCCCAAGGCCGAGCTGCACTTGCACCTGGAAGGCTCGCTGGAGCCCGAGCTGCTGTTCGCCCTGGCCGAGCGCAACAAGATCGCCCTACCCTGGGCCGATGTAGAGACCTTGCGGGGCGCCTACGCCTTCAACAACCTGCAGGAGTTCCTCGACCTGTATTACCAGGGCGCCGATGTGCTGCGTACCGAACAGGACTTCTACGACCTGACCTGGGCCTACCTGCAACGCTGCAAGGCGCAGAACGTGATTCACACCGAACCGTTCTTCGACCCGCAAACCCACACCGACCGTGGCATCCCCTTTGAAGTGGTGCTCAACGGTATCAACCAAGCACTGAAGGACGGCCGCCAGCAACTGGGCATCAGCAGTGGCCTGATCCTCAGCTTCCTGCGCCACCTGAGCGAAGAGGAAGCACAAAAAACCCTCGACCAGGCCCTGCCGTTCCGCGATGCATTCATCGCCGTTGGCCTGGACAGCTCGGAAATGGGCCACCCGCCGAGCAAGTTCCAGCGTGTATTCGACCGCGCCCGCAGCGAAGGCTTCGTCGCCGTCGCCCATGCCGGCGAAGAAGGCCCACCCGAGTACATCTGGGAAGCGCTGGACCTGCTGCAAATCAAGCGTATCGACCATGGCGTGCGCGCCATCGAGGACGAGCGCCTGATGCAGCGCATCATCGACGAGCAGATCCCGCTCACGGTGTGCCCGCTGTCCAACACCAAACTGTGCGTGTTCGACCACATGAGCCAGCACAACATCCTCGACATGCTCGAGCGCGGCGTGAAAGTGACGGTCAACTCGGACGACCCGGCCTACTTCGGCGGCTACGTCACGGAAAACTTCCACGCCCTGCACACCCACCTGGGCATGACCGAAGACCAGGCCCGTCGCCTGGCACAGAACAGCCTGGATGCCCGGCTGGTCTGATTGAACGACGACGTTGCGTTCAACCGACCTGCAATGTCTCCACGCGGGCGATGCGATTGATCTGCTGGATACCCAGCGCAGAGATATGCAACGCCCGCGAGTCTTCGGCCTCACGCATCCAGCCAGACTGCAAAAATAGCCTGAACAAAGCCTGGCCCAGCACGCCGCCCAGATGCGGGGCCTGGTCATTCCACTCGGTGCAGCGGCAAACCACGCAGGCGCGTTGCTCGTGTGGTGCCAGGGCATCGATGTACACCCCGACCAAGGCCAACTGCGCCCTCCCCTCGTCACTCACCATCAACTGCCTTCCGCTGCCCTCCAGCCAGCCGGCCACCACCAGGCGGTGATACAGCTCACTGGCCAACTCCCCGCCCAGGTGATCGCCACACCGGCGTGCCCGGCGCATCGACATGGGCAGCGGTGATACCGGCGCCTTGGCCCGCTCTCCCCTGGTGCTTTCCAGCTGTACGCTGGCCAGGGCCTCGACCGCCGCCCCGACCTGTGGGGTTGCCAGGCGGAAGTAGCGTTTGCGCCCCCTGGCTTCATGCCGGAGCAAACCGGCAGATGACAGCAACGAAAGGTGCGCGCAAGCCGACGAGGACGTCAGGCCGGTCATTATCGCAAGTTCATTGGCTGGCCGTGGCGTACCGTCGATCAATGCCCACAACATGGCACTGCGTTTGGGGTCGGCCATCAAGCTGGCAATCTGGCTGATGCTGCTGGCTGCGTTCATATCCCTGTAACTCCCTGCAAGTTCACTGAGTGGATGCGATGGCCAACCCTGGCAGGGAAGCACCTCTCGCTGGCACTGGCCTGGCCCGCCAGTATAAGCCGCAGAAAATCCCAGTCAGACGGCCTTGCGCAGACACATCGGCGACAAAAAACCACTGGGTATGCCTACCCATGGCAAGCAGTGAGCCGGCGCCAGAAAGCTGCCCGCAAGCCGGTCAACCAAAGCGCCGATACCCACAGACAGAAGCACCGAAATATCTTGATAGAAAAAGGCTTGCAGCAATTTCAGATACGGCCCACAGCGACATTCCGCAAATAGCGCGCGAGCTAGCGAAGGTTTCGCAGTTTTGCAGGCATTACGCCCTTCGACCGTCAGTCAGGACACTGACGCAGCGCATGGCAGGCAGGAGGGCCAGCGCTACACTTGAGCGGCTCTCCCCATTCTGGAGGTATGCCGCGATGAAAATTATCGTCAGTGCATCGAGCCGAAACCCCGCCTGCCCTTGGCAGGTCCAGCTCGATCAACACGTGGTCAGTTTCCGCAGTGAGGCCGAGGCGCGGGCCTTCGTCGCAACGCTGGAAACCCGCCTTCAGGCACCTCACCCGCTCATGCGGGAGGCTTGGCCTGCAAGCGCCGGGTCAGCAGCGCGACACTGACCGCCAATGCCCCGCAGAAGCTGATCACCAGCGCCATAGGTACGGCGCTGCCATCGTGCAGTAGCCCGACCAGCGCAGCGGCACCCGCAGCAACGCTGAACTGCACGCACCCCATCAATGCCGAAGCGCTGCCGGCCCGCGCGCCCTGCCCGCTCATGGCACACGCCGATGCATTGGGGATGATGCAGCCCAGGCTGGCAATGCAGATGAACAACGGCACCAGCAGCGGCCACAGCTGCGCGGGGCGCAAAGCCGCCACGCCCAACAGCACCAGGCCCGCAATCAGGTACAGCCACACGGCGCGCGCCAGCAGGAAAGCAGGTCCGCGCTTGGCCAGCAATCGGGCATTCACCTGCGCCACGAGTATGAAGCCGGCAGCATTGGTGCCGAATAGCCAGCCGTAATGTTCGGCCGGTACGCCATAGAGCTTGATGAACACGAATGGCGAACCGGCAATGTAGGCAAACATGCCGGCAATGGCGATCCCCCCCGTCAAGGCATGGCCAAGGAACACCCGGTCACCCAGCAGGCGCACATACTGGCGCAATGCGCCAGACAGTGGCTGGCGCGGAATATGCGCAGGCAGGCTTTCCGGCAGGCCCAGGCTGACCGCCAGCAGGCAACCGGCGCTGAACAGGCTCAACGCCAGGAAGATCGACTGCCAGCCCGCCAGGTTCACCAGCACCCCGCCCAGCATCGGTGCCAGGATCGGCGCCAGGCCCATGACCAGCATCAGTTGCGAGAACACCTTGGCCGAGGCCACCGGGTCGCACTTGTCGCTGACGATGGCCCGCGACAGCACCATGCCTGCGCAACCGCCCAGCGCCTGGACAAAGCGCGCAACCACCAGAGTGTCGAGGTTGGGGGCATAGGCACAGCCCAGTGACGCCAGGGTGAACAGGGTCACGCCGAACATCAGCGGTTTGCGACGCCCAAAGCGGTCGGCAACCGGCCCATAGGCTAACTGCCCGATGGACAGGCCGAGGAAGTAGGCGGCCAAGGTGGCCTGGACGTGTTTTTCGTCGGTGGCGAACGCCTGCGCCATGGCCGGGAAGGCGGGCAGGTAGAAGTCGATCGCCAAGGGCCCGAACGCACTGAGTGCGCCCAGGATGAGCACCATTCGCAGGTTCATCAGGAATCCATAGCAGGCTAAGCAAGTGGATGATTCTACCTGCTGTGGACCCCCTCAGCATGAAAACATTTGCAACACATGGGCCGCCAGGCAACCCTGACGTATCACGCCACCTCGGCCTGATACCCCTCGTCCCGAATGGCAGTTAGAATCTGCTCTGGCGCCAGCTCACTCTGCACCCGCACCTGTCTGGCCGCCAGGTCGATCTCGACCTTGGCCGCAGCATCCTGCTCCTGCACCGCCCGGGTCACCGCTTTCACACAATGGCCACAGGTCATGCCTTGTACATTGAACACTTGCATGGGGATCTCTCCTTCAGGTTTTCAACGAGTCTCAAGCTTGCCATCGGGGCAAGGTCAACACCCGGGGTGGAAATCTACGCCCGTGTCGGCCAAGCTGCGCCTTTGACGATCAGGCAAGCAGGAGATTATTCATGTTCAGGGCAGCATTGGGCGTCGTCGGGCTATTGAGCGCGCTGGCTGCGGTGCCACCGGCCAGCGCCGAGGGCAACTCGGACTACAGCGTACTGATCATCTCCCGGGAACGCCTGGAAGTGGCCACCGGTTGCGAAATTGGCGTTTACCTCAACGACCAGCTCTCCGGGCGCGTGTTCCAGGAGCAGTCCACCTCGTTCAACCTTCCACCCGGTTCGGTGGACGTACGCCTGCGCCTGCTGCCAGGGCAGGTGCAAGGCTGCGCGCCGGGCATCGAAGACCAGCGCAGTACACGTTTGAACTTGCAGGCGGGCCAGATCAACAAATACCGCATCGCCATGGGGCAATATGGCCTGGAGTTGAAGCGAGCCGGCCTGGGCTATTGACCTTACCTGCATGGCAAGGTTGATGCTGGAGGCCTGTCCAAGGAGGAGAGCCATGCCCGCATCCACCACTTATGACCTGCCGATCTCCGGCATGACCTGCGCCAGCTGTGCCGGCAGGGTCGAGCGCGCCCTGCGCAAGGTCACCGGCGCTGAACAGGTCAGCGTCAACCTCGCCACCGAACAGGCTCGGGTCCAGGCCCCGGCCAACAGCCTGCCCGCCCTGGTCGACGCCGTGCGCGAAGCCGGCTACGGCGTGCCCACCCGCACTGTCGAACTGCAGATTGGCGGCATGACCTGCGCCAGTTGCGCCGGCCGCGTTGAGCGTGCCCTTGGCAAGCTGCCTGGGGTCGAGCACGTCAGCGTCAACCTGGCCAGCGAACGCGCTCACCTCGACGTGCTCGCAGCCCTCGATGACAACCTGCTGATCGATGCTGTGCACAAAGCCGGCTACAGCGCCGGCCTGCCGCAATCGGCCAAGGACGGCCAAAGCGCTGCCCAGCGCCGCCTGCGCAATGAGCGCCTGGCGGTCGGCGCCGCCTTGCTGTTGGCCCTGCCGCTGGTACTGCCAATGCTGGTGCAGCCCTTCGGCCTGCACTGGATGCTGCCAGCATGGGCACAGTTCCTGCTGGCCACGCCGGTGCAATTCATTCTCGGCGCACGCTTCTACAAAGCCGCCTGGAAGGCCGTGCGCGCCGGTGCCGGCAACATGGACCTGCTGGTGGCCCTGGGCACCAGCGCCGGCTATGGCCTGAGCCTTTACCAGTGGGCACAAACCCCCGCCGGTCTGGCCCCGCACTTGTACTTCGAAGCCTCGGCCGTGGTCATTGCCTTGGTATTGCTGGGCAAGTACCTGGAAAACCGTGCCAAGCGCCAGACCGCCAGCGCCATCCGCGCCCTTGAGGCACTGCGTCCGGAGCGTGCCGTGCGTGTCGTCGAGGGCCAGGAAGAAGACGTGCCCATTGCCCAGCTGCGCCTGGGCGACCTGGTACTGGTCAAACCCGGCGAGCGCTTCCCGGTCGATGGTGTAGTCGAGGACGGCAGCAGCCATGCCGACGAAGCCCTGATCAGCGGCGAGAGCCTGCCAGTCCCCAAGCAGCCGGGCGACAGCGTCACGGGCGGTGCCATCAATGGCGAAGGCCGGTTGCTGGTGCGCACCCAGGCGCTGGGGACCGAAACCGTGCTGGCGCGTATCATCCGCCTGGTGGAAGACGCCCAGGCCGCCAAGGCGCCGATACAGAAGCTGGTCGATCGGGTCAGCCAGGTGTTCGTCCCCGCCGTGCTGGTGCTGGCCCTGATCACCCTGGTCGGCTGGTGGCTGGCCGGCGCACCGCTGGAAACCGCGCTGATCAACGCCGTCGCCGTGCTGGTCATCGCCTGCCCCTGCGCCCTCGGCCTGGCAACGCCTGCGGCAATCATGGCGGGCACCGGGGTCGCTGCACGCCACGGTATCCTGATCAAGGACGCCGAAGCCCTGGAGCGTGCCCATGCGGTCAACCGCGTGGTCTTCGACAAAACCGGCACCCTCACCTCCGGCAGCCCTCGGGTGGTTCACAGCCAGGCGCAGGCTGGCAGCAGTGCCGACCTCCACCGCCTGGCCGGCGCACTGCAACGTGGTAGCGAACACCCACTGGCCAAGGCAGTGCTGGATGCCTGTGCCGAACAGGGGCTGGACGTGCCGGTGGTTACCGACAGTCAGTCGCTGACCGGGCGCGGTATCGCAGGAAGTGTGGAAGGCCGTGAGCTGGCCCTGGGTAACCGCCGCCTGCTGGACGAAAGCGGGCTGCAGCCCGGCGACCTGGCTGCGAAGGCCCAGGCCTGGGAAGCCGAGGGGCGCACCTTGTCGTGGTTGATCGAACGGGGCGCGCAACCCCGCGTGCTGGGCCTGTTCGCCTTTGGTGACAGCCTCAAGCCCGGCGCCGCGCAGGCCATCGACACCCTGCATGCCCAACATATCAGCAGCCACCTGCTGACCGGCGACAACCGCGGCAGCGCCAAAGTGGTTGCAGACGCGCTGGGCATCGACGATGTACATGCCGAAGTGCTGCCAGCCGACAAGGCTGCGACCGTGGCCGCGCTCAAGCAGGACGGCGTGGTCGCCATGGTGGGCGATGGCATCAACGATGCCCCGGCACTGGCCGCCGCCGACATCGGCATTGCCATGGGTGGCGGTACCGACGTGGCCATGCAGGCCGCTGGCATCACCCTGATGCGCGGCGACCCTCGCCTGGTGCCTGCAGCGCTGGAGATCAGCCGCAAGACCTATGCGAAGATTCGTCAGAACCTGTTCTGGGCATTCATCTACAACCTGATCGGCATCCCGCTGGCCGCGCTGGGTTACCTCAACCCGGTGCTGGCCGGCGCCGCCATGGCCCTGTCCAGCGTGAGCGTGGTCAGCAACGCGCTGTGGCTCAAGGCGTGGAAACCCACCAGCACCACCCAGGAGGCGTCATGAATATCGGCCAGGCCGCCCGCCGCAGCGGGCTCAGCACCAAGATGATCCGTTATTACGAATCCATCGGCCTGCTCAAACCGGCCACACGCAGCGACAGCGGCTACCGCCTGTACCAGGCAGACGACTTGCACAGCCTGGCCTTCATCAAGCGCTCCCGCGACCTGGGGTTTTCCCTAGAGGAGGTCGGCAAGCTGCTGACCTTGTGGCAGGACCGCCAACGGGCCAGCGCCGATGTGAAAGCGCTGGCCATGCAGCACATCGCCGAGCTGAACCGGCGCATCGAGGAGCTGGTGAGCCTGCGCGACACCCTTGGCGAGCTGGTTTCGCACTGCCAAGGGGACGACCGCCCGGACTGCCCGATCCTCAAAGACCTGGCCAACGGCGCCGCCGGCAACTGCTGCCACTGAACGGTCACACGCGTTTGGTATGCCAAAAGCGTCCAAACGCGACCGAATAGTCACCAACTACGACTTTATCCAATAAATACGGGCGCTCTGGCTACATAAAACCCGGATGCTGCCGATGTACTGGCTACCTGCCTCGTGTGTCGACAACAAAAATTCCGGGAGCGTCGATGAGCATCAAACAGAAACTGACCTGGGCATTCGCGGTCATCGCCGGCTTGCCCATCGTCCTCGTGGCCACCTTGGTGGTCCTCAACCTGCGTGGCGAAGCCCGCGACGGATTCCTCGACAGCAGCAGTCGGGAAATCCGCCAGGTCAGCAACGCGATGAACATCTTCTTCCAGGGCATCAACCAGAACGTCGAGTACATGGCTTCACAGCCAATGGTCGCCGCCACGGGCAGCGAGCTGAACAAGTACATGAGTGCCTCGCCGTCCTACGAACTGGGCGAGCAGGCCAGCAAGCTCCTTGACTTCATGACCCGCCTGGCCAACTCACACCCTGCGTATGCCTACTTGTCCTACGGGGTGAACGACGGTGGCTACACAGGCTGGCCGGCAGGGCAGAAGTTCGTCAATTACGACCCACGCACTCGCCCCTGGTACCAACTGGCCATGGCCAACCCGGGCAAAACCGTACGTACCGGCGCCTACTACTGGGCCGCCGACGACGCGGTACTGGTCAGCACCGTGCGCGCCGTGGCCAACCAGCTGGGCAACCCCGGTGGCGTGGTCAACATCGACGTGTCGCTCAAGGGCCTGACCGAGATCGTCAAGCAGATCAAACTGGGCGAAAGCGGCTACCTGATGCTGGTGGAAAGCAACGGCAACGTGATGGTCGACCCACGCGACGCCGGGCACAACTTCAAGCAACTGGCGAGCTTTGGCGGTGGTTATGTCGAGTTGGCCAAGGCGGGCAAAGGCCTGGTCGAAGTCGAGCTCAATGGCGTGCGCTACATGGCCAACATCTACCCCGATGAGCAACTGGGCTGGACCTTCATCGGCCTGATCGAACACAGCGAAGTGATGCAGACCACCACCCGGCTCACCTGGCTGATCGGTGTCATCGCCGTGGTACTGGCCGCGTTGTTTGCCGTGGTGGGTGCGGCGTTCGCCAAGCTGATCGTGCGCCCGATCAACAGCGTTACCAACGGCCTGGAAGACATTGCTCAAGGTGAAGGTGACCTGACCCGTAACCTGGAAATCCGCGGCCGCGACGAAACCGCGCAACTGGCCAGCTGGTTCAACCAGTTCCTGGGCGCCATCCGCAGCCTGATCCAGCACATTGGCGCTGCCGCCGGCAAAATCCTCAGCACCTCCAGCAGCTCGACCCGTGTCTCCAGCGACATGGCCGAAGCCGCAGGCCGCCAGCGCGAAGCCGTGGACATGGTTTCAACCGCATTCCACGAAATGGTCGCCACCGCCAACGAAGTGGCGCGCTCCTGCAGCCAGGCAGCGCAGTCGGCCGACAGCGGTCAGCAGCAGGCCCGCGAAGGCCAGCAGCAGATCGATGCGGCGGTACACAGCGTTGACCGCCTGAGCCAGGAAATCGAGCAGTCGGCGCAGTCGATCCAGCAACTGGAGCGGGACAGCAATGCCATCCAGTCGATCCTCGGCACCATCCGCTCGATTGCCGAGCAGACCAACCTGCTAGCCCTCAACGCCGCCATCGAAGCCGCCCGCGCCGGTGAGCAAGGCCGTGGCTTTGCCGTGGTGGCCGATGAAGTAAGGGCCTTGGCCAAACGCACTGCCGACTCCACTGCCGAAATCGATGGCCTGCTGGGTAACCTGGCCAACCGCACGGCCGAAGTGGCCGCGCAGATGCATGCCAGCCTGGAGGTATCGCAGCAATCGGTGAGCCGCATTGGCCTGGCACGCGACAGCTTCGGGCAAATCCGGGAATCGGTGGATGTGATTCGCGACATGAACACGCAAATCGCCACCGCCGCCGAGGAACAGCACCAGGTGGCCGAGGACATCAACCGGCACATCAGCCAGATTCACGGCGATGCCCAACTGGTGGCCGAACTGGCCCAGGCGGCGCGGGTGGACTCGGAGAGCCTGGCCGGGTTGTCCAATGAGCTGGATGCGCTGGTGCGCAGGTTCCGCACCTGATGTACTGCCTGTACCGGCCTCTTCGCGGTTTACCCGCGAAGAGGCCGGTACAGGCAACCAGACACTAAAGCTTCAACTCCCCCGGGGTAGCGCCAAACAACTGCTTGAACGCCGCAATGTAAGCCGAAGTCGAGTCATACCCACACCCCAGCGCCGCCTCGGTCACATTCTCCCCCGCCTCCAGCAACGCCAGCGACGACAACAGCCGCATGCGCTGCCGCCAGTTGCGAAAGCTCAACCCGGTCTCCCGCTGGAACAGCCGCATCAGCGTCTTCTCCGAGCAACCCAGCTCGCGCGCCCACTGCTGCAATGTCTGCGGCTGGTCCGGTGCAGCAATCAAACCGTTGCACAGCGCCAGCAACCCTGGGTGCCGTGGCAACGGTAGCGAAAAACCCACCTCGGGCAACGTGCGCAACTGGTCGAGCAGCACCGCCACCAGGCGTGCTTCGGCGCTGTCATCTTCGGGGTAGTCCGCCGGGAACAGGCAAAACTGCTTGATCAGCTCGCGTGCCAGCGGGGTTACTTCCAGCACCCGGCATTGCTGCGGCGCCCACGGGCAGGCATCACGCCGTACATACAGGCTGCGCATTTCGGCCTGCATCGAGGTCACCACTTCGTGCTCGGCATCAGCAGGAATCCACACCCCCCACTGGGGTGGCGCGAAGTAACTGCCGTCGCGGGTGTACACGCCAAGTACGCCGCTGATGGCATAGGAAAACTGCACCCAGTCGTGCTGGTGGCGGGTGGTCCAGGAACCGGCGCCGAGGCTTTCGGCACGGGCATAGAGGGGCCTGGGCAGGTGGTCCAGCGCCGGTATGGCGCGGGGGTGTCCGATGATCGGCATGGTGGCTTCTTGTAGTTCTGACGGGACAAGCCTAACAGCTGGCGCAAGAGCACGTCAGGTGCGCTCGACAATCACCGTCACCCCCTGCCCACCTGCCGCACAAATCGATATCAACCCCCGCCCCTTCCCCGCCGTGGCCAACAGCTTGGCCAGGTTGGCCAATATGCGCCCTCCGGTGGCCGCAAACGGGTGCCCCGCTGCCAGCGAACTGCCTTTTACATTGAGCTTGCTGCGGTCAATCGCCCCAAGCGGCGCCTCCAGCCCCAACCGTTCACGGCAATAGTCGGCATCTTCCCAGGCCTTGAGCGTACACAGCACCTGGGCAGCGAAGGCTTCGTGGATTTCGTAGTAGTCAAAGTCTTGCAAGGTCAGGCCATTGCGCGCCAGCAAGCGTGGCACGGCATACACCGGCGCCATCAAGAGCCCTTCGCGACCGGTCACAAAGTCCACCGCAGCGGTTTCGCCATCGACCAGATAAGCCAGCACCTCCAGCCCCTGCTGCGCGGCCCATTCCTCGCTGCCCAGCAACACCATAGAGGCACCGTCCGTCAGTGGGGTGGAGTTACCGGCTGTCAGCGTGCCCTGCCCGCTGCGGTCAAAGGCGGGTTGCAGCTTCGCCAACTGCTCAAGGGTCAGGTCGGGGCGCAGGTTATTGTCGCGGGTCAACGTAAGAAACGGCGTCAGCAAATCATCCTGCCAACCCTCGGCATACGCGGCAGCCAGTTTCTGGTGGCTGAGCAGCGCCAACGCGTCCTGTTCGCCACGGCCAATGCGCCAGGCCTGGGCCATGCGCTCGCAATGCTCGCCCATCGACAGCCCGGTGCGCGGTTCGCCATTGCGTGGTAGTTCGGGTTTCAGGTGGTGAGGCCTTAGCTTGAGAAAGGGCTTGAGCCGCTCGCTCAGGCTTTTGCCACGGTTGGCTTGCAGGAGGATGTGGCGCAGGCCTTCGTTGACGGCAATCGGTGCGTCGGAGGTGGTGTCCACGCCGCCGGCGATACCACTGTCGATCTGCCCCAGGGCTATCTTGTTGGCCACCAGCAACGCCGATTCTAGCCCGGTGCCGCACGCTTGCTGGAGGTCATAGGCCGGGGTCTGCGGTGAAAGGCGCGAACCCAGCACACATTCGCGGGTCAGGTTCATGTCGCGCGAGTGCTTGAGCACCGCGCCAGCCACTACCTCCCCCAGCCGCAGCCCATGCAGGCGATAGCGTTCGATCAATCCTTCAAGGACAACAGTGAGCATCGCCTGGTTGCTGGCCGTGGCGTAAGCGCCGTTGGAGCGGGCGAAGGGAATTCGGTTGCCGCCCAGGATTGCGACCCGGCGAAGTGAACGCATGCGCTTTTTCCTCCTGAAACAATTTGATCCGTACAGCCTAGGTGTTTTTACCGTGGGCGAACGACCTCGCCACAAAGTTGGTCCACACTTTCAAGCTTGCCTTTGCGGAGACCCACTCATGAGCGATCGCTACCTCGGTTTTGCCAACTCCAACCTCGGCCGCCGCCTCGTGGATGCCCTTGGCCTGCCACGCCCGGCGCCGCTGGAGCGCTGGCAGGCCGGCCGCCTACGCCCGGTGGAAGGGGCGCTGGTGCTGGGCGGCGGGCCAATGGCGAAACAGGTCGAAGCCATCGCCCCACGCCTGACTGACGAGGTTTACAGCTTCAATGCCGACGATTTGCAGGCTGAAGCCTGGGTGGCCGGCCTGGGGCCGAAAATCAAGGCCGTGGTATTCGATGCCCGTCATCTGTCCGACAGCGATGCTTTGAAGCAGTTGCGCGAATTTTTCCAGCCCCTGCTGCGTAGCCTGGCGCCTTGCGCGCATATCGTGGTGCTGGGGCGCGCACCGGAAAGCCTCGACAACCTGTTGGCCAGCGTTGCCCAACGGGCACTTGAAGGCTTCAGCCGTTCGCTGGCCAAGGAGCTGCGCAACGGCGCGACGGCCCAGCTGCTGTATGTCGCCCCCGGCGCCGATGACCAGCTGGAAGGCGCACTGCGCTTTTTCCTCTCGCCCAAGAGCGCCTTCATCTCTGGCCAGGTGCTGCGCCTGGAAGCCTGTATCAGCCAGGTGGAGGACTGGACCCGCCCACTGGCCGGCCGTCGTGCCCTGGTCACTGGCGCAGCGCGCGGCATCGGCGCCGCTATCGCCGAAACCCTGGCACGGGACGGCGCCGACGTGCTGCTGCTGGATGTACCACAGGCCAGCCAGGATCTCGACGCCCTCGCTGCACGCCTGGGTGGCAAGGCACTGGCGCTGGATATCTGCACCAGCGACGCTGCCACGCAACTGCTGGCAGCCTTGCCCGACGGCATCGACATCGTGGTGCACAACGCCGGCATCACGCGTGACAAGACCCTGGCCAACATGACCCCGGACTACTGGGACGCGGTGCTGGCCGTCAACCTCAAGGCCCCACAGGTGCTGACCCAGGCGCTGTATGACAGTGGCGCGCTGGGGGAAAACGCACGTATCACCCTGCTGGCCTCGGTCAGCGGCATTGCCGGCAACCGTGGGCAAGCCAACTACGCCGCCAGCAAGGCCGGGCTGATCGGTCTGGCCCAGGCCTGGGCGCCCCGCCTCGCCGAACGTGGCGGCAGCATCAATGCCGTGGCACCCGGCTTTATCGAAACCCACATGACCGCCGCCATGCCCATGGGCCTGCGAGAGGCCGGCCGGCGCCTGAGCTCGTTGGGCCAGGGCGGGCGCCCGCAGGACGTCGCCGAAGCCATTGCCTGGCTCAGCCAACCGGGCTCCGGGGCAGTCAACGGCCAGGTGCTGCGGGTGTGCGGCCAGGCATTGATGGGGGCCTGAGCATGAGCCGACACTGGCATGACCTGCACAGCCCGGCTTCGCGCGCCAGCCTGTACCTGCGCGCCGCCAGCAAGCGCACCATCAGCGGTGACCATCTGCCGGACGATGGCCTACGCTGTTTCATCCGGGTTCAGCCGGGCAACCTGAGCGCCTACCGCAAGCTCTGCCACTTTCCCGACGATGGCCGCCTGCCGGCGACCTATCCACATGTCATGGCGTTCAGCCTGCAGTTGCAGTTGATGACCGCTCCAGACTTCCCCTTCCCACTGCTCGGCCTGGTGCATCTGTACAACCGCATCGAAGTGCTGCGCCCGCTTGGCGGTATCGAAGGGCTGCGCGTTGCGGTGTATGCGCACAACCTGCAACCGCATGCAAAGGGCGGCACCTTCGACCTGGTCACCGAGGCCGAAGACGGCATTGGCCTGCTCTGGCGTGAGACCAGCCGCATGCTGGTACGTGGGTTGAAGCTGGAAGGCGAGGCAAGCGCGCTTGCCGATATTGAGCCTGATGCATTGCCCGAGGCCTCCCGCTGGTACGCCGACAGTGACATCGGCCGGCGGTATGCCAAGGTTTGCGGGGACTACAACCCTATCCACCTCAGTGCTGTCAGTGCCCGGTTGTTCGGCTTTCCTACAGCCATTGCCCATGGCATGTGGAGCAAGGCCATGGCCCTGGCGGCATTGCGTGGGCACCTGCCGCACAGTGGATATGCCTTTGAAGTGGACTTCCGCAAACCGGTACGGTTGCCGTCGGAGGTGGTGCTCAGTGCCAGTGCGGCGGGCCCTGCAGGTCAGCTACGGCTGGATGGGCATGGGGAGGTATTGCATATGGTCGGGCGGTGGGATCGGGTGTAGGCCACTTGCTTTGCATCGGGCCTGGGCAGAAGCTATGCAGCATTAGGAGACCCCGATGAATCTGCAAGAACTCACCCAACGCCTGCATCAGATCCGCGACAACAACGACTGGCGCGGCTTCCACAGCCCGAAGAACCTGGCCATGGCCGCCAGCGTCGAAATGGCCGAGCTGGTAGAAATTTTCCAGTGGCTGAGCGAAGACGAATCGCGCCAGCTGCCTGCCGACAAACTGGCCCACGCCGGCCAGGAGGTCGGTGATGTGGTGCTCTATCTGTTGCTGCTGTGCAGCGAGCTGGGCCTGGACATGGACCAGGTGGTGCGGGCCAAGCTGGCCGACAGTGAGAGGCGCTTCGCCCGATGAACGACCGTCACTTCGATGAACTGGCCACCCGCTTTGCCGAGAAGATCTACGGCGGTGCCAAGGGTGCGATCCGCCTGGCCGTGCTGCAAGCCGACCTGGCCGAGGCACTGCCCGATCGGCCGCTGCGCATTCTGGACATCGGTGCCGGGCTGGGCCACATGGCCTTGTGGCTGGCCCAGCGTGGTCATCTCCTGACCTTGGCCGAGCCTGCCGCGCCCATGCTCGATGGCGCCCGCGCGCGCTTTGCCGAGGCAGGCCAGACTGCCACGTTCATCCAGGCCCCCTGGCAAGACCTGCTCGGCCAGCTCACCGAACCTTACGACCTGGTGCTATGCCATGCCGTACTCGAATGGCTGGCAGAGCCTGAGAGCATCCTGCCCGTGCTGCACCAGCTCACGGCACCTTCCGGGTGGCTGTCACTGGCCTTCTACAACCGCGACGCCCTGGTCTATCGCAACCTGCTCAAGGGCCATTTCCGCAAGTTGCGCAGCAACCGGCTGGAAGGTGAAAAGCAGAGCCTGACCCCACAGAAACCGCTTGATCCACGCGAGCTCAAGGCGCAACTTGATCCTATGTGGCAAGTTGAAAGCGGAAGCGGTGTGCGGGTGTTCCACGACTACATGCCCAAGGAGTTCCAGGGCAAGGCCGAGCTGCTCGACCTGCTGGAAATGGAACTGGCCTACCGCCGCCACCCCGCCTTCGCCGGGCTTGGCCGCTACCTGCACTGGGTGTGCCGCCCCCGCTAACCCACCCTGCCGGAGGAATTCATGCCGTACCGTCTGTTGTGCCTGGCCCTGCTGCCATTCGCCCTGGCTGGCTGCCAGGGCAGCAACCCGTATGTGGCCAGCAGCCGCCCGCTGCCTCCGGCCCCCGCCCAGGCGGCCACCACCTTCGACGCCAGTGCCTATCCGGCACCCGCCCGCGATTATGGGCGCTACCGCAGCTGGAGCTGGCGCAATGGCCAGTTGCCAAGTGGCTCGGCCAACGCCGACCCGGCGCAACTGGCCGATGCTGTCAGCGGGGCACTCGACCAGCATGGCCTGCGCCCCGCCCGAGGTGCCACCGGCGATCTGCTGGTAAGCGCCGACATGCGCCTGGAAAAACGCTTGCGCCAGGTGCGTGACTACGACACCTACGACCCGTACTACGGCCCCTACCCCTACGGTGGCGTGGGCTATGGTGGCTATCGCCATGGCTACGGGGGTTATGCCAGCGTGCCCATCGTGCGCACCTACGAAGTGGAGGTGATGGTAGTGCGCATCGACCTGTACGACGCCCGCAGCGGTCAACCGGTATGGAGCGCCAGCGCCGAAAGCGGCAGCGACAAGGACTCGCCGCGTGAACGCGAAGGCGCCCTGCGCGACTCTGTGCACAAGGCGCTCAGCGGCTATCCTCCCAGTTAATCGCTAACGGAGAACCATCATGTTGCGCCGTCTCGTTCTACTGTCATTCGTGTTACTGCTTGCAGCCTGCTCCAGCAACAACGTCCAGCAGGATTTCGATGCCAGCCGTGACTTTGCCGCTTACCGCAGCTGGGCGTGGCAGGAACCGGGCCTGCAGTACCGCCCGGACGACCCCCGCATCAAGAGCGACCTTACCGAGCAACGCATCCGCCAGGCGGTGGCCGACCAGCTCGACCAGCGTGGGCTGCGCCCCGTCCAGGGTGGAGCACGGCCTGACCTGACGGTCCGCACCTACCTGATCGTCGAGCAGCGCCAGCAGCAGATCACCACCCACTACGGCGGTGGCTGGGGTGGTTATTGGGGCGGTTACTGGGGTGGCCCGATGTACAACGAAACCCGCAGTGTCGACTACAAGGTCGCGACCATTCAGGTGGACATGTTCGACGGGCGTGACGGCAAGCTGGTGTGGCGCGGCAGTGCCGAGCAAATCATGAACAACTACCCGCCAAGCCCGGAAGAACGCAACAGCGCCATCCGCAATACTGTGAACAAGGTATTGGCCAACTACCCGCCGGGTAGCAAGAAATAAGCCTCAGCCCTTAATAGTGGGAGCACCTTTTCGCGCCCCAAGGCTGCTCCCCCACTTAAACGGTGTCAAGAACGACAAAATCCATTTCGACCACGCCTTTTTCCCGTTCCCGCCCACTCCCTCGCAGGTTCCCGTCTATCTTCACTTAAGGAAACCTGACTGACCGGGTAGAAGTGTTCAACTTTTGGGAAAGGCGACCTGCCAATGCAAAGCATTGTTCTCCTGCTGTGGCTTGCCTTGTGCTCCGAACAGGATGTGCGTCAACGCCAGATCTCCAACCTGCTGACCCTGGGTGTGGCAACGGGCGCTCTGGTCTGGCTGTTCGCCACCGGTCGCAGCTGGATCGGCGCCGAGGCCACCGATGCCGGCTGGGCGCTGGCCATCGTCATGCTGCTGACCTTGCCTGGCTACATGCTCGGCCGCTTCGGTGCCGACGACGTCAAGCTGATGGGCGCACTGGCCCTCGCCACCAGCCCGCAATACGTGCTCGGCACCTTCATCGGCGCCGGCGTCAGTGTGCTGGTGTGGCTGCTCACCCGCCGACGCCTGTGGACCCTGCTCAACCCCAA
This sequence comes from Pseudomonas sp. FYR_2, assembly GCF_043106425.1. Taxonomy (NCBI): domain Bacteria; kingdom Pseudomonadati; phylum Pseudomonadota; class Gammaproteobacteria; order Pseudomonadales; family Pseudomonadaceae; genus Pseudomonas; species Pseudomonas sp. FYR_2. Next base: position 23,281 of record NZ_JBICMM010000058.1, read on the forward strand.
AGTGAAGAAGCGGTTGCAAACCCTGACTGAAGAAATGGGCGACAAACAGGCCTTCGTACCCTATGTGCTAACAGGTTTTCTTCTAACGGCGGTATGGATCCAATGAGTCAACCTATGGTCCGATACCTTGTACATGCCTTGTACAAAATCGCAACGTAGGACTATTTTTAAGCTGCCAGAGCGTCTGGCCCGGGAGCAGGGCCGCATACGAACAGGGAGTTGATCGTGTCCAGACCTTTCAGTGATGTGAAGATTTTAGTGGTCGATGATCAGCCAGTCATCGTCGAACAGCTGTGTGAGTTTCTTGAAACCCAGGGTTACCACTGCCTGCCGGCCCATTCCACCGACGAAGCCCTCGAGCGCTACATGGCCGACGAGGCCATTGGCCTGATCATCTGCGACCTGCACATGCCCGAGCGCGATGGTATCGAACTGGTTCGCGCGCTCAAGGAAATCACCGGGCAGCGCATATTCGAAGCCATCATGCTGACTGGGCGCGCGGATAAACAGGATGTGATCCGTGCCCTGCGTGAAGGCTTTGCCGATTACTACCAGAAGCCCATGAACCTCGATGAGCTGCTCGAGGGCGTGCGCCGCCAGGAAGAGGCCCTGCAAGAGCGCCAGCGCAACGTCCGCGCCTTGGGCGGGTTGAACCAGCGGTTGCAGGATCTGGCCGACTCGGTGGAGGAACTGTACCAGGACTTGGAAAAAGCCCGTGGCCAAGGCACCCACCGACGCGCCAGCGATGTGGAAGACAGTGAGAGCGAGCTACCGGCAGGGTTCGAGAAGCTGTCGCCGCGCCAACTTGAAGTGGCGCGGCTGGTGAGCAAGGGCAAGACCAACTACCAGATTGCCTGTGAGCTGGGCATTACCGAAAACACGGTGAAGCTGTATGTGTCGCAGGTACTGCGCCTGACCCACATGCACAACCGCACCCAGTTGGCACTGGCGCTGACGCCCAGTTCGTCACCGATTCACCAGCGGTTTACTACCCATTGAGTGATTGACTCAGCATCACCGGGGCTGCTCTGCAGCCCCTACAGTTGAAGACCAACACTCAAGGTCAAGCGGGGGGCACGGTCCAGACTGTCCAAGGCCACATCCGCCAGCGGTTTTGCCACCTCCAACGCAACATTGAAAAGCCGCCCATCTTCCAACCGTACACCAAGTGCCGCCGAAGCCAGGTGGGCATCCTCCACCGATTCCCGGTTATGCCACGTCTGCGCCGCATCCACTGCCAAATACGGCTGTACCAGCGCCAACCTGCTACCCCGCATGCTGTAGCTCACCTCGTAAGCCACACCCCAACCCTTGTCTCCGTCGGCCTGATCACGGGGATAGCCACGCCCGAAGCTCTGCCCACCAAACCCCACCCGTTCGCTATCGAGCAGCCGGTCATCACTCTAGTACAACGCGCCAGACACCACACACTGCCAACTCGCTGACAGCGGGTCACTTGCAGCCCCGACAATCTGAACCGCAAAAAGTCCATGTCGTAGTCGGCATCGCTGCGGGCGCCCAGGTAATCGAGGCCTTGGTAGACCCCGGCACTGACAATGCGCAGGCGACTACCTTCCACTTTGCGCCAGTCGCCCTCGAAGGACAGCGCGCGCACTGAAGTGTCGTAGTCCCGTGACGAAGACTGCCGCTCTTCGACATGTTCGCTGACCGCATACACGTGCCCCTGTACGGCCTTAGCCGGTCACACCCGTTATCTGCAAGCGTCGGTGCTGGCCCGAATGCCGTCGAACGCCTACTCGCTGACCTGGAACGCCACCCGCGCCGTCTCGCCGCTTTCATCCAGCGCACTGAGCTCGGCCTGTCCGGCCTGCGGCAAGCGAAGCAGCAGGCTGTCCTGCCCCTGGGTTTCGCCCAAGGGCTGGCCATTGAGGAACCACCAGCGCCGCCCGCCGCCACCCAAGGCCGATACATAGAGTTGCAACGGCTCGCTGCTGGTGGCCGGGCGGCGCAGGTTGTCGCCGGGGCGCACGCCGACGATCGACAGCGGCGGTGCGCTGGCCGGCACCTGCGGCGGGCAAGCCGGGTCGATGGCCGGCAGGCGCAACGCCCGCCGCTCGACACGGGGTAGCCAAGGCTCCAGCGGGGCCGGCCACAACGCGATGTCACGGGCCTTGGCGCTTGGGCAGCTACCATCCACGCGCAGCCCCTGCTCGTTGACCCACACGCGCTCACGCAGGCCCAGGCCCAGCGGCTGATCGGCAGCTTGCAGGGTTGGCGGCGTGGTGCCATCCAGGGTCCAGGCAAAACGCTGTCGCCGGCAGTTGGGGTCCTGCTTGCTCATCGGCTGGCCCAGCGGCCAACAGATCGCCGCCACCCCGATATTCGCCGGTACTCGCTCCACCGGCACGCTGATGCCGCGCTGGCTGTCGCGGTTGCTCAGCAGGTCATGCACCTGCAGCATCAGTGGCGCCGCCGAGGCCAGGCCGAACTGGCCGGGTACCGGCGTGCCATCGGGGCGGCCGATCCACACGCCGATCAGGTAGCGCGGGCTCACGCCAATCGACCAGGCATCGCGAAAGCCATAGCTGGTGCCTGTTTTCCAGGCCAGTTGCGGGCGCTGCACCAACTCGGCATGCGGGTCGCGGTCCGGGCGCGCCTGACCACTGAGAATGCGCCGGATGATCCATGCCGCGCCAGGCGACAGCAGGCGCCGTTCAATCAATGGATCCTGCGGTTGCAAGCGTACCCTCGCACTGTTGCCACCGCGCGCGAAGGCTGCATAACCACCCACCAAGTCTTCCAGCCGGCTACCGGCGCCACCGAGGATCAACGACAGGTTGGGCTCGGCCAGCGGCGGTAGTATCAGCGGCATACCCGCCATTCGCAGTTGCGCGGCAAAGCGTTTCGGGCCGTAGGCCTCCAGCAATTGCACTGCCGGCAAGTTGAGTGACAGGGCAAGCGCCGAACTGGCCGACACCGGCCCGCTGAAGCCCATGGAGAAGTTACCGGGCCGGTAGTCGCCATAGCGGCGTGGCACGTCCTGCAGCAGCGATTCAGAATGGATCAGGCCATCATCCAGCGCCATGCCGTACAGAAACGGCTTGAGCGTAGAGCCCGGCGAACGTAGCGAACGCACCATGTCGACATGCCCGAAGCGACGCTCATCAGCCAGGTCGATCGAGCCCAGGTAGGCACGCACCGCCATGGTCTGCGCTTCAACCACCAGGATCGCGGCGGAGGTGCGCTCCGGCAGCCGTGAGCGCCAACCTAGCAGCAAATCCTCCAGGCGCCGCTGTAGCGCGGCATCGAGGGTGGTACGGATCAGCGGTGGGCTGTCGGCGCTGTTCAGCCTTCTGGCGAGCAAGGGCGCCAAGGCGGGCTCCTGGCGTGGTGCCAGAACCAGCGGCTCTTCGGCTGCCTCGCGGATCTGCTGCGCAGGCCATACCTGGTATTCGGCCAGACGCTGCAGCACCTTGTCGCGGGCACGCTGGGCACGCGCGGGATGGCGGTCCGGCCGTAGCCGGCTGGGCGCCTGTGGCAGTACCGCCAGCAGCGCTGCTTCGGCCGGGGTCAGGTGCATGGGTGATTTGCCCAGGTACGCCCAGCTGGCTGCGGCAACGCCCTGCAAGGTGCCGCCAAAGGGTGCGCGGTCAAGGTAGATCTGCAAGATTTCGCGCTTGGACAGATGCCACTCCAGCTGCGCCGTACGCCACAGTTGGCGCAGTTTGCCAGACAGGGTACGTTCATGCGGGTCGAGCAGCCGTGCCACCTGCATCGACAGCGTGCTGCCGCCCGACACCACGCGTCCGCCGCGCAGGTTCAGCCAAGCGGCTCGGGCCAGGGCCAGCGGGTTGACCCCGGGATGGCGGTAGAACCAACGGTCCTCGTAAGTCAGCAAGGCCTGCAGGTACAACGGAGAGACTTCGTCAGGGCTGACCGGGTAGCGCCAGACACCCTCGGCATCGGCAAAGCGCCACAACGGCGTGCCGTCTTCGGCCACCACCACCCGGGCCAGGTCGTCGCCCGGCATGGGCAGCGGCCAGATGCGGTCAGCCAGCCACACCAGGCCACACAGCACCAGCAAGCCGATTACCGTGGCACGCAACCACTTGCCCGCACGCGTGCACGGCCGCGCTAAGCTTGGCATCGGGAACCGACCTGGCCAGGTGATGGCCAAAGGCTTGGGAACGGCAACCTCGCCGAATCGTTCATCAGGAAACAACTATGCATGTAGAAGGTTTTTTCGAGTGGCTGGGCCAGGCACTGGGGTCGTTGATCCGCTTCATCGTCGACGCATTGAGCGGGCTGTTCAACCTGCTGGCCAATGCTGGCGGCAATTTCATCGACGGCCTGGCGCGCACACTGGGCATGGACACCTCGCTGCTCAGCATCCTGGCCCTGATCGTCGGCCTGATGCTGCTGTACTCGGCCATCCGCGCGTTCATGCGCGCCTCGATCATCCTCGGGATCATCTGGCTGGTGCTGGGGTTGTGGGTGATGAGCTGGGTGATTCACTGAGCAGCTGCAAGCTGCAAGCTGCAAGCTGCAAGCTGCAAGCTGCAAGCTGCAAGCTGCAAGCTGCAAGCTGCAAGAAGGCATGTGTATGCCACTCGGCTTGTAGCTTGTAGCTTGTAGCTTGTAGCTTGTAGCTCCCAAATTACCGGGCTTTTACGGTCATCTCCCCTTGCCCATCCCCCACGGCCTGCAGGTTCGGCCGGTACATCGACTCAACCTGCGGCGGCGGCACGCGATAGGTGCCCGGGGTCACCGCCCGCGCCAGGTACAACAGGTGGGTGGTGCCGTAGCCGTCGAGCTTGAGCGCGGCAACATAACGGTCATCACGGTACTCCTGGTGCATCACGCTGGCATTCTGCATCGACTCGCGCCATTCCTTCACCGCGGTGCTGGCGTTGTCCAGGCTGGCAGCACTCTGCGCCAAGTTCTGGTTTTCCAGTTCCAGGCCTGCAGGCAGCAAGTCCACCACCAAGGCATCCGGCACGCGGTCTTCGGCCTTGAGCGCCAGGTGCACCAGCACCAGGTCGCCGCTGCGCAGGTTATGCAGGTCCAACGGCTGGCCATTCATGCCCAGGTATTCACGGCGAATCTGCATACCATTGCCGCCGGCGGCAGGCGCCTGACGGGGGTAACCGGACAAGGTCAGCTGCTGGTACAGCGTCTCACTGCCTTCGTTCTGCACGCTCAGCGGCGAAGCCAGCAACGGGCCTTCCAGCTTCATGCCGGCTTCGGCATTGTTGAACTCGCGCACCTCGCCAGCGGTGTCCAGGCGGGCCTGCCACTTGCCTTCCGGCTTGCCCAACAGACCACGGCCGGCCAGGAACAGTGCATTGCGCTCCTGGGTCGACAACCAGCGGTTGGCCGCCAGTTCGTCCGACAAGGCGAACAGCCGCTGGTCGACCTGGCTGCTGGCCAGATTGCTCTCCTGCAACAAGGCCAGGATCAACGCCTGATCGCGCAGTGCGCTGCCGTAGTCCGCCATCCAGCCTTTGCCACGGCTAATGCCCAGGCCCGCCTGCAAAGCCTGCTCGGCTCGCGGCTTGTCGCCCATCTTGTCCAGTGCCACTGCCAGTTGTACCAGCGGCAAGCCGGAACGCGCATCGGCACGGCGCTCGAACAGGCCACGCAAAGCAGCCAACGGCGCCTGCTGGCTGCGTGACAGCACCAGCGCTGCATAGGCCTGCACGGCGAAGCGGGTGTGGTCGGCGTTTTCGCTGTAGTCCACTTCGATCAGATTGCGCTCTTGCAGGTAGCGCAGCAGGCGCTCGCTGGCCTTCTTCAGCGCCTCAGCCGGCACGCCGTAACCTTGGTCACGGGCACGCAGCAGGAAGTCGGTGACGTAGGCAGTCAGCCAGTACTCTTCTTCGCTGTCCGAACCCCACAGGCCAAAGCTGCCGTTGTAGCGCTGCATGCCCAACAGGTGCTCGATGCCCATCTCGATCTTTCGCTTGCGCACGTCCGCCGGCTCGCCCTTGATGCCCAGGCGCTTGAGGCTCTCGGCATCGGCGTACAACGACGGGTAAAGGCCACTGGTGGTCTGCTCAAGGCAACCGTAGGGGTAGGCTTCCAGGGCGCGAATCTGCTCCGCCAGATTCAGCGGTGGCCGGCTCGACAAGGCCAGGCTGGCTTCCAGGCCGGCAGGCTCGAAGGCCGCCAGGTCTGCTTCGGGCAGTGTCCATGGCTGGTCTTTCAGGGCCACGCGGTAGTGTTTGAGCATCGCCGGGTAGGCCGGGCGCACGCCCAACGTCCACTCCCGCTCGAACGCGGTGGTCGGCTCGTTTGGCAGTTGCAGGCCTGTGACCCGCACATGCACCTTGCCTTGCCCCAGGCCGCCCTGGGCCTGCACCGGGATCATCAGCGTCGAGCGCTGGCCTTCGGCCAGGGCAACGCTTTGCACAGCGTTGGCCGCCAGGTTCAGTTGCCCTTCGGTGGTGATTTCAACGTTCAGCTGCTGAGCGCGGCCCGACAGGTTGGCCAAATCCAGCGCCAGACTGGTGCGGTCGCCTCCGGCCAGGAAGCGCGGCGCCGACAGTTCGGCGATCAGCGGTGCGGCCACCACGGTCTTGCCTTCGGCCATGCCGAAGTGGTCTTCGGTCCAGGCCTGGGCCATCAGCCGCAGCTCGCCGTTGAAGTCGGGGATATCGACCGTGGCCTCGCCCTCGCCCTTGTCGTCCAGAGTCACCGGCAGGCTCTGCTGGGCGACGATGGTCACCGTGGTATTAGGGCGCTTGCCCCCTTTGGCCATGGCCGCGTCACCACCGAACGCCAGGCTGGCCAGGCGGCCCTGCCCGGCTTCGATCAGCTGGCCGTAGATGTCCAGCTGGTCGGCTCCATAGGCCTTGCGCCCGAACAGGCTGGCGAACGGGTCGGGGGTTTTGAAGTCGGTAATGTTGAGGATACCCACGTCCACCGCCGACAACAGCACATGCACCTGCTTGGGCACGCTGCCATCCGCATTGGCGGCCTTTACCTTCACGGTCAGCGGCTGTTTCGGGCGCATTTTCTCCGGTGCCTGCAGGCTCACCGCCAACTTGCGCTCGGCGCGGTCCAGCGGCAGGTGCAGCACACCCACCGAACGCTTGGGCGTGGCGTTGGCCTTGCGCTCACCCGGGCGGATCACCAGCGCGCTGATATACAGGTCGTGGCGGGCCCAGGCTTTGTCCAGTTGCACATCGAAGGTCTTGCCCTCGGCGGGCACGTCGATTTCCTGCCACCACAGCGGGCCATCGCTGGACTCGATCATCAGGTAGCCGCTACCTGCGGCAGGCGGGGTGACGGTAACCTTGGCCGTGGCACCGTCGGCGTAGGACGGTTTGTCCAGCGCCAGCTTGACCTGGTCGGGGCGTACGGCACCGCCTTCAGCGTTGTCCTGGGCGCGGTAGCCGGCCCAGAAGCGTTCGCTGGAAACCAAGCCAGTTTGCGGGTCTTCCACCTCGACGCGGTAAGGGCCCCATTCAACCTGGAAGCTCAGCTTGGCAGTGGAGCCGGCCTTGACGCTGACCGTCTCTTCGCTCTGAGTGAGGAATTTTTCGTTGTAGGCGTAGCTCCAGCCGTCGCTCTGCGAGTAGTTCCAGTAGTAGTCGCGGCGCTCACGAATCAACCGCACCTTGAGGTCATCGGCCGCCAGCTTGTTGCCATCGCGGTCGGCCACCAGGACCTCGAATTCCACCGGCCCGTCACTGTCGGTTTCCTCGCCATCGAACAGGCCACGCAGGCCCGGCAAGCGCTCGGCTGGCCAGATCGGCTGCTCCAGGCGCCGGGTGATCGGACGGCCACCCGACTCCTGCAAGCTGGCTTGCACGGTCAGTTGCAGCGGCGAGCGGGCTTCGGCCCAGCGGCTTTCGATATCGACCACCGCCTTGCCCGCCTGGTCGAGGGTGACTTCGTCCAGTTCCAGATCCTGATTCAGCTCGGTTTCGGTGACCGAACCGAACTGGTAGCCCGGCAGAGCGGGCACCGCCTCGCGCAGGGGGCGCACATAAGCCTGGCCACTCAGGCGATTACCGGCAGCCGGGGCGCCATAGAGGTAACGGCCATTGACCTGGATGCGCGCATCTTCATCCGGCGACAGTGGCGTGCTGCTGCCCTTCAGCTCCAGGGCGAGGCGCTCAGGCAGGAAGTCTTCGACGAGGAACTCATACACCTGCTTGCGCCCGCCGCCCAGGTCGAGCAGCAACTGCCAGCGCCCGGTCGGGGCTTCGGTGGCCAGTTGCAGCTGGTATTGGTACAAGCCATTGCTGTCGGCTTCCCAGACGAATTTGCGGCTGACCTGCTCATCCGGGCGGCGCACTTCAACGCTGACGGGTTGGGCTTTGACGGGTTTGCCGTCCTGGTCGCGCAGCAGGCCGTTGAGCAGCACGGTTTCGCCTGGGCGATACAGGTCACGCGGGCCGAAGATGAAAAACTGCAGCGGGTTGGCCTGGGGGCCGGTGATGTCGAATTCGGCCAGGTCCAGCGCGGCGGTGTTCAGGCGCAGCAGGGTGGTGTGCACACCTTGGGTGGCGATCAGGGTATCGGCCTTGGGGGTGATCGGCAGCTGGGCGTGGCCTTTGCCATCGGTGCTGGCCTGCGCCAGCAACTTGCCCTTCTCGTCATGGATTTCGAGATTGACGCCGCTCAACGCCTTGCCGCCTTCCAGCGCCTGCGCGAACACGTCCAGGCGGTCGCGGTAACGGTGTGCCGACACGCCGATGTCACTGAGGGTGAACAGGGTCGCCGGCTGCGAGTAGTCATAGGTGCCCGAGGCGCGCATCACTGCCAGGTACACGCCCGGATCCTGCAGTGGCTTGATGCCGGCGATGGGCAGCAGCACGGTTTCGCGGGTGTTACGGGCGGGGTTGAGGTCGAAGCGGCCGCTGTAGACCAGCTCGGCCATGTCCAGGGTTTCCTTGGACTGGTAGTAGTACAGGCTGCTGTTGCGCCCCCAGCTGGCCAGGAAGGTGGAGAGCATTTCCGGCTTCACCCGGAAGAACTCGACATCGACCTTGTCGACGTTAAGGGCAATCACCGGCAGCCCTTCGGCCAGGCGCGTGGGCAGCAGCGAACCACGGCTGGCAAAGCCGATGGTCGGCTGCATGTCGCGGGTTTCCAGCCGGGTGACCGACTCGCTGTCCAGTTGCTTGCCGTTGACCGCGAGCAGGCCCTTGTCCACGGTCAGCACCAGCTTGCGCTGTGGTTCCAGGTGGCGCAGGCGCAGTTCCATCTGGTTGTCAGAGAGTTCCCAGGCGCCGTCGAGCTTGCCTTTGACGGTGTCGACCAGGTGTACCTTGGCGGCAAAGTCCTGCTTGGCATCCAGCGGTGCGGAGAAGCTGATCGACAGCGTGGCCGCGCCATCGAGCTGCACTTCGGATACGTCCAGCACCGTGAGTTCGCGGCCCTCGTAGCGCTTGGCGAGCACGGCGGGGTCTTCGCGTTTGGGTGCAGCGGCTTCGGCGGGCGCTGTAGCGACTGGCTTCTGCGCCGGCGCAGGTTTGTCTGGCGTGGAAGAGTCACAGGCACTGAGCAAGGCCAGCGCGCAGGCCAGCAACAATCCTTTGTTGAACATGGAATAGGAACTCTTTGGCAGCGTGTACGTGAGGGCAGCAACTATAGCGCAAGGTTGGGTGCAACACCCGGCGCTGCGCGCAAGCTGAGACCATCGTCGCGCTAAATGGTTGCCTGATCGTTACACTAGCGCATTCGTTGAAGCGGGGGCGCAAAGCGGCCCCCAATTGACCAAGGACTCCAATGTCGCAACTGACCACCGACTGGCGCCACCGCCCCACCCACCGCAAGGTCTGGGCGCTGGCCGCTCCGATGATCCTGTCCAACATCTCCGTACCCTTGGTAGCCTTGGTCGACAGCGCGGTCATCGGCCACCTCCCCCACGCCCACCAGCTGGGCGCCGTGGCCGTGGGCGCCACACTGTTCACCTTCATGGTCGGTCTGATGGGCTTCCTGCGCATGGGCGCCACCGGTTTCGCCGCCCAGGCCGCCGGCCGAGGTGACGGCGCAGCGCTGCGTCAGGTGCTGGTCCAAGGGCTGCTGCTGGCGGTCGGCTTCGCCCTGCTGATTGGCCTGCTGGCCCTGCCGTTCAGCCAGCTGGCACTGCAGGCGATGCAACCCAGCGCCGCCCTTCAGCAATCCACTGAAGACTTCTTTCATACCCGCCTGCTGGGCCTGCCTGCGGCACTGGCCAGCTACGCGCTGGTTGGCTGGTTCCTGGGCACCCAGAACGCCCGGGCACCGCTGGCTATTCTGCTGACCACCAACCTGCTGAACATCGTCCTGAACCTGTGGTTCGTTCTGGGGCTGGACTGGGGGGTGCTGGGTTCGGCGCGGGCGTCGGTGATTGCAGAATGGAGTGCTGCCCTGCTCGGCCTGGCCCTGACCCGCCCGGCACTGCGGGCTTACCCAGGGCAGATCTTGTGGGCAGCGCTCAAGCGCTGGCAGGCCTGGCGACCGCTGCTGTCGGTCAACCGCGACATCTTCCTGCGCAGCCTGGCGCTGCAACTCGTGTTTCTGCTGATTACCGTGCAAGGCGCACGCCTGGGCGAGGCCACCGTGGCGGCCAACGCCCTGCTGCTCAACGGCCTGCTGCTGACCGCCTACGCACTCGACGGCCTGGCGCATGCGGTCGAAGCCCTGTGCGGCCACGCCATCGGCGCCCGCGACCGGGATACCCTGCGCCGCTCGCTGGTGGTCGCGTGTGGCTGGTCGCTGATTACCAGCCTGGGATTTGCCGCACTGTTCTTGCTGGGTGGGCACCTGTTTATTGACTTGCAGACCGATATCGAGAGCGTGCGGGCGGCGGCTTATCCGTACTTGCCGTACCTGGCACTGCTGCCGTTGATTGCGGTGTGGAGTTATTTGCTAGACGGTTTGTTCATCGGTGCGACCCGGGCACGGGAGATGCGCAATGCGATGTTGGTGTCAGTCGCGATTGCACTGCCGATGGCGGTAGGCATGAGCGGATTCGGCAACCATGGGTTGTGGTTGGCGTTTCTCGGGTTCATGGGGTTGCGGGCGGTGACGCTGGGATGGGTGGGGTGGCGGTTGCAGCAGAGCGGTGAGTGGGTTCGGTAATGCTGGAAGGGTATGCCGTGGGTGTTGCAGCGCCTTTGAGATCGCGCGCCGCCCGCGCGGCGCATCGCGAGCTGCGCTCGCTCCTACGTTTGTTTCGGGCCAATTAATCCTGTGGGTTTTGCGCGCGAACGCTTTGGCGCATGGTTCGATATCGCGTCGGACAATCAAGGCGGTCGCGCGCGCCTGTCACAGGCATGACTGGCCCGAAACAAACGTAGGAGCGAGCGCAGCTCGCGATGCGCCGCGCGGGCGGCGCTCGATCTCATAGGCGCTACAGCACTCAAGACGACAGATAGGAAGACCGCGTCAACCCAAGACGCAACGCATCCAGGAACTGGGTCCGCTCACGCGCAGTGATCTTGGCACTGGCCACCTTGTCGCGGTAGTGGGTCATCAACTCCTCCGGCGACAGGTGCACATAGCGCAGCATGTCTTCGATGGTGTCGTGGGTTTCAATACCGGCGTGATACACGCTACCGTCGGCATTCTGGTAGATGTTCACCGAGTCGGTATCACCGAACAGGTTGTGCATGTCCCCCAGAATTTCCTGGTAGGCCCCCACCAGGAACACGCCCAGCAAGTAGTCCTCGCCCTCTTTCACCGCATGCACCGGCATGCTGGTCTCGATGCTCTGCTCGTCGACGTACTGGTTGATCTTGCCGTCGGAGTCGCAGGTCAGGTCCTGCAGCACGGCGCGGCGCATCGGCTCTTCGTCCAGGCGGTGCAGCGGGATGATCGGCAGCACCTGGCCGATGGCCCAGGTGTCCGGCAGGCTCTGGAACACCGAGAAGTTGCAGATGTACTTGTCGGCGAGCTTGTCGTTCAGCTCGTCCAGTACCTGGCGGTGCGAGCGCTGGCGGGCCTTGAGCGAATTGTGCAGGCGGCGGCACACGGCAAAGTAGCACTGCTCGGCCAGGGCTTTCTCGCCCAGGGTGATCTTGCCATCGGCATACTGCGCCGCCACGTCCCCCATGTAATGGGTGGCGCGCCAGTAAGTCTCGGTCACCATCTCGATGTCGGTCGGGCCCAGCAGGTCGACCAGCCACTGCACCGTCTCGGGCAGGGCTTCCTTGTTCTCGATGGTCGGCACGTCGTCGTTGTGTTTCTCGACGTCGGTGACCTGAATCACCAACATGGCGTGGTGCGCGGTCAACGAACGGCCACTCTCGGAGAAGATGTGCGGGTGCGGCAGGCCCTGCGCGTCGCAGAACTCCTTGAGCATGCCCACCACCACGCCGGCATAGTCGTCCATGTCGTAGTTGATGGAACTGGCATTGCGCGAGTGGGTACCGTCGTAGTCCACCCCCAGGCCACCGCCCACGTCGATGTGGTCCACCGGCAGGCCCAGCGCACGCAGCTCGCCGTAGTAACGGATGGCTTCCTTGAAGCCGTGCTGGTAGTCGGCCAGGTTGGCGATCTGCGAGCCCATGTGGAAGTGCAGCAGGCGGATGCCCTGATCCAGGCCAGCATCGCGGAAGCGCTGTACCACAGAGAGCAACTGAGCGGCAGACAAACCGAACTTGGACTTTTCACCACCGGTGTCGGCCCACTTGCTCGAAGCCAGCGACGACAGGCGCACGCGCAGGCCGACCTGGGGTTTCACCTTGAGCTCGGCGGCTTCTTCGATCACCAGAGCCACTTCCGACTCTTTCTCGATGACGATGAACACGTTGTGGCCCAGCTTCTGGCCCATCAGTGCCAGGCGGATGAACTCGCGGTCCTTGTAGCCGTTGCAGACGATGGTGCCGCCCTTTGGCGCCAGCGCCAGCACGGCCAGCAGCTCGGGCTTGGAGCCGGCTTCCAGGCCAATCGACACGTTCTGCGTGGCGATGATGTTTTCCACCACGGCTTCTTGCTGGTTGACCTTGATCGGGTACAGCGCGGTGTACTTGCTCTGGTATTCCAGGCGCGCGATGTTGGCGTCGAACGCGCCGGTCAGCTGGCGAACGCGGTCCTGCAGAATGTCGGGGAAGCGTACCAACAGTGGCAGCGACAGGCCGCTCTGACGCAGTTCGTCGACCTGTTCGAACAGGTCGATCGGCGCGCTCTTGGGGCCGTTGGGGCGCACTTCGACGCGCCCGGCTTCATTGATGGCGAAATAACCAGCGCCCCAATGGCGGATGCCATAAACACTGCGGCTGTCGGCCACGGTCCATTGGCTACCATCGTCTTTGCGTGTGCGTCGTACGGACATTCAAGTCCCCTATAGATAAGTCGAAGACACTGCCCCGCAGGCAGCGGAGCGAGTGTAAAAGCTGAAAATGACGATTCATCCGTGCCCAGGCATAGACCTTGACCACGGGAACGAGTTTAGAAAGCGCTGGGCAAAAAATCGCCCGATGGCCTCAGCCGCCGGACTTTTTCGCCTTGAAACCCTGTTTGGTCAGCTCGCCGATCAACAGCTCGACATGGTCGCCCTGGATCTCGATCACTCCGTCCTTCAGGGCGCCACCGGTACCACAGCGGCGCTTGAGCGTGGTCGCCAGCTCCTTGAGCTGGTCGAGCGGCAGCGGCACGCCGGTGACGGTGGTCACGGTCTTGCCGCCACGGCCTTTGCTCTCACGGCGCACACGGGCAATGCCGTCGCCTTCGGGGATGATTTGTTGCTTGCAGATGCAGGCGTCCACCGGCTGGCCACAGTCGGGGCAGTGTCGACCGGCATCGGTGGAGTACACGAGACCGCCAAGGGCGGAAAAGGAAGAAGCTTTCTTGGCCACTTTTGTTCCTCTGTGCTGAGGACAAAAACTGGTCGTGCCTTGGGGTAGAGGCCGACCGCGAAGCCCCACTCTGGCAGGGGCGGCGCTACTGCCGCAAGATCCTGCGACAGCCCGAAAAGGGCGCGCAGTTTAACGATAAATGGGGCGGTTGCTAAGTACTGGATTGCGGCATTTTGCGAATGTTTTGCGACCATCCGGCCAATGGGGCTGCTTTTCAGCCCCAACTTTACTTCAGGCTGGCCTTGTAGCGCTGTAGCGCCGCCAAGGAGTCCGGGCAGTAAGGCTTCGTCAGGCTTTCCTCTTCAGCCAACTCAAGGCTGACGAAACGCGCCTCGATGACCTCTTCCGGCTGCAAACGCAACGGCGCATCCGACACCGCCGAGTACACCGCACACCACAAACGGTTGTCGGGCTGGTCAAAATAGAACCGCTCGTGAAACCGCAGCTCCACCCCTTCAATGCCCAACTCCTCGGCCAGCTCACGCGCCGCCGACTCGGCATAACCCTCACCGGCAGTCACCATGCCGCCCGCCGCCACATCCCAGTACCCCGGGTACAGCGCTTTGCTCAAGGTCCGCCGGTGCACGCACAACTCACCGGCACTGTTGAACAGCAGAATGAACGTGCAACGCCCGATCAAAACCCGCTCGCGCAGCTCAGCACGCGGCAACGCCCCTAGCACCTGGTCGGCTTCGTCCACCCAAGTGACCAGTTCGCGGTCGGAAGCCGCCCGGTGGGCGGCCTCGTTTGGGCTGATGGCCATTATCAACCCTGCGACAGCAGCTGACGCAGGTCGATGACCGCAGCGTTGGCCCGGGAAATGTAGTTGGCCATGACCAGCGAGTGGTTGGCCCACATGCCGAAGCCACTGCCGTTGAGCACCATCGGGCTCCACAGTGGCTCTTGCGAGGCTTCCAGCTCACGAATGATCTGACGCACGCTGACTGTGGCGTTCTTCTTCGCCAGCACGTCGGCAAAGTCCACCTCGATGGCGCGCAGCAGGTGCGACAGCGCCCAGGCCTGGCCACGGGCTTCGTAGAACACGTTGTCGATCTGCAGCCATGGGGTTTCCACCAGCTCTTCATCCACCTGCGGCGCCTGGCCGGCAACCACCGACTCGGTCTTCAGCGTGGAGTTCAGCTTCACCCGGCCAACGCTGGCCGACAGGCGCTGCGACAGCGAGCCCAGGCGGGTGGCCACGTCACCCAGCCAGTTGTTCAGGTTGTCGGCACGGGTGTAGAAGATCGCGCCCTTGTCGCCGGCAGCCAGGCGGGTCTGGTAGCGGCCCAGCGACTTGATGCCCTCTTCGAACTCCGACTCGCTCGATGGCAAGATCCAGCTCTTGTTGTCGAAGTTGAAGCGCGGCTCGGCCTTGGCCAGGTCGGCGTCTTCGGTGGACTGCGACTGCGAACGGGCAAAGTCCTTGCGCAAGGCGCGGGACAGGTCGCGTACCTGGACCAGCACGCCGTATTCCCAGCTCGGCATGTTGTCCATCCACAGCCCGGGCGGGAAGCGGTCGTTGGAAATGTAGCCGCCCGGCTTGTTCAGCAAGGTGCCGGCCACGGTCTTGAGGGTTTCGAGGGTGGTATAACCCACCACCATCTGCTGGCCGGTGCGCTCGGCAGCGGCTTGGGCATTCTGCTGCACCGGGAACAGCGCAGGCTCCTGGCTCCAGTACCAGCCCAGGCCGATACACACCAGCAGGTACAACCCGATCAGGGTCCCCAGGGCACGGCTCCAAAGGCCGCCAAGGTAGCTACGGGCAGCAGCGCCGCGGCCATCGACACGCTCGCGGGGCTCGGCTTTGGCCTCGCGGTTTTTCCAGTCCAGCATGGCTTTGTCCTTAATCAGTCACGACGGTTCAGGGGCTTGGACCACAGGCCTGCGCCAGGGTGCCACGGCAAGCCCGTGTGGCAGCACTATAAAGCAGACACCCCCGTACGCATAAGCGACCAATCGGTCAGCAACTGAATATTCGTTCTGGCCGCTTTGTTGATGCAGGGCACTCACGTATTCGGAAAGAGCTGCTAGCATAGAGCCATCATTGCCCCTGCACACCCCAACCTATAAGTAGCCAGGACATGAGCAAAGCAGTCGAGCCGAGCCCGCAGTGCCCCGCCCAGCAGCTGACGCGTAGCGGCCTGCGCAAGGATGACCCGCTCGACCAGGTGCTGCTGCCGCCCCTGCGCAAACCGGTGTACATCCTGCTGCAGGACCACGAGCGCGCCCAGCGCCTGGCCCAGCAGCTGGAATTCTTCGGCCTGGTGGTGCAAGCGCTGCCCAGCGCTGCGGCGCTCTGCGCTTCAATCAACGAATACCCACCCTCGGCCATCATCATGGACGTCGACTTCACCGGTGCAGGCCAAGGCTTGCTGCTGGCCGCCCGGGTGCAGCAGGCGCTGGCGCAACCTGTTCCGCTGCTGTTCTTCAGCCACCACGAAGCCGACACTCCGACCCGCCTGGCCGCCGTGCGCGCGGGTGGCCAGGATTTTCTGACCGGCAGCCTTGAAGCTTCCAGCCTGCTGGAAAAAGTCGAACTGCTGACCCACATCACCCAGCAAGACCCGCTGCGCGTGCTGATCATCGACGACTCACGCACCCAGGCCCTGTACACCGAGCGCGTGCTGGCCGGTGCCGGTATGGTGACCCGCAGCCTGACCGACCCGATCCGTACCATGGCGGAGCTTGCCGACTTCCAGCCCGACCTGATCATTCTCGACCTGTACATGCCAGCCTGTACCGGCCCGGAGCTGGCCAAGGTGATTCGCCACAGCGACCGCTACGTGAGCGTGCCGATCATCTACCTGTCTGCCGAAGACGACCTGGACAAACAGCTGGACGCCATGAGCGAAGGTGGTGATGACTTCCTGACCAAACCGTTTCGCTCACGCCACCTGATCACCACCGTGCGCAACCGCGCCGCCCGTGCCCGGCACCTGAAGGCGCGTATGGTGCGCGACAGCCTGACCGGGCTGTACAACCACACCCACATCCTGCAACTGCTGGAAGACTGCAGCTTCCGCGCCCGCCGTGAACAGCAACCGTTGAGCTTTGCCATGCTCGACATCGACCATTTCAAGAAGATCAACGACCGCCATGGCCACCCCATGGGCGACCGGGTGATCAAGAGCCTGGCCCTGTTTCTCAAGCAGCGTTTGCGCAAGACCGATTTCATCGGCCGCTACGGTGGCGAGGAGTTCGCCATTGTCATGCCCAACACCGCGCTGGACGCAGCACACAAGGTGCTGGACGAAATCCGCCGGCGCTTTGCCGAGATTCTCTACCCGGCGCAACCCCGGGATTTGCAGTGCACGTTCAGTGCCGGCGTGGTGCAGCTGGATGACGGGCTCGATGCGCTGACCATGGCCAGTGCGGCGGACGAGGCGCTGTACCGGGCCAAGCATGCCGGGCGTAACTGTGTAGTGCGGGTAGAACCCTGAGCAGTTTTAGCAATACAGGCACTGTGCCACTTTTTTCTGACGCCAGCCCTTGTCGTCATCACCCGGTCACAAAATCGCAATAACTTCAGGCGCCTACCTCTACTCCCCTGCGCAGGAAGTTCGCGGCTATGCGCCTGAAGTGGCTGACCAATTTCAACACCCTGTTGCTGGTGACCGTGTGTCTCGCCTTGGGCGCCACCTTGTGGTGGTCGCAGCGCGCCCTCGAGCGCCCCTACCAGATGATGGAGCGTTACCTGGGCCTGTCTCAGCAGTTTCAGAACCAGACGGCACGCAACATCCAGGCGTACCTGGCCAGCGGCGACGCACTTCGCCATGCCGCCGCCATGGAGGGCGACCAGCAATTGCAGGCCGCCCTGGCCGACTGGCCCGTTGAGCTGGCCGACAAACTGCGCCCCAGCCTGGACAGCCTGCAGGCTTTTACTGCCAATGAGCTGCTGGCCGCTGGCAAACTGGCCGGCGACCCACAAGCCCTGCTGCTGCAGGCCGAGCGGGAGCTGGGAGCCAACGTCGAACAACTGGCCGGCTACGCTCGCGACAGCGGCAACGCCGATGCCAACCGCTACCTGTTGCCATTGCTCGATGCCACTGTGCACCTGAGCCGCCTTTCGCTGGCCCGGGACAAACTGGTCAACAGCGGCCGCCCGGAGCTTGCCGACGAGGTGGAGCGCGAGCTGCAACTGATCCGCGCCCAGGCTCAAGCCATCGATGCCTTGCCCTTGCTTGGCGTAACCCGCGCCGCCGAGTCCGGTGCCGACGACTTCGCCGCGATGATGGGCCTTGAGACCCAGGCCAATGCCCAGCAGGAAGACATCGCGGTTGGCCTAAAGCGTGAACTGCAAAGCCTGCTGAGCCGCTACCCGGCTGAATTGCAGCGTACCCGCGAACAAATCGAACGCCGCGGCGCCCTGGCCGCCAGCACTCATCAACGCCTGGAGGCCGTGCAGCTAGCCATCGCAGCATTGGAACCCGAAGTGCGTGGCCAGCATGCGAAAATTGCCGCCGAGGTGCGCATCATCCAGGGTTTGATGATTGGCCTGATCCTGCTGATCGCCTTGTTGATCGACACCCTGCAGCGCCGTCTGACGCGTACCCTCACCGGCCTGGCACCCGCCTTGTCACGGTGGGCCGAAGGCGACTTCGCCCAAGGTATCACCCTGGGCAAGACCAACCGCGAACTGCGCGACATCCAGGAGTCGCTCAACCGCCTGCGCCAGTACCTGGTGGAACTGGTCGGCACCATCCGCCACAACGCCGAACAGGTGGCGGGCAGCAGCCACGCGCTGGCCGGTATGAGCGCCGCCCTGCACGACGGCGCCGAACGCCAGGCGGGCGATACCGGGCAGATCCGCGACGCCCTGGGCGAACTGGAAGCGACCATCCAGCAAGTGGCAGGTGATGCCAGCGCCGCCGCCGACGCCAGCCGCGATGCCGGGCGTGCGGTGGAGCAAGGCCAGGCGGTGATCGGCCAGAGCCTGTCAGGTTTGCGTGAACTGGTTGATGAAGTGCAAGGCAACGCCCGCATGATCGAGCAACTGGCGGAAGAGTCGGCCACCATCGGCGGGGTACTGACGGTGATCCGCTCGATTGCCGAGCAAACCAACCTGCTGGCGCTGAACGCCGCCATCGAAGCGGCGCGTGCGGGTGAGATGGGCCGTGGCTTTGCCGTGGTTGCCGATGAGGTGCGCTCGCTGGCGCAACGCACCACGGGGGCTACCGGCGAGATTCAGGCACTGATCGACCGCCTGCAGCAAGCCGCGAGAAGTTCGGTGGCAGGGATGCGTGCGCAGCTTGAGCATGCCGAGGCCACAGCCAACCAGGCCCAAGCGGCGGATGGCGCGCTGGATGAGATTGTCTGTGCCATTCGCACCATCTCGGATACTGCCGTGCGGATTGCCGATGTCACGGCGCAGCAAAGCGGCGCGGTGAGTGAGATTCGTGACCACAGCGAACGGATTCATGAGTTGGGTGAAGACAACCTGCAGCGCATTGGCGAGGGGCGTGAGCAAGGGGAGCAGTTGCTGAGCCTGGGCGGCGAGCTGAACCGGGCGGTGGGGGCGTTCAGGGTATGAGGAAGCATGCGCGATACCTGTGGGAGCGGGCATGCCCGGGAACACCGGCGCAGCCGGTGCCATCCATCGCGTCGCCCGCACAGGGATCGTGAAACGGCCGACACAGGCATAGTATCTTCAGCGGCCATGTGTCGCCCCCTAAGCCCACATGGCCCCATACCCCACCAACTCCGCTATCATGCCCGGCACGTTCCACCTCGCGAGTCCGCCATGCGCCGCCTGTTTTTCCTGCTGTTCCTGCTGCTGGCCAGCCCTGCCTTCGCCACGGGCCTGCTCGACAACCGCCCCAGCGCCACCCTCGGGGCCGCTTCGCTGTCCAATAACGCCGACTTCCTGCCGGTGCACGAGGCCTTCAAGCTCAGTCTGATCCAGGCCGATGCGCACACCCTCAAGCTGCGCTTCGTCGCCACCGAGGGCTACTACCTTTACCGCCACCGCTTCCAGTTCCGCA
Organism: Pseudomonas sp. FYR_2; assembly: GCF_043106425.1. NCBI lineage: Bacteria > Pseudomonadati > Pseudomonadota > Gammaproteobacteria > Pseudomonadales > Pseudomonadaceae > Pseudomonas > Pseudomonas sp. FYR_2. Next base: position 43,019 of record NZ_JBICMM010000058.1, read on the forward strand.
CCGAGCCGGCCGACATTGCCCTGGGCACGCCCAATATCCCCAAAGGCGAGGCCAAACACGATGAGTTCTTCGGCGACGTCGAGGTTTACCACGGCGTGGTCGACATCGAACTGCCGCGCACCGACCCACGTGCCTTCACCCTGCTGGTGGGCTACCAGGGCTGCGCCGACAAGGGCCTGTGCTACCCACCGGAAACCGAACGCCTGAGCATCGAGGGCGAAAGCGGCGCAAATACGCCGGGCGCTGCGGAACACGCCTGGAACTGGAAATCACTGCTGCTGTTCTTCCTTGCCGGGGTTGGCCTGACCTTCACCCCGTGCGTGCTGCCGATGCTGCCGATCCTGTCTGGCGTGGTGCTGCGTGGCCAGGTCGGCGGCCTGCGCGGGCTGGCACTGTCGCTGGCCTACGTGCTGCCGATGGCGGCCAGCTTCGCCGTACTTGGCGCGCTGATGGGCCTGTTCGGTGCCGGCCTTAACCTGCAGGCGCGCCTGCAATCGGCCTGGGTGCTGGTGCCGTTCGCGCTGTTCTTCGTGGTGTTCGCCCTGGCCATGTTCGGCCTGTTCGAACTCAAGCTGCCGCAGGCCCTGAGCAACCGCCTGAACAACGTCGCCAACCACACCCGGGGTGGCTCGCTGCTCGGCGCGGCCGTGCTCGGCGTGCTTTCCAGCCTGCTGGTTTCGCCTTGCGTGTCCGCCCCCTTGGCCGGTGCCCTGCTATACATCAGCGCCAGCGGCGATGCCGTGGGCGGCGCGCTCAAGCTGTTTGCCCTGGGCCTCGGCATGGGCGCGCCATTGCTGCTGGTAGCCACCGGTGGCGCAGCCTGGCTGCCCAAAAGCGGCCCTTGGATGAATACCGTGAAAAACGCCATCGGTGTCCTGCTGCTGGGGCTGGCCATCGGCTTGCTCAGCCGCGTGCTGCCGGGCCCGGTGACCTTGCTGCTGGTCGGCTTCCTCGCCGCTGGCGTAGCGCTGTTCCTCGGCGCCCTGGAGTTCGTCGTAAAAAGCCCACGCCAGCGCCTGGCCCAACTGCTCGGCCTGGGCTTGCTGGTCTACGCCCTGGCGTGCTGGTATGGCGCGCTGAGTGGCCAAGGCGACCCGCTACGCCCGCTGCCGGTTGCAACACTGGCGGCCAGCGGCAACAACCCGGCGGCAAAGGCGGATGCCTGGCAAACCATCACCACCCCCGCCGCACTGGACGCGGCGCTGGCCCAAGCCAAAGCGGCCGGCCAGCCCGTGCTGCTGGACTGGTACGCCGACTGGTGCATCAGCTGCAAGGTGATCGAGCATGAAGTGCTGAACGCGCCACAGGTGCAAACGCAGCTGACCGGCTTCAAGTTGCTGCGTTTCGACATCACCGAGAGCAATGCCGAGCAACGCACGCTGCTCGACCGCTATCAGCTGTTCGGCCCCCCCGCCTTGCTCTTCTTTGCCGCGAACGGCAGCGAAATGACCGCCGATCGGGTGATTGGCGAGATAAACGCCGGTGAATTTGCGCAAATTCTGACACGCGTGCGCAGCAAAGTCGGTCTATAACTTCCCCCGTGCCGGGAAAAATCCTGAAATAGGTGACCAGATTTAATTATTTGGTCACATACTTCGCGCGAATCTCGGACATCGTGCTGGCTACTGCCGGGAACTGGACACCTGCCGTCGCTTTGCGGCACACTCGCCGCGCTGTGTCGAATTGCCCTACAAATCCAAGGAATCCGCAGATGGCAACGCTACTGGTGCTCCACGGCCCCAACCTCAACCTGCTCGGTACCCGCGAGCCAGGCCACTACGGCGCCGTGACCCTGGCCCAGATCAACCAGGACCTGGAGCAACGTGCCCGCGCCGCAGGCCACCATTTGCAATACCTGCAGAGCAATGCCGAGTACGAACTGATCGACCGTATTCACGCCGCACGCAACGAGGGTGTGGACTTCATCCTGATCAATCCGGCTGCTTTCACCCACACAAGCGTCGCATTACGTGACGCATTGCTTGCGGTGAGCATCCCATTCATCGAAGTGCACCTGTCCAACGTGCACAAACGCGAACCGTTCCGTCACCACTCCTACTTTTCTGATGTTGCCGTAGGGGTGATCTGCGGCCTGGGCGCCAGCGGTTATCGCCTGGCCCTGGAGTCCGCGCTGGAACAACTGGCTGCCAACGCACAGCCCAAATGATGAAAACCCTGGCCTCAGTGGGCCAGGGTTCTAGAGAAACGTTCAGTTACGTTTTTTTGTATTTCGCCCCCTGACCGAACCTTTGGGAGTTGATGATTAATGGATATCCGTAAAGTCAAGAAACTGATCGAGCTGCTGGAAGAGTCTGGCATCGACGAACTGGAGATCAAGGAAGGCGAAGAGTCGGTCCGTATCAGCCGTCACAGCAAAACCCCGGCTGCCCAACAGTACTTCGCACCGGCTCCGGTAGCCGCTGCTGCACCTGTTGCCGCCCCGGTTGCCGCTGCCGCTCCAGCCGCCGAAGCCGCTGCCGCCGCCCCGGCCCTGAAAGGCACCGTGATCCGCTCGCCAATGGTAGGTACCTTCTACCGCAAGCCTTCGCCAACCTCGCCAAACTTCGCTGAAGTGGGCCAGACCGTGAAGAAAGGCGACACCCTGTGCATCGTCGAAGCCATGAAGATGATGAACCACATCGAAGCCGATGTTGGCGGTGTCATCGACGCCATCCTGGTAGAAGACGGCCAGCCGGTTGAGTTCGACCAGCCGCTGTTCACCGTCGTTTGAATCGCGGAGAGCCAACGATGTCTGGGAAGCTCGAAAAAGTCCTGATCGCCAACCGCGGGGAAATTGCCCTGCGGATCCTGCGTGCCTGCAAAGAGCTGGGCATCAAAACCGTCGCTGTGCACTCCACCGCCGACCGTGAACTGATGCACCTGGGCCTGGCAGACGAGTCGGTCTGCATCGGTCCTGCATCGTCCAAGGATTCCTACCTGCATATCCCGGCAATCATCGCTGCCGCCGAAGTCACCGGCGCCACCGCGATTCACCCGGGCTACGGCTTCCTGGCAGAAAACGCCGACTTCGCCGAGCAGGTTGAAAAATCCGGTTTCGCCTTCATCGGCCCGAAAGCCGACACCATTCGCCTGATGGGCGACAAGGTTTCGGCCAAGGACGCGATGATCAAGTCGGGCGTACCGACCGTACCGGGCTCCGATGGCCCGCTGCCGGAAGACGAAGAAGTCGCCCTGGCGATCGCCCGTGACGTCGGCTACCCGGTGATCATCAAGGCCGCCGGTGGTGGTGGTGGTCGCGGCATGCGCGTGGTGCACAAGGAAGAGGACCTGATTGCCTCGGCCAAGCTCACCCGTACCGAAGCCGGTGCAGCCTTCGGCAACCCGATGGTGTACCTGGAGAAGTTCCTGACCAACCCACGTCACGTGGAAGTGCAGGTACTGTCCGACGGCCAGGGTAACGCCATTCACCTGGGCGACCGTGACTGCTCGCTGCAGCGCCGTCACCAGAAGGTACTGGAAGAAGCACCAGCCCCGGGCATCGACGAGAAAGCCCGTCAGGAAGTGTTCAAGCGCTGCGTCGATGCGTGCATCGAGATCGGCTACCGTGGTGCGGGTACGTTCGAGTTCCTGTACGAAAACGGCCGCTTCTACTTCATCGAGATGAACACCCGTGTGCAGGTTGAGCACCCGGTGTCCGAGATGGTGACCGGTATCGACATCGTCAAGGAGATGCTGAGCATCGCCGCTGGCAACAAGCTGTCGTACCGCCAGGAAGACGTGGTGATTCGTGGCCACTCGCTGGAATGCCGTATCAACGCCGAAGACCCGAAGAAGTTCATCCCGAGCCCAGGCAAGGTGAAGCACTTCCACGCCCCGGGCGGCAACGGCGTACGCGTCGATTCGCACCTGTACAGCGGTTATTCGGTTCCGCCGAACTACGACTCGCTGATCGGCAAGCTGATCACCTACGGCAAGGACCGCGACGAAGCCATGGCGCGCATGCGCAATGCCCTGGACGAAATCGTCGTCGACGGCATCAAGACCAACATCCCGCTGCACCGCGACCTGGTGCGTGATGAAGGTTTCTGCAAAGGCGGCGTCAACATTCATTACCTCGAACACAAGCTGGCCAACGAGCATTGATCGAGTAGTGTGATGCACCAGAACCCCGGCCTTGCGCCGGGGTTTTTTATTGCCTGTCAGGGCCTGAGGGCCTATCCCTTCATGCGCGGCATTTCGATGCGGTGCTCATGCACCCGCCGATACAGCGTCGCCCGCGATATCCCCAACGCCCGCGCCGCATCGGCCGGCTTCCAGCGATGGCGAATCAGTGCATCCAGCAACAATTGCCGGGCCGGGCAAGACACGCTGCTTTCAGGCGAAGCAACCGCTTCACCGCGCACCTCCTGCGGCAAGTCCTGCAATTGCACCTGCCCGCCTTCACTCACCGCGCAGGCATAGCGCAACACCTGCCGCAGCTGGCGCAAGTTTCCCGGCCAACGGTAAACCAGCAATGCTTGCAGCGCATCATCTGCCAACACCACCTCGACAGCACACGCATCGGCCTCCTCGTCCAGCAGCTGATGAATCAGCCCCAACCGATCCTCACGCTCCCGCAGCGGCGGCAACTCGAAGCGGGCATTGGCCAGGCGGAAGTACAGGTCTTCACGAAAACGCCCGTCCTCAACCATCGCGGCCAGGTCGCGATGGGTGGCGCAGATCACCTGGATGTCCACACGCTCACGCCGTGCGGCGCCCAGCGGCGCCACTTCACCTTCGGCCAGCACCCGTAACAAGCGCGTTTGCAGGTTCAGCGGCATGTCGCCGATTTCGTCGAGGAACAGCGTGCCGCCATCGGCCTGCTGCAACAGCCCTTGCATGCCTTTGCTGGAGGCCCCGGTAAAGGCCCCAGCCACGTAACCAAACAGCTCGCTCTCGATCAGGCTTTCCGGAATGGCCGCACAGTTCAGCGTGACGAACGGGCCATCCCGGCGCTGGCTTTGCTGGTGCAGTTGGCGGGCGAACACTTCTTTGCCAGCCCCGGTCTCCCCTTGCACCAGTACCGCCAGATTGCAGTCCTTGACCCGCGTGGCCAGGCGCAGGTGCTGTTCGATGCGTGCGTCCTGGGCCTGGCGCAACGGCTGCGCGCGCTGGCGTTGCCGTGGGGCGCTGACCCGACCATAGAGCCCCCCCAGACCCGGCAGGCGCTGGGCCGACGCCGCGCTCACCCGGCGTAGCTGGTCGATGTCGAACAGCTCACCGATATGCTCGGGCAAGCGCCCCAGGCGCTCCACCAGCCGTTGCCGCGCCAGGCTGTTGATCGCCTGCAGGCGGCCATCGGCATCCCAGGCCAGCAGGTAGTCCGGCTGGCTTTCCACATAACCCGGCGTGCCGTGGGCGCGCATCACCCAGTGGCCTTGGGCACTGTGCATGAAAAAGGCGTTTTCGATCTCGCGGGCGGTCTGCTCCACCAGTTGGCGGATCAGGTGCTGGCTACGGCGGTCGTCTGGCGACTGCAAGGCTGACACATCCACCACGCCCAACAACTCGCCCAGCGGGTCGAATACCGGTGCCGCCGTGCAGGTCAGGCCGATGAACGCAGCGCGGAAGTGGTCGCGCTTGTGCACGGTGACCGGGGCCTTGGTGGTCAACACCGCCGCCACGCCGCAGGTACCCTCCTCGCCTTCCGACCAGCAGGTGCCCAGGTACAGCCCGGCCTTGCGGCAGTCGTTGCGGATGGCCGACTCGACCCGGTAATCGATGGTGCGCCCCTGGGCATCGGTCAGCAGTACGCAGTAGTCGGCACCGCGTACCCGTTCGTGCAGGCGAGCCACAGCATCGCTGGCGATGCGCAGGAACAGTTCGGCGCGTTCGCGGCACTCGTTGAGCAGGCTTTGGGAAAGGATACGCGGCCCCTGCTGGGACCCCGGGTCGAGGCGGTAAAGGTCCATGGAGCGGCGCCATGAATCGAGAATCAGCGGTGGCACCGGCGCCTGCGGCAGGCGGTCGGCATTCTTCAACACCCTGCTGACGCAGTCGACATGGGCTCGGGAGTTCGCGGCAAGCATTCAGGCCCTCCGGTTCTCGTTGCTGTTTTTATCGTTGTCCGGCCATTAAGCGCCTCTGGGCATGCCCCGACAAGCACTGTGTGATTACCGGCTGGCTTGAGACGCCGCGTCTCAGCGTCTCGGCAATGCCGGCCTGGCGCTGGCACCCGGCGTCTCGCCAGCCCCGTGGCACAGGCATGCCAGAGCGCAATCAAAGCCCTCTAGCCCGGCTATTTCAGCCAAATCAAAGAAAGCTGGCACCGCGCTTGCTCCTGCCTTGGCAAACAAAAATACGAGGTGCGCCATGCCGCTACCCGCCCCGATTGTCGGGATCATTGCCAACCCTGCCTCTGGCCGCGACCTGCGCCGCCTGACCGCCAATGCCGGGCTCTATTCCAGCACCGACAAGGCCTCGGCCATCCAGCGCCTGCTGGCGGCCTTCGGTGCCACCGGTATCGGCCAGGTGCTGTTGCCCAGCGACATGACCGGCATCGCCGCTGCCGTGCTCAAGGCCAGCCAGGGCCCGGGCGCCCGAAACCAGCACTGGCCTGACCTCGAAATACTCGACCTGCCGCTGAACCAGACCGTTGCCGACACTCGCCTGGCCACCCGGTGCATGGTCGAGCGCGGCGTGGCGATGATCGCCGTGCTCGGTGGCGATGGCACCCACAAGGCAGTCGCTGCCGAGGCCGGTGACGTGCCGCTGCTGACGTTGTCCACCGGCACCAACAATGCGTTCCCCGAACTGCGCGAAGCCACCAGCGCTGGCCTTGCCGGTGGCCTGTTCGCCAGCGGCCTGGTACCCGCCAGCATCGGCCTGCGCCGTAACAAGCGCCTGCTGGTAAGCGTGCCCGAGCAACAGCTGGCCGAATGGGCCTTGGTCGAAGTGGCCGTGTCGCCACAGCGCTTCATCGGCGCCCGTGCGCTCAGCCGCAGCGAGGACCTGAGCGAAGTCTTCGCCTGCTTCGCCGAACCCCATGCCATCGGCCTCTCGGCCCTGTGCGGCCTGTGGTGCCCAGTGTCACGCCAAGACCCGCACGGCGCCTGGGTACGCCTTTACCCCGGCGCCGAACAAGCATTGCTCGCGCCGCTGGCGCCCGGCCTGCTGCAAGCCTGCGGCATCACCGCCAGCGGCCCGCTGACACCTGGCGTTGCCCATCGCCTGAGCCTGACCAGCGGCACCCTGGCCCTGGACGGCGAACGCGAGATCGAATTCGCCGAGCACGACACGCCCACCGTCACCCTCGACCACCAAGGCCCGTTGAGCGTGGATGTCGAGGCCGTACTGGCGCATGCCGCCCGCCATCACCTGCTGGCCGTACCGCGCGGCCACCGGCTGCACCCTGCATCCCCGCGTTGAGACAACCCTGGAGAACAACAAGATGTCCAATCAACTGAGTCCCGAACAACTGCTGCATGCCTATGAAGTGATGCGCACCATCCGTGCCTTCGAAGAACGCCTGCATGTGGAATTCGCCACCGGCGAGATCCCAGGCTTTGTCCACTTGTACGCTGGCGAAGAGGCCTCGGCCGCCGGGGTCATGGCCCATTTGCGCGACAGCGACTGCATCGCGTCAACCCACCGTGGTCATGGCCACTGCATCGCCAAGGGCGTGGACGTGTACGGCATGATGGCCGAGATCTACGGCAAGAAGACCGGCGTATGTGGCGGCAAGGGCGGCTCGATGCACATTGCCGACCTGGAAAAAGGCATGCTCGGCGCCAACGGCATCGTCGGCGCTGGCGCCCCGCTGGTAGCCGGGGCGGCGCTGGCCGCCAAGATCAAAGGCCGCGACGATGTATCGGTGGCCTTCTTCGGCGATGGCGCCTCCAACGAAGGTGCGGTGTTCGAGGCCATGAACATGGCGTCGATCATGAACCTGCCCTGCATCTTCGTGGCCGAAAACAACGGCTATGCCGAGGCAACTGCCTCCAATTGGTCCGTAGCCTGCGACCATATTGCCGACCGCGCCGCCGGTTTCGGCATGCCGGGTGTCACCATCGATGGTTTCGACTTTTTTGCGGTGTACGAGGCCGCTGGCGCGGCCATCGAGCGCGCACGCTCCGGGCAAGGCCCGTCGCTGATCGAGGTCAAGCTCAGCCGCTACTACGGCCACTTCGAAGGCGATGCGCAAACCTACCGCGCCCCGGATGAAGTGAAGAACCTGCGCGAATCCCGCGATTGCCTCATGCAGTTCCGCAACAAGACCACCCGAGCCGGCCTGCTCACTGCCGAGCAACTGGACGCCATCGACGCCCGCATCGAAGACCTTATCGAGGACGCCGTGCGCCGCGCCAAGTCCGATCCCAAGCCACAGCCCGCCGACCTGCTCACCGACGTTTACGTCGCCTACCCCTGAGCCGCGGATTACAAGAACAACAGGAGAACCACCATGGCAAGAAAGATCAGCTACCAGCAGGCCATCAACGAAGCCCTGGCCCAGGAAATGCGGCGCGACAGTACGGTGTTCATCATTGGCGAAGACGTGGCCGGCGGTGCCGGCGCCCCGGGCGAGGATGACGCCTGGGGTGGCGTGCTGGGCGTGACCAAAGGCCTGTACCACCAGTTTCCGGGCCGCGTGCTGGACGCGCCGCTATCGGAAATCGGCTATGTCGGGGCCGCCGTCGGTGCCGCCACCCAGGGCCTGCGCCCGGTGTGCGAGCTGATGTTCGTCGACTTCGCCGGCTGCTGCCTGGACCAGATCCTTAACCAGGCCGCCAAGTTCCGCTACATGTTCGGCGGCAAGGCAGTCACCCCGCTGGTGATGCGCACCATGTATGGCGCCGGCCTGCGTGCGGCGGCCCAGCACTCGCAGATGCTCACCTCGCTGTGGACGCACATCCCGGGCCTGAAAGTGGTGTGCCCGTCCTCGCCTTACGATGCCAAAGGCCTGTTGATCCAGGCGATCCGCGACAACGACCCGGTGATCTTCTGCGAGCACAAGCTGCTGTACAGCATGCAGGGGGAGGTGCCGGAAGAGGTGTACACCGTACCGTTCGGCGAGGCCAACTTCCTGCGCGATGGTGACGATGTGACCCTGGTCACTTACGGGCGCATGGTGCATGTGGCGCTGGAGGCTGCCAACAACCTGGCCCGCCAGGGCATCGACTGCGAGGTGCTGGACCTGCGCACCACCAGCCCGCTGGACGAAGACAGCATTCTGGAAAGCGTGGAAAAAACCGGCCGCCTGGTGGTGATCGACGAAGCCAACCCGCGTTGCTCCATGGCCACCGACATCAGCGCGCTGGTGGCGCAGAAGGCCTTCGGCGCGCTCAAGGGCCCGATCGAAATGGTCACCGCACCGCACACCCCGGTGCCCTTCTCCGATGCCCTGGAAGACCTGTACATCCCTGACGCGGCGAAGATCGAAGCTGCCGTGCGCAAGGTGATCGAAGCTGCAAGGAGTGCCGCATGAGCCAGATCCATACCCTGACCATGCCCAAGTGGGGCCTTTCGATGACCGAGGGCCGGGTGGACGCCTGGCTCAAGCAGGAAGGCGACGAAATCAACAAGGGCGACGAGGTGCTGGACGTCGAGACCGACAAGATCAGCAGCAGCGTCGAAGCCCCGTTCAGTGGCGTACTGCGCCGCCAGGTGGCCAAACCGGATGAAACCTTGCCGGTCGGCGCGCTACTGGCGGTGGTGGTGGAAGGCGAAGCCGAGGACGCCGAGATCGACGCGGTGGTACAGCGCTTCCAGGCCGAGTTCGTCGCCGAAGGAGGCGCCGATCAGGCACAAGGGCCGGCCCCGCAGAAGGCTGAAGTGGGCGGCCGCCTGTTGCGCTGGTTCGAACTGGGCGAAGGCGGTACGCCGCTGATACTGGTACACGGCTTCGGCGGCGACCTCAACAACTGGCTGTTCAACCACCCGGCCCTGGCAGCCGAGCGCCGGGTGATCGCCCTCGACCTGCCGGGGCACGGCGAGTCGGCCAAGGCCCTGCAACGGGGCGACCTGGATGAACTGAGCGAAACCGTACTGGCCCTGCTCGACCACCTGGATATCGCCAAAGCCCACCTGGCCGGCCACTCCATGGGTGGCGCGGTCAGCCTGAACGTGGCGCGCCTGGCGCCGCAGCGGGTCGCCAGCCTGAGCCTGATCGCCAGTGCCGGCCTGGGTGAGGCAATCAATGGGCAGTACCTGCAAGGCTTTGTTGCCGCTGCAAACCGCAACGCCCTCAAACCGCAGATGGTGCAGCTGTTCGCCGACCCGGCACTGGTCACCCGGCAGATGCTGGAAGACATGCTCAAGTTCAAGCGCCTGGAAGGTGTTGATAACGCCTTGCGCCAGTTGGCATCGGCCATTGCCGAGGGTGACCGCCAGCGCCATGAACTGCGCGGCGTGCTGGGGCAGCATCCGGCACTGGTGGTATGGGGCGGCAAGGACGCGATTATCCCGGCCAGCCACGCAGAGGGCCTGGAGGCCGAAGTGCTGGTGCTGCCAGAGGCCGGGCATATGGTGCAGATGGAGGCAGCCGAACAGGTCAACCAGCAGGTGCTCGCATTCCTGCGAAAGCACTAAGCCCTTTCCCGTGAGCCTGGAGAACAACAATGAATGACCTGAGCCACACCCACATGCGCGCCGCCGTCTGGCATGGCCGCAATGACATTCGCGTCGAACAGGTACCCCTACCAGCCGACCCGGCACCCGGCTGGGTGCAGATCAAGGTGGACTGGTGCGGCATCTGCGGCTCCGACCTGCACGAATACGTCGCCGGCCCGGTGTTCATCCCGGTGGAGGCACCGCACCCGCTGACCGGCATCCAGGGCCAGTGCATCCTCGGCCACGAATTCTGCGGCCAGATCGCCAAGCTTGGCGAAGGCGTGGAGGGTTTTGCGGTAGGTGACCCGGTGGCGGCGGACGCCTGCCAGCATTGTGGTACTTGCTATTACTGCACCCACGGCCTGTACAACATCTGCGAGCACCTGGCGTTCACCGGCCTGATGAACAATGGCGCCTTTGCCGAGCTGGTCAACGTACCCGCCAACCTGCTGTACCGCTTGCCGCAAGGCTTCCCGCCAGAGGCGGGGGCACTGATCGAGCCGCTGGCGGTGGGTATGCACGCGGTGAAAAAGGCCGGCAGCCTGCTTGGGCAAACGGTTGTGGTGGTGGGTGCAGGCACCATCGGCCTGTGTACCATCATGTGCGCCAAGGCTGCGGGCGCGGCGCAAGTGATTGCGCTGGAAATGTCCTCGGCGCGCAAGGCCAAGGCCAAAGAGGTAGGCGCCAACGTGGTGCTGGACCCTAGCCAGTGCGACGCGCTGGCGGAAATCCGTGCACTGACCGCCGGGCTGGGGGCCGATGTGAGCTTTGAGTGCATCGGCAACAAGCACACGGCCAAGCTGGCCATCGACACCATCCGCAAGGCGGGTAAGTGCGTGCTGGTGGGTATTTTTGAAGAGCCTAGCGAGTTCAACTTCTTCGAATTGGTATCCACCGAGAAGCAGGTACTGGGAGCGTTGGCGTACAACGGCGAGTTTGCCGATGTGATTGCCTTCATTGCGGATGGCCGGCTGGATATTCGCCCGCTGGTGACCGGGCGGATCGGGTTGGAGCAGATTGTCGAACTGGGCTTCGAGGAACTGGTGAACAACAAAGAGGAGAACGTGAAGATCATCGTTTCGCCTGGCGTGCGCTGACTGCTGCAACACCTTGTTCCCACAGGTACTGCACAAGGCCCCGGGGCAGCGCAGAATCCTGTGGGAGCATCAGGCGCCGTACAAGCCTTGCCCTCGCTGTCTCAGGATCCCATTCTGCGTCATACTCGGCAGACCTATTGCCCGGTCCTCGCCATGCGTCCACTGCTCCCCATTACCCTGGTCCTGTTGCTCGCCGCCTGTGGCGATGGCGAATCGCTGCTTCCGCCGGACGCGCGCCTGCCTGACGGGGGGCGTTATCGGGGTCAGGTGGTCGATGGCCTGCTGCAGGGCGAGGGCCGTATCGACTACCCCAACGGCAGCTGGTACGCCGGCGGCTTCAAGGACGGCCAGTGGCACGGCCAGGGAGAATGGCACGGCCAGAACGGCGAGGTGTACCGTGGACAGTTCGCCGGAGGGCTGTTCCAGGGACTGGGCGACCTGACCACGCCGGGCAGCCACTATGCCGGCACCTTCAAGCATGGCCGCCGCGATGGCGAAGGCACGCTCAAGCAAGCCGACCAGACCTACCGAGGCCAGTTCAAGGACGACCTGTACGAAGGCGCGGGCGAACTGGAACTGGCCGACGGCAGCCGCTACCAGGGCTTGTTCGCCAAAGGCAAACCCAACGGCGCCGGCGTACGCAGCGATGCCAGCGGCAACCAGTTCAGTGGCCGCTTCGTCAACGGCGAGCTGCAAGGCAGCGGCACCTACGACAGCGTTGACGGTGAGCAGTACATCGGCGAGTTCAAGGACAACCGCCTGGAAGGTCGCGGCCGGTACGAAAACGCCGATGGCGATGTGTGGATTGGCGAATTCAAGGATGGCTCATTGATCGGCGAAGGCGAACTGCTGGGCAGCGATGGCAGCCATTACAAAGGCGAGTTCGCCGACTGGCGCCTGTCGGGCCAGGGCAGCCTGCAGCTGGCCGACGGCAGCAAGTACATCGGCGGCTTCCTGAACGATGCCTACCACGGGCATGGGCGATTGATCCTGGCCAGCGGCAAGGTCGAAAGCGGCGTCTGGGTCAATGGCGTGCGGGTACGCGACCAGAAAGGCCAGTTGCTGCCCGATCCACTGGACCTGGCCCTGCTCAATCAGGGCCGCCTGCTGGACGAGGCGCTGGCCGGTGTCCCGCGCTCAGCCCCATCGATCCAGCTGTACAGCCTGGTGGTGGCCGGCGATGGCCAGCAGAGCGTGTTCCTGCGCGAAGCCGACTATGTCAGCAACATGCTCAAGGTGCGCTTTGGCGCCCGTGGCCAGGTGACCTTGGTCAACCACCGCGACCACATGGCCACCCGCCCCATGGCCACGCGCGAAAACCTTACCCGGGCCGCCCGCACCCTGGCCGAGCGCAGCGGCCCTGAAGACCTGGTGTTCATCTACCTTACCAGCCATGGCAGCCAAGACCATCAACTGGTGCTGGACCAGCCGCGCCTGCAGTTGGCTGACCTTTCCGCCGACGAACTGGCCGCTGCCCTGGCGCCGCTCAAGGATCGAGACAAGGTAATCGTCATCTCGGCCTGCTATTCAGGGGGCTACATCGCCCCGCTCAAGGATGAGCGCACGTTGATCATGACGGCGGCCCGGGCCGACCGCGTGTCTTTCGGTTGCTCAGAAGAAGCCGACTTCACCTACTTTGGCGATGCCCTCTTCGCCGAAGCGCTGAACCAGACCGACGACCTCAAACAGGCATTTGAACTGGCACGTACCAGCGTTGCCGAACGTGAACAAAGGGAAGGCTTCGAGGCCTCCGAGCCGCAGCTGTGGGCACCGCCCGCCGTGCTCGAGCACTGGCAGCAGCTGCGCCGGCAACAGGCCGAAGAAGCGTTGCGTAACGCCACACAGGCCAGCGCGGGGCGACAAGCAAAAACGCCCGGCAACCACTAGACTTGTGTGTAACAAGGGAGAGACATCATGTATTTGACGCCTCAGCATGTCCTGCTTGCCGGTGCCACGGGTCTGACGGGGGAACACCTGCTGGACCGCCTGCTCAACGAGCCCACCATCACCCGTGTACTGGCGCCCACTCGCCGGCCGCTGGCCGAGCATCCGCACCTGGAAAACCCGGTGGGCGACCCGGCGGTATTTCTTCCCCAGTTGGCCGGGCGGGTCGATATCGCCTATTGCTGCCTGGGCACCACGCTGAAGCAGGCCGGCTCTGAATCGGCGTTCCGTGCGGTGGACCTGGATATGGTGGTGGCGTTCAGCAAACGTGCCCGGGAAATGGGCGCGCGACATCTGTTGGTGGTCAGCGCGCTGGGGGCCGACCCGAAATCGTCGATTTTCTACAACCGGGTCAAAGGTGAGATGGAAGAGGCGTTGAAGGCCCAGGACTGGCCGCAGTTGACCATCGTGCGGCCGTCGTTGCTGCTGGGCGAACGCATTCAGCCACGCCTCAGTGAGCAGTTGATTTCGCCGTTTTCCAGGCTGATACCGGGTAAATACCGAGGGATCGAGGCCTGTACCTTGGCCCGGGCGCTGTGGCGCTTGGCGCTGGAGGAAGAGGACGGGATACGGGTTGTGGAGTCGGATGAGTTGCGCAGGTTGGGCAAGAAATAGACGTTACCTGTAAGGGCCTCTTCGCGGGTTTACCCGCGAAAGGGCCCTTACAGGCCACCGGTGGCCTGGAAGCCTACACCGGCCGCTGTCAGCAACGACAACGGCAACAACAGGGTATCGAGCAACATGCTCCCCGGCAGGTCCAGCCCCGGATAGGCCGGGGCATCAGCCCCGTAATGATCACGCGGGCAGCACCCACCATTGATCACGTACAAATCCAGCCGGGTACCGGCATACACCACCGGCGCCCCGGGTTTGGCGGCATCCAGCGTGCGTACCGTGGCGCAGCCCCCCAGCATCACCAGCGCCAGCACCCCCACCAACGCTCGCTTCAATCATCCACCCCAAAGTGGTGCTCACCCCAACGCGGCAACATGTCCTGGGGAATGTTCAGCAGGTTGAGAATACGCGCGACGACAAAGTCGACCAGGTCGTCGATGGTCTGCGGCTGGTGGTAGAAGCCCGGTGCCGCCGGCAGGATCACCGCGCCCATCTGCGACAGCTTGAGCATGTTTTCCAGGTGGATGGTGGAAAACGGCGCTTCGCGTGGCACCAGGATCAGTTGCCGACGTTCCTTGAGGGTAACGTCGGCAGCGCGTTCGATCAGGTTGTTGCAGGCACCGGTGGCAATGGCCGACAAGGTGCCGGTGGAACAAGGCACCACCACCATCGCCGCCGGGGCACCGGAGCCGGAGGCCACCGGCGACATCCAGTCTTCCTTGCCGTACACGCGGATCTGCCCATCGGCGGCGCCGGTGTATTCGGTAAGGAAGGCCTGCATCGCCTGGGGCTTGGCCGGCAGCAGCACGTCGGTCTCGGTGGCCATTACCAGTTGCGCGGCCTTGGAGATCAGGAAGTGCACTTCGCGGTCTTCGCGCACCAGGCAATCGAGCAGGCGCAGGCCATACTGGGCGCCCGAGGCGCCCGTCATGGCCAGGGTGATGCGTTCCGGCCCGCTCACTTCAGCGCCTCGGCCAGTTTGCCGTGCAGGCCGCCGAAGCCGCCGTTGCTCATGATCACCACATGAGTACCCGGGCGGGCCTGGCCTTTGACCCGCTCGATGATCGCGTCAAGGCTGTCGGCTACTACGCTCGGGACCTTGCACTGCGCGGCGGTGGCCGCCAGGTCCCAGCCGAGGTTGGCCGGGGCGTACCAGATGACCTGGTCGGCGTCGTTGACGCTCTCTGGCAAACCGTCACGGTGGGCGCCCAGCTTCATCGAGTTGGAGCGTGGTTCGATCACGGCAATCACCGGGGCCTCGCCAACACGCTTGCGCAGGCCATCGAGGGTGGTGGCGATGGCGGTCGGGTGGTGGGCGAAATCATCGTAGATGGTCACGCCCTGCACTTCGGCCACCTTTTCCATGCGCCGTTTCACGCTCTTGAACGCGCTGAGGCCTTCGATGCCCATGGCCGGGACCACGCCGACATGGCGGGCGGCGGCCAGGGTGGCCAGCGCGTTGGCAACGTTGTGCTGGCCCGTCAGCGCCCAGTCCACCACGCCTTGCGCTTCGCCTTCGAACAACACTTCAAAACGCGAGCCGTCGGGGCTGAGCAGGCGCGCCTGCCACTGGCCACCAACGCCTGTGGTCTGCACCGGGGTCCAGCAGCCCATGCCGATCACCCGCTCCAGTGCTTGCTCGGTGGTGGGGTGAATCACCAGGCCTTCGCTCGGGATGGTGCGTACCAGGTGGTGGAACTGCCGCTCGATCGAGGCCAGGTCCGGGAAGATGTCCGCGTGGTCGAACTCAAGGTTGTTGAGGATCGCGGTACGCGGGTGGTAATGCACGAACTTCGAGCGCTTGTCGAAGAAGGCGCTGTCGTACTCGTCGGCTTCGACGACGAAGAACGGCGTGTCGCCCAGGCGGGCCGATACCGAGAAATTCTGCGGCACACCGCCAATCAGGAACCCCGGGCTCATACCGGCGTGCTCCAGCACCCAGGCCAGCATGCTGCTGGTGGTGGTCTTGCCGTGGGTACCGGCAACAGCCAGCACCCAGCGACCTTGCAGCACATGGTCAGCCAGCCACTGTGGGCCGGAAACATAGGGCAGGCCCTTGTTCAGCACGTATTCCACTGCCGGGTTGCCGCGTGACATGGCGTTGCCGATGACCACCAGGTCGGGTGCCGGGTCCAGCTGGGCCGGGTCATAGCCTTGGGTCAGCTCGATGCCCTGGGCTTCGAGCTGGGTGCTCATCGGAGGATAGACGTTGGCGTCCGAGCCGGTGACGCGATGGCCAAGTTCCTTGGCCAGCACCGCCAGCGAGCCCATGAAAGTGCCGCAAATACCGAGAATGTGAATATGCATGGTTGACCTCGCAAAACATCGAGGCAGGGTAGCCCAGGGCGCGACAAATCGCACCCGCTGTTTCGCTCAGTCGGCCCTGGTGATGCCGTGTTTGCGCAGTTTTCGATACAAGGTATTGCGGCTGATGCCCAGATGCTCGGCGACACGGGTCAGGTGCCATTGTTTTGCCTCTAGCATGGCCAGCAGCGCTTGCCGTTCCGCGTCCTGCAATACCTCGGCACCCACGAATTCACCATCATTCTCGGATCCGACGCAGGCCCTGTGGGAGCGGACGATGGTTGGAAGATCCGCAAATACGATTCGGGCATCCTCGCAAAGCGCCACCAAGGTACGCAGTACATTGCGCATCTGCCGCACATTTCCCGGCCAGGCGAAGTCGAGCAGCGCCTGCCGTGCCGTGGGCTCGATATCGACCCGTTGCCCCTGCGCCTCCTGATGCAGCAAAAAGTCCAGCAGCTGCGCTTTGTCACTGCGTTCACGCACCGCCGGCAACGCCACCTCCAGGCCATTCAGGCGGTAATACAGGTCCTCGCGGAAACTGCCCTGCTCCACACGCTCCAGCAAGTCGCGGTGGGTGGCGCTGACAATACGTACATCCACCGCTTGCGGCTCGCCACCGATGGGCACCACCTGGCGCTCTTCCAGTACCCGCAGCAGGCGGGTTTGCAAGGCCAGCGGCATGTCGCCGATCTCGTCCAGCAGCAGGGTGCCGCCGTCGGCCTGCAGCAGCTTGCCGCGCATGCCTTCTTTGCGTGCTCCGGTAAAACTGCCGCCTCGGTAACCGAACAACTCGCTCTCGATCAGGCTCTCCGGGATCGAGGCACAGTTGATGGCGATGAACGGCTTGCCGCGTCGCCCGCTGGCCTGGTGCACGGCCTGGGCAAACGCTTCTTTGCCACAACCGGTTTCACCACGCAGCAACAGCGGCACGTCACGCTCGAACACCCGTACGCTGCGGCGGAATTCGTTCTGCAGAGCCGGGTCGAGCAGGCAGATGGCCGGTTCCATCGGGTGCATGGGCAAGGGTTGCGCAACAGGCACCGACCACACCGGCGCTCGGGCCTTGCCGCGCAGGCTGGCAAACACCTGGCGACCGTCAAGCGTATGCAGCGGCCAGACCGTGCTGCCAGCGGGGGTGGCGCGGCTGAACAGATCGTCGTGGCTACAGGCAAAAAAGCGCTCCACGGGTTTGCCCAGCACGCCACCGCGCACGCTGCCCAGCAGGTTCAACGCGCTCTGGTTGGCAGCACAGATCCGCCCATCGCCGTCGAACGCCAGCAGGCCTTCGCTGAACAGGCCGACCGACTCGGCCTGCAGGTGAAAACGCAGCAGCCACTGCTGCTCGAAGTGGCGCAGGAAATAACAGCTTTCAATCATCTTCGCCGACAGGTTCACCAACGCCATGGTGTGGAACTGGCTCTGGCGCGACACGTCAGGCCGTGCCGATGACACATCCAGCACCGCCAGCAGTTCGCCATGCGGGTCGAACACCGGGCTGGCCGAGCAGGTCAGGCCAGTGTGGCGGCCACGGAAATGCTCGTTCTGGTGAATGGTCAACGCCTGACGCTCGACCAGGCAGGTGCCGATGCCGTTGGTGCCCTCGCGCGCCTCGCTCCAGTCAGCGCCCAGCCACAGCCCGGCGCGCTCGAAGCTGCGCCGCTCGGTCGGCGCGCTGACACAATTCAGGATCACCCCACGGGCATCGGTCAGCAGCACCGCATGGCCGGCCCCGGAAAGCTGCTGGTGCAGGCTGTTCATTTCATGATCGGCAATTTGCAGCACCTGGCGCAGGCGCTCGCGGCTTTCCAGCAAACGCCCATGCTCAAGCACCACGGGCGCCTCGATCACCGAAGGGTCGAGGTGGTAGTCCTCCAGGCAGCGCAGCCAGGAGCGGGCGATGGACGGGTCACTGCCGCCCTCCCCAGCCCCACCATGGGCAACGGTATGCACTTGCTGGGCATGGCGAATGAAAGGATTGCTCTGCATTTGTTGTAGTTCTCCGCAGATAGAGCGCTCCGCCAGCATCCTCCACCCGGGAAGCCTTTGCAATGCACCCGCCTGTGACGTGTCGCAAATGGCACAAAGTGTCACCCCCGCGCGTACCGGGGCTGGTACAGCGGCCAATCACAGAGCCTTGGAAGCTGACCCAAGTCATTGATTTGCCTGGTGTGCGAAACGCTGGCCCAACCTTTGCTCTACGCTTTCCAACTCCTCAACAAACATAACAGCCAGGAGACACACCATGCGTTACGCACATCCCGGTACCGAGGGCGCGAAGGTTTCCTTCAAGAGCCGCTACGGCAACTACATCGGTGGTGAGTTCGTTCCTCCGGTAAAGGGGCAGTACTTCGAAAATACCTCCCCGGTGAATGGCAAGCTGATCGCCGAATTCCCCCGTTCCACTGCCGAAGACATCGATAAGGCGCTCGACGCCGCCCACGCCGCTGCCGACGCCTGGGGCCGCACTTCAGTGCAGGACCGCTCCAACGTGCTGTTGAAAATCGCCGACCGCATCGAGCAAAACCTCGAACTGCTGGCGATTACCGAAACCTGGGATAACGGCAAGCCGGTCCGCGAAACCCTTAACGCCGACATTCCGCTGGCGGTCGACCACTTCCGCTACTTCGCCGGCTGCATCCGCGCCCAGGAAGGCGGCGCCGCGGAAATCAACGAAGGCACCGTGGCCTACCACATCCACGAGCCGCTGGGCGTGGTCGGGCAGATCATCCCGTGGAACTTCCCGATCCTGATGGCCGCCTGGAAACTTGCCCCGGCACTGGCCGCCGGCAACTGCGTGGTGCTCAAGCCTGCCGAACAGACCCCGCTGGGCATCACCGTGCTGGTCGAACTGATTGGCGACCTGCTGCCAAAAGGTGTGCTCAACGTGGTGCAAGGCTTTGGCCGCGAAGCCGGTGAAGCCCTGGCCACCAGCAAGCGCATTGCCAAGATTGCTTTCACCGGCTCCACCCCGGTGGGCTCGCACATCATGAAATGTGCAGCCGAAAACATCATTCCATCCACCGTGGAACTGGGCGGCAAGTCGCCGAACGTGTACTTCGAAGACATCATGCAAGCCGAACCGAGCTTCATCGAGAAGGCGGCCGAAGGCATGGTGCTGGCGTTCTTCAACCAGGGCGAAGTGTGCACCTGCCCATCCCGGGCACTGGTACAGGAGTCGATCTACCCGCAGTTCATGGAAGTAGTGATGAAGAAGGTGCTACAGATCAAACGCGGCGACCCGCTGGACACCGACACCATGGTCGGCGCCCAGGCTTCCCAGCAGCAGTTCGAGAAGATTCTGTCGTACCTGCAGATCGCCCAGGACGAAGGCGCCGAGCTTCTGACCGGCGGCAAGGTGGAAAAACTGGAAGGCTCGCTGGCCACCGGTTACTACATCCAGCCGACCCTGCTCAAGGGCAACAACAAGATGCGCGTGTTCCAGGAAGAAATCTTCGGCCCGGTGGTCAGCGTCACCACCTTCAAGGACGAAGCCGAAGCCCTGGCGATTGCCAACGACACCGAGTTCGGCCTGGGCGCCGGCGTGTGGACCCGCGACATCAACCGTGCCTACCGCATGGGCCGTGGGATCAAGGCTGGCCGCGTGTGGACCAACTGCTACCACCTGTACCCGGCGCATGCGGCGTTCGGCGGCTACAAGAAGTCCGGGGTTGGCCGTGAGACCCACAAGATGATGCTGGACCACTATCAGCAAACCAAGAACTTGCTGGTGAGCTACGACATTAACCCGCTGGGCTTCTTCTAAGCCCGTCAGCCAGAGCGGTTCGCGTGCACGAACCGCTCTGGCTCGCTTCCTGCAGTACCCATCACCATCGGCCCGGAACCCTTCCGGCCACCAAGAAAAAGAACAGGTGAAACTATGCCAAGCGATCATTCCGCCGGCTCGCCGGCAGGCTCTTCTGTCGACTTCGAAAAAGTCGGCTCGGACTATTTCCAGCAACGTGAACTGAAAAAAGGCGCCGCCGGCTGGGTACTGCTGGTCGGCCTGGGCGTGGCCTACGTCATTTCCGGCGACTATGCCGGCTGGAACTTCGGCCTGGCCCAGGGCGGCTGGGGCGGCATGTTCCTAGCCACCTTGCTGATGGCCACCATGTACCTGTGCATGTGCTTCTCGCTGGCCGAACTGTCGTCGATGATCCCCACCGCAGGCGGCGGCTACGGCTTTGCCCGCAGCGCCTTCGGCCCGTGGGGCGGCTTTCTGACCGGTACGGCGATCCTCATCGAATACGCCATCGCCCCTGCCGCCATTGCCGTGTTCATCGGCGCCTACTGCCAGTCACTGTTCGGCATCGGCGGCTGGATGATCTACCTGGTGTTCTACATCGTGTTCATCGGTATTCACATCTTCGGTGTTGGGGAAGCGTTGAAGCTGATGTTCATCATCACCGCCATCGCCGCCATCGCCCTGGCGGTGTTCCTGGTGAGCATGGTGCCCCATTTTGATGCAGCCAACTTGTTCGACATCGCCAAAACGGACGCGGTGGGCGCCAGCAGCTTCCTGCCGTTCGGTTATGTGGGCGTGTGGGCGGCCATTCCATATGCCATCTGGTTCTTCCTGGCTGTCGAAGGTGTGCCACTGGCCGCCGAAGAAACCAAGAACCCCAAGCGTGACCTGCCACGCGGCCTGATCGGTGCCATGCTGGTACTGTTGGCCTTCGCCCTGCTGATTCTGGTCGTCGGCCCCGGCGGTGCAGGCTCCGAAGCACTGAAAGCGTCCGGTAACCCGCTGGTCGAGGCACTGTCCAAAGCCTATGGCGGCAGCACCTGGATGGGCGGCTTCGTCAACCTGGTCGGCCTGGCCGGGCTGATCGCCAGCTTCTTCTCGATCATCTACGCCTATTCCCGGCAGATCTTCGCGCTGTCCCGCGCCGGCTATCTGCCACGCAAACTGTCGGAAACCAACAAAAGCAAGGCGCCGGTACTGGCCTTGATCATCCCCGGCATCATCGGCTTTGCCCTGTCGCTGACCGGCCAGGGTGACCTGCTGATTCTGGTCGCCGTATTCGGCGCTACCCTGTCTTATGTGCTGATGATGGCCGCGCACATCACCCTGCGCATCCGCCGGCCGAAGATGGAACGCCCATACCGCACCCCCGGTGGCATCTTTACCTCGGGCGTGGCGCTGGTGCTGGCCTGCATCGCTGTGATTGCCGGCTTCCTGGTCGACCCACGGGTGGTGATTGGCGCCGCAGTGATCTATGCGGTATTAATTGCCTACTTTGCTTTCTACAGCCGCCATCACCTGGTTGCGGGCACACCGGAAGAGGAATTCGCCGCGATCCAGAAGGCCGAAGAGGCCCTGCACTGATCGCCGCCACCCGCCGCAGGGCAACCTGCGGCTCTGGAGATTCTGTATGGCAAGTTTCGTACACACGGTCGGTCACCTGGTCTACCGCTTCGACAGCCTCAAGGAAGTGATGGCCAAGGCCAGCCCGGCGCGCTCCGGGGACTACCTGGCAGGCGTTGCGGCCAGCAACGACGGCGAACGCGTCGCCGCGCAGATGGCGCTGGCCAATATCCCGCTGACGCACTTTCTCAATGAAGCGCTGATCCCTTACGAAGATGACGAGGTTACCCGCCTTATCGTCGATACCCACGATGCCCAAGCGTTCGCACCGGTCAGCCACCTGACCGTGGGCGGCCTGCGTGACTGGCTGCTGAGCGAAGAGGCCGATGAACACAGCCTGCGCGCCCTGGCGCCCGGGCTGACACCGGAAATGGCAGCAGCGGTCTCGAAGATCATGCGTGTGCAGGACCTGGTGCTGGTAGCGCAGAAGATCCGCGTGGTTACTCGTTTTCGCGGTACCATGGGCCTGCGCGGGCGCCTGTCGACCCGGCTGCAGCCCAACCACCCGACCGACGAGCCGGCCGGTATCGCCGCCAGCATTCTCGACGGCCTGCTGTACGGCAACGGCGATGCCATGATCGGCATCAACCCGGCTACCGACAGCATCGCCTCGATCTGCGCCCTGCTGGAAATGCTCGACGCCATCATCCAGCGTTACGACATCCCTACACAGGCCTGCGTGCTGACCCACGTCACCACCTCGATCGAGGCGATCAACCGTGGCGTGCCGCTGGACCTGGTGTTCCAGTCCATCGCCGGTACCGAGGCGGCCAACGCCGGGTTTGGCATCAACCTGAACGTGCTGCAGGAAGGCTACGAAGCGGGCCTGTCGCTGAAGCGCGGCACCCTCGGGCAAAACCTGATGTACTTCGAAACCGGCCAGGGCAGCGCGCTGTCGGCCAACGCCCATCATGGGGTCGACCAGCAAACCTGCGAAACCCGCGCCTATGCCGTGGCCCGCCACTTCAAGCCGTTTCTGGTCAACACTGTGGTCGGCTTCATCGGCCCGGAGTACCTGTACAACGGGAAGCAGATCATCCGCGCCGGCCTGGAAGACCACTTCTGCGGCAAGCTGCTGGGCGTGCCGATGGGCTGCGATATCTGCTACACCAACCACGCCGAAGCCGACCAGGACGACATGGACACCCTGCTGACCCTGCTGGGGGTGGCCGGGATCAACTTCATCATGGGCATCCCCGGTTCCGACGACATCATGCTCAACTACCAGACCACCTCGTTCCACGACGCGCTGTACGCACGCCAGACCCTGGGCCTGAAGCCCGGGCCGGAATTCGAAGCGTGGCTGGCCCGCACCGGCATCTTCACCCAGGCCGATGGCCGGGTGCGCTTTGGTGACAACCTGCCGCCGGCCTTCCGCCAGGCCTTGGCACAGCTTGCATAGGGATGACCATGGACCCTCGCACACCTACCCCCGACAACCCTTGGCTGGCCCTGCGCACCCTGACCCCGGCACGCATCGCCCTGGGCCGCACCGGCACCAGCCTGCCGACCGGGGCGCAGCTGGACTTCCAGTTCGCCCATGCCCAGGCCCGCGATGCCGTGCACCTGGCCTTCGACCACGCCGGCCTGGCGACCCAACTGAGTGACCGTGGCCGTGACAGCCTGGTACTGCACAGTGCCGCCAGCGACCGCCACCAGTACCTGCAGCGCCCGGACCTGGGCCGGCGGCTCAACGAAGACTCGATTGCCACCCTGCGCCAGCACGCACAGGCCAACCCCGGCGGCGTCGACCTGGCCATCGTGGTTGCCGATGGCCTGTCGGCGCTGGCTGTTCATCGCCACACCCTGCCGTTCCTGAGCCGTTTCGAGGAGCAAGCGGCGGCTGATGGCTGGACCAGCGCCCCTGTGGTGCTGGTGCAGCAGGGCCGCGTGGCAGTGGCAGACGAGGTCGGCGAACTGCTGGGCGCACGGATGACCGTGATGCTGATCGGCGAACGCCCAGGGCTCAGCTCACCAGACAGCCTGGGCCTGTATTTCACCTACGCGCCGAAGGTCGGCCTGACCGATGCCTACCGTAACTGCATTTCCAACATCCGCCTGGAGGGCCTGAGCTATGGCATGGCGGCGCACCGCTTGCTGTACCTGATGCGCGAAGCCTGCAAACGCCAGCTTTCCGGGGTGAATCTGAAGGACGAAGCCGAGGTCCATAGCCTGGAGAGTGAAGACAGCGCCAACCAGAAAGGCAACTTCCTGCTCGGCAAAGGGTAAAAAACATGTCACGGAAGGCGGATTGCACTTGTGACGCGCATTGGGCAGCATGCCCTTGAACGCTGCAGGCATTCCGCTGTTTCCCTAAATGGACTCTGAGGGCCGCACATGCGCATCATCAAGGCAACCCTGGAACACCTCGACCTGCTCACGCCACTGTTCGTCAGATACCGTGAGTTCTATGGGCAGTTGCCCTACCCCGACAGCTCGCGCAGCTTTCTGGAAAAGCGCCTGAAACGGGATGAATCGGTGATCTACCTGGCGCTACCGGATGATGACGACAGCAAGCTGATGGGCTTCTGCCAGTTGTACCCCAGCTACTCGTCGCTATCGCTGAAGCGGGTATGGATACTCAACGACATCTACGTGGCCGAAGACTCGCGGCGCATGCTGGTGGCTGACCACCTGATGCGTGAGGCGAAGAAAATGGCGAAAGAGACCAACGCCGTGCGCATGCGGGTTTCGACCAGCGCGGACAATGAGGTCGCGCACAAGACTTACGAATCCATCGGGTTTCGTGAAGATACCGAGTTCAAGAGCTACATCCTGCCGATCACCCAGGATTGACTGTACCGGCCTCTTCGCGGGTAAACCCGCGAAGAGGCCGGTACAGGAATACCCCCGCCGTAACCCCCCGCTACAAACTCCCCGGGCATGTTCGCGACTTAGCCGTATAATGCCCCATCTGTCATGTGTGAAAATTTACCCATCCCCAGGTAACCGAGCCTACGCCCCAGAACACAGGTGCTGTACATGGATTTCAACCCGCTGGACCTTATCCTGCATCTCGATGCCTACCTCGATCTGCTGGTCACCAATTACGGTCCCTGGATCTACGCCATCCTGTTCACCGTCATTTTCTGTGAAACAGGGCTGGTGGTAATGCCTTTCCTGCCAGGCGATTCGCTGCTGTTCATCGCTGGCGCCGTGGCCGCTGGTGGTGGCATGGACCCGGTACTGCTGGCCGGCCTGCTGATGGCTGCCGCCATTCTGGGGGACAGTACCAACTACGTGATAGGGCGAACGGCCGGCGAGCGGTTGTTCAACAACCCCAACTCGAAAATCTTCCGCCGCGATTACCTGCAGCGTACCCACGACTTCTACGAACGCCACGGCGGCAAGACCGTGACCATGGCGCGCTTCCTGCCCATCCTGCGTACCTTTGCACCGTTCGTCGCCGGCATCGCACACATGCATTACCCACGCTTCCTCGGTTTCAGCATCGCCGGTTCGCTGCTGTGGGTGGGAGGCCTGGTTACCCTGGGTTACTTCTTCGGTAACGTGCCGTTCATCAAGCAACACCTGTCGCTGATGGTGGTGGGCATCATCATCCTGTCGCTGGTGCCGATGATCCTCGGCCTGCTGCGCGGCCGCCTGGGCCGGGCCGCCAAGGCTCACTGACCGCCACTCATGTGGTCGTTCAGCGCCTGGCGGCGCAAGCGCACCCTGGCGCGCTACCCCATCTCCCCCCAGCAATGGCAGGCTGTACGCGAGCGCCTGCCGATGCTGGACGGCATCAGTGACGCCGAAGACCACTGGCTGCGCGAAGCCTGCATCCTGTTCCTGCTCGACAAGCACCTCACCTGCCTGCCCGGCGTCGAACTGGACGACGAGCAGCGCCTGCTGCTGGCCGCCCAGGCGCAACTGCCACTGCTGCACCTGGGCGAGCTGAACTGGTATCAGGGCTTCCACGAAATTATCCTGTACCCCGACGACTTCAAAAGCCCCCAGCGCCACCGCGATGCCAGTGGCGTGGAGCACGTCTGGGACGGCGAGCACAGCGGCGAAGCCTGGCAGCAGGGGCCGATCATCCTGGCCTGGAACGGCGTGCTGGCCAGCGGCGGCTGGGAGGCCTACAACCTCGTCATCCATGAGCTGGCGCACAAGCTCGACATGCTCAATGGCGATGCCAACGGCCTGCCCCCGCTGCACAGCGGCATGCCGGTGGATGAGTGGGCAACGGCCATGCAACAGGCCTACGACGACCTCAACCGCCAGCTGGACGCCAACCCCGACGCCGAAACCGCCATCGACCCCTATGCCGCGGAAAACCCGGCAGAATTCTTTGCTGTCACCAGCGAATACTTCTTTAGTGCCCCCGACCTGCTGCAGCAGGCTTATCCATTGGTCTACCGCCAGTTGTCGCTGTTCTACCGGCAAGACCCGCTGGCGCGCCTGCGCCGGCTACAGGCAGAACACCCCGAATACCGCGAAAGCCACGCCTGACGGGGCCGCACATCAGGCCAGGCGTGGCATGCCCCGGCAGAATGTGCCTATAATCGCCGCCACTTTTTTGGTCAAACACGGGGGCACTGCCCAATGAGCTACAGCAAGATTCCGGCGGGCAAAGACCTGCCGAACGACATCTACGTCGCCATCGAGATCCCGGCCAACCACGCGCCGATCAAATACGAGATCGACAAGGACAGCGACACCCTGTTCGTCGACCGTTTCATGGCTACCCCAATGTTCTACCCAGCCAACTACGGCTTCATCCCGAACACCCTGGCTGACGACGGTGACCCGTTGGACGTGCTGGTTGTTACCCCTTACCCGGTAGCGCCAGGCTCGGTTATCCGCGCCCGTCCGGTTGGCGTGCTGAACATGACCGACGACGGCGGCGGCGACGCCAAGGTCATCGCTGTTCCTCACGACAAGCTGTCGCAGCTGTACGTTGACGTGAAGGAATACACCGACCTGCCAGCCCTGCTGATCCAGCAGATCGAGCACTTCTTTGCCAACTACAAAGATCTCGAGAAGGGCAAGTGGGTCAAGATCGAAGGCTGGGAAGGCGCCGACGCCGCCCGTGCCGCGATCACCAAATCGGTTGCTGCCTACAAAGGCTGATACCGGTTGCAGGAAGAACCCCGCCATGGCGGGGTTTTTTTATGCCTGCACGGGCGATGCTCAGGTTACTGGTAATAAATCCTACGCAGTCCTACATCAACTCCCTACAAACCACCCCTTTTCGTACAACCCCTGTCAACACCCGGTTCATATGCTTGCTGCCCCCCCGCCGCTACACTCGCCAGCATGAACACTTCCGGCGACCGCCTCAAAGCCCTGCTCCACGAATGTGGCCTGACCCCTTCCGATTTTGCCGCCCAACGCAGCGTCACACCGCAGCACGTCAACAACTGGTTCAAACGGGGTGTGCCTTTGGCCCGGCTGGACGAACTGGCCGACTTGTTCTGCGTGCATCGCCGTTGGCTACGCACCGGAGAAGGGCCCAAACATCCCAACCCGATCCTGCGCAGCGGCGCGCCCCGGCCGACGCCCGTCAACCCGCCCTCTCCGCTGTCGGTGGAACATGGCCGGGCAGTTAAGGTGCCCTACTACCAGTTGCAACAAGGCCTGCTGTCGCCGGTGGCCAGCAAACACCTGCGCTTGCCGGCAAAAGCGTTGAGGGGGCTGGGTGTGCATGCTGCCAATGCGATCTGCCTGGCGATGCCGGCCAGCAACATGCTGCCGCTGATTCCGCTGAATGCCAGCCTGGCCATCGACCTGGGCATGACCCGAGTGGTAGAGGGCGAAACCTATGCCCTGCTGCACAACGGCATGCTCAGGGTGAACAACCTCAGCCTTGGCCAGCACGGTACGCTGTACCTGCACAGCCATGACCGGCGCAACTACGCAGTCGAACGCTACACCCCCGCACAGTGCCAGGCGCAGGGCCTGGAAATTCTTGGCTGGGTGTTTCACTGGTCGCATTTCCGCCAACAGCGGCCTGGCTGAAACACCCTGTGCCATTTTTTGCTGGGCATCCTGCGCGTGCCCTTGTATGCTACGCGGCACATTCAGCCCCGACCTGCGCAAGCCGCGGTCCAGAGGGCTCTGGCGATATCCCACACGGGCATCTGCCATTTCTTTCAGGCCCTTGATGGCCACTCAGTTAAGGCGATTGCGGCTTACCATAAATTAGTCGGAAGCGTCCCCGAGAAGCCGGCCACAAGCCGGCTTTTTAATGCCTCGCCGAAAGCCATCCCAAGCCCTCTGCAGCCTGCCTCCCCCCTTCGAGAAGCTGACGAAAAAGTAATGTCGAACTCAGTTTTCTGACAGCGGCAACTCGCTAGTTTGGTCGTGGGCTGCGACATCCAGCAGCCAGGATATCCGCACTCCACACGACTGGACGCAACGGCATGCAAAGCAAAACCACAAGACGCACCTTCGTCAAAGGCCTGGCCGCTACCGGACTGCTCGGCGGGTTGGGCATGTGGCGCACGCCGGTGTGGGCCTTGAACAGCCCTGGCCAGCCAACCGTGCTGACGGGCAGCGACTTCGACCTGTACATCGGTGAACTGCCGGTCAATATCACCGGCACAACGCGCACAGCGATGGCCATCAACGGCTCTATACCTGGCCCAACGCTTCGCTGGCGCGAAGGCGATACCGTTACGCTTCGCGTGCGCAACCGTTTGAAGCAGGACACCTCCATCCACTGGCACGGCATCATCTTGCCGGCCAACATGGATGGCGTGCCAGGCCTGAGCTTCGATGGCATCGCCCCGGATGGCCTGTATGAGTACAGGTTCAAAGTCCATCAGAACGGCACCTACTGGTACCACAGCCACTCAGGCTTCCAGGAACAGGTTGGGGTGTACGGCGCGCTGGTCATCGATGCGAAAGAACCCGAGCCGTTCACCTATGACCGGGATTACGTGGTGATGCTCAGCGACTGGACGGATGAAGACCCTGCCCGGGTGCTGTCCAAGCTCAAGAAACAGTCTGACTACTACAACTTCCACAAACGGACGGTGGGTGATTTCGTCAACGACGTGTGCGAAATGGGCTGGTCCGCTGCGGTGGCTGATCGCACGATGTGGGCCGAAATGAACATGAGCCCCACCGATCTCGCGGACGTGAGCGGGTACACCTACACCTACCTCATGAATGGCCAGACACCGGGCGGCAACTGGACGGGGATATTCAAGCCTGGCGAAAAAATTCGCCTGCGCTTCATCAACGGCTCCGCCATGACGTATTTCGACGTGCGTATTCCCGGCCTGAAGATGACCGTGGTTGCGGCGGATGGGCAAAATGTGAAGCCGGTATCGGTCGACGAGTTCCGTATCGCGGTTGCTGAAACCTACGATGTGATTGTCGAGCCCGAAGATGAGCAGGCATACACCCTCTTTGCTCAATCCATGGACCGTACCGGCTATGCCAGGGGAACGTTGGCTGTCCGCGAAGGCTTGCAAGCGGCTGTTCCAGCTGTTGATCCACGCCCGCTGATTTCCATGAGCGACATGGGTATGGATCACAGCGGCATGGCGGGGATGGACCATGGCAGCATGGCCGGCATGGACCACAGCCAGATGGCCGGCATGAGTGGGGCCATGCAGCGCCATCCTGACTCAGAGACCAACAACCCCTTGGTCGACATGCAGACGATGAGCCCGACGCCGAAACTGAGCGACCCGGGCATCGGGCTGCGTAACAACGGCCGCCGTGTGCTGACCTATGCGGACCTGCGCAGCACCTTCATTGATCCCGACGGCCGAGAACCTGGCCGCACCCTCGCGTTGCACCTCACAGGCCACATGGAAAAGTTCGCCTGGTCGTTCGACGGGGTCAAGTTTTCCGATGCCGAGCCGCTGCGTCTCAAATACGGGGAGCGCCTTCGTATCACCTTGGTCAACGACACCATGATGACTCACCCCATCCACCTTCATGGTATGTGGAGCGACCTGGAGGATGAGAACGGCAACTTCATGGTGCGCAAGCACACCATCGACATGCCGCCTGGCTCGAAGCGAAGTTACCGCGTGACTGCGGATGCCTTGGGGCGCTGGGCCTATCACTGCCACCTGCTGTTCCACATGGAAATGGGCATGTTCCGAGAAGTCCGCGTGGACGAATGAGCGGGAAGTCCGAGATGAAAAAACCTATGAAGCAAAGCGCAATTTTCCTCTCTGCTACCACCGCAGGCCTGCTGGCTGTCTACGCCCCGTCGTCGTGGTCCAGCGACAACCATGGCGCGATGAAGGGCATGGATCATAGAAGCATGGATCACTCGAAGATGAACCATGGTGCTGCCACCCCTGCGACGCCCAGCCGAACGCCGATTCCCGAATTGACGGATGCAGACCGGCAGGCGGCATTCCCCCCGCTGGGAGGGCATCAGGTGCACGACAGCGCACTCAATAGCTTCTTCTTGCTGGACCAGCTTGAGTATCAGGATGCAGACGAGGGAAGCACCCTGGCCTGGGATGCTACCGGGTGGGTCGGCGACGATATCAACCGGGTGTGGTTTCGCTCCGAAGGCGAACGCACCAACGGCGTCACCGAAGATGCCGAGTTGCAGTTGCTCTATGGCCGCGCTGTCAGCCCCTGGTGGGATGTGGTTGCCGGGGTGCGCCAGGATTTCAAACCGCAATCCCCGCAGACCTGGGCTGCATTCGGTATCCAGGGCATGGCGCTTTACGGCTTCGAGGCCGAAGCCACCGCGTTCCTGGGTGAGAACGGTCAAACCGCCGCGCGCCTGGAAGGCGACTACGACATTCTGCTGACCAATCGCCTGATTCTTCAGCCCACCGCCGAAGCCAATTTCTATGGCAAGAACGACCCTGAGCGCGGTGTGGGCTCTGGCCTGGCCAATACGGAGGTCGGGCTGCGGCTACGGTATGAAATTGTTCGCCAGTTCGCACCTTACATAGGCATCACCTGGAACCGTTCCTATGGCAGAACGGCCGATTTCATCCGCGACGAGGGCGGCGATGTGGATGAAGCGCGTTTCATTGCCGGCATCCGCATGTGGTTTTGAGAGCCCGAGATGAAAAAAACAATTAGAACGCTTGCAGCAGCAGGCGCCGTCGCCGGTGCCGGCGTATTGGGCGCAGCTGACTTTGGCCTGGTGAACGTCGGGGCTGATGATCCCCATTTCCCGGCCGTGCATGCCTTTCTGGCCATGGCCAGGGATCGCTCCATCGAGGTACGGGCCAGGGATATCGAGGTACCGAACCTCAAGAATGAAAACCTGATTCGCATCGGCGCCGGTAACTACAATGCCATGTGCATTGGTTGCCATCTGGCCCCTGGCGTCGAAAAGACCGAGCTGAGCCAAGCGCTGTACCCGTCGCCCCAAGATCCGAGCAAGCTCGGCGCCAGCGGTGACCGGGGCAGCGAAGAACCCTCGAAACCCAGGGCGCAGCTTAAAGGCGATGTCGAGAAGCCCGCGCGCGAGCTGGCGGCGGATCTGGCCAAGGTAAAAAGCCTTCAGGTGCGCTTCGAACGGTTCGATGGGCTGGATCATGGGCAAATGCTGGGGGCTTCCTTGAACGCGGTGATCGAGCAGTAGGCCAGATAACAGGGAATCCCGCTCCGGCCTGCTGCTCCGTCGCATCGTCAAGGATAGATGTACTTGAGCACGTACTGGCTCAGCTCACGGAAGGCATCCCTGGGAATCCGGGCTACAAGATCTGGTGTCCGGCCAAGCGTCTTGCAGCATGCCGCGACCATCTGCTGGCGCACCGGCTCATCGAGCATGCTGGCATGCACAACCTGGAAGAACTGAAGGTAAACGCCAGAACCACTGCCCTCAGGGCTGCGCCGGATTTCAACAGGTGTGTCGTGGTAAGGCGCCCGGAAGAACGGCTGGCCATCGTAGTCCGCCTGTGGGGTCAGCACACCCTGGGCATCACACCGGCTGTGACACAGCACTTTGCTCTGCTGATCCGTCTCGAAGCCTCGTTCATAAAGCGTCACTTGCGACCCGGGTGCCTGTAGGCAGGCACTTTCAAAAGCGTTCAGGATCTTCCGGGCATTCGCCTGGGAAGCCTGGATCTGCGACAACGCCACGAACCGCTCGATTTCACCCTTGACGACACTTTTAACGCCACGGTCGAGGGTTGCCCAGTGGCTGAACTCCTCTTTGCAGGCAATCATGTGAATCTCGAAGCGGTAACCTGCCTCTACGGCAGCAGGCGGGAAACCGGCGAACGCTTCATCGTCCAGTGCCGACTCCATGATGATGTTGTAGCGGTTGGCGAAGGCATACTCGAAAACCTTGCCGCTCAGCGCTCTGACGAAGGCTTCGGTGTGTTGGTAAACATGCAACACACCGTGCTCGCTCATCTGTGCGTAGTGCGGGTGCAGTTTGCGGAACTCAGGCAAATAAAGCCGCACATGGTTCTCGTAGCGCTTGCTGGGTAGCAACTGCTTCTCCAGCAAGTAAGTCTTGCCCGACCCTTGCGCCCCCGCAACGATTAGCATGTTCGGGGTGGGGTCACTGTCAGGCCCATCAGCCTCACGTGCCTTGTCGAAGAGCGTGTTGTCGAGCACGGCAAAGGCATCTGTCACGTCGTTGGCAGTGAACGGGTAAAGCGTGGCCATATCTGCAATCCTCAAGTATCTGCCCCAAGCGGGCTGCCCGGCACTTTAGAAGTTGCGATGACGTACCGTGTGGTAGATGGCTATGGCATCTCTGGCCAGCCCGCCGAAGGTCGTAGACGCGTGGGTTGCCAGTGAGGTGGCCATGTGCGTTATGCTTGGCCGGTCTTCAGGGCGGGGTGAAAGTCCCCACCGGCGGTAAATCGAAAGATGAGCCCGCGAGCGCCCCGGCCATGCCGGGGGTCAGCAGATCTGGTGCGACTCCAGAGCCGACGGTCATAGTCCGGATGAAAGAAGGCGTCAGGCAGGGGCCTATCCGGGCGCCCCTGCGCGCGCATTTTGTTCGCCCCGAGACGTTCATCGATCATTCACGAGGAGCGTTTCATGTCCACCCTTCACCACCCGCAATTCCCCAATGTTTCTGCCGCCATCGCCGCCTTCCAGGCCGGGCGCCCTGTATTGCTGCTTGATGATGACGACCGCGAAGACGAAGCGGACATCATTGCGGCTGCCGAAAACATCACGCTGCAGACCATGGCCATGATGATCCGCGACTGCAGCGGCATCGTCTGCCTGTGCCTGGACGAAGCCACCGTTGACGAACTGCAACTGGCGCCGATGGTGCAGAACAACCAGGCCCGCCACGGCACCGGTTTCACCGTCACCATCGAAGCGGCAGAAGGCATCACCACCGGGGTTTCTGCCCAGGACCGCATCACCACCATTGGCGCAGCATTGCGTTCCAGCGCCGAACAACGCCATATCGTCAGCCCAGGGCATGTGTTCCCGCTGCGCGCCCGCAATGGCGGGGTGTTGACCCGCCGTGGGCACACTGAAGGCTCGGTGGACCTGGCACGCCTGGCCGGCCTGCGCCCTGCGGCGGTGCTGTGCGAGCTGATGAACCCCGATGGCAGCATGGCCCGTGGCGAGCAGGTAGCGGTGTATGCGCGGCAGTACAACTTGCCGGTGCTGACCATCGAGGAGCTGGCGCGGTATCGGGAGGCGATGCTGGAGCGGGAAGCCGAGCCTGCCTGATAGATCACCTTGGGGCCATTCGCGGGTTTACCCGCGAAAGGGCCTTTGAAACCCGCCTCATTACCCCTGAAGTTTGCTCCCCCCGCCCCGCTCTGCTAGTGTCGCGCCGTTCTGACATGCCACCGAGACAGTCGCCATGGCCCGCAAAAAAGCCTCCCTCGATTTCGAGCAATCCCTCGCAGACCTGCAAGCACTGGTCGAGCGCCTGGAGAACGGCGAGTTGTCGCTGGAAGAGTCGCTGGCCGCCTTCGAGCAAGGCATCGCCCTGACCCGTGATTGCCAAAGTGCCCTGGCCCAGGCCGAACAGAAGGTCCAAATTCTGCTGGAGCGCGATGGCGAGCTGGCTGCCCAGCCCTTCGACGCGGAGCCAGAAGCATGATCGGCACCTACCAGGCCAGTTGCCAGGCGCGTGTCGACGCAGCCCTCGAACCCCTGTTCGTCGCCCCGACCAAAGAGCTGGAACGCCTTTATGCCGCCATGCGCTACAGCGTGATGAACGGCGGCAAGCGTGTGCGCCCATTGCTGGCCTATGCAGCCTGCGAAGCCCTGGGTGCCCCGGCCGAACAAGCCAACGGCGCAGCCTGCGCGGTCGAACTGATTCACGCTTATTCGCTGGTGCATGACGACCTGCCGGCCATGGACGACGACGACCTGCGTCGCGGCCAGCCGACCACTCACAAAGCCTTCGATGAAGCCTGCGCCATTCTGGCTGGCGACGGCTTGCAGAGCCTAGCGTTCAGCGCCCTGCTCGACCCGCGCCTGAGCCCGCAGAGCGACAGCATTCGACTGGCCATGGTCCAGGCCTTGGCCAAAGCTGCCGGCCCGGCTGGTATGGTCGGTGGCCAAGCCATCGACCTCGGCTCGGTTGGCCTGAAGCTGGACCAGCAGGCGCTGGAGTTCATGCACCGGCACAAGACTGGCGCGCTGATTGAAGCCAGCGTACGTCTCGGAGCCCTGGCCAGCGCCCATGCGGAACAGGCGCAGCTGGATGCCCTGCAAACTTACGCACAGGCTATCGGCCTGGCATTCCAGGTGCAGGACGACATCCTCGACGTTGAAAGCGACACCGCCACCCTGGGCAAACGCCAGGGCGCTGACATAGCCCGTGACAAACCGACCTACCCGGCACTGCTAGGGCTGGAAGCGGCCAAGACCTATGCGATCGAACTGCGCGACCAGGCGCTGGTCGCACTGGATGGGTTCGGCGAAAAGGCCGAGCCGCTGCGGGCGTTGGCGCGCTACATTGTCGAACGCCGTAACTGATTGATTGGGGCTGCAGAGCGGCCCCAACTGCCACCCGCATGAATGGGCAGCTTTTCCTACAATGGGGTAAACTGCCGCGTCTTCACACACCTATAACGACTCGCCTGATGCCCACGACGTTTCAAGAGATCCCCCGCGAACGCCCGGTCACGCCGTTGCTCGACCGCGCTGACACGCCTGCCGGCCTGCGCCGGCTGGCCGAAGCCGACCTGGAGACCCTGGCCGACGAACTGCGCCAGGAACTGCTCTACACCGTGGGTCAGACCGGTGGGCATTTTGGTGCCGGCCTGGGCGTGATCGAGCTGACCATCGCCCTGCACTACGTATTCGACACCCCGGACGACCGACTGGTGTGGGACGTCGGCCACCAGGCCTACCCGCACAAGATCCTCACCGGGCGCCGTAACCGCATGCTCAGCCTGCGCCAGAAGGACGGTATCGCCGCCTTCCCGCGCCGCAGCGAAAGCGAGTACGACACCTTTGGCGTTGGCCACTCCAGCACCTCGATCAGCGCCGCACTGGGCATGGCCATTGCCGCCCGCCTGCAAAACAGCGCACGCAAGTCGATTGCGGTGATCGGGGATGGTGCGCTGACCGCCGGTATGGCCTTCGAGGCGTTGAACCACGCCCAGGAGGTCAACGCCGACATGCTGGTGATCCTCAACGACAACGACATGTCGATTTCGCGCAATGTCGGTGGCCTGTCCAACTACCTGGCCAAGATTCTCTCCAGCCGCACCTACTCGAGCATGCGCGAAGGCAGCAAGAAAGTGCTGTCGCGCCTGCCCGGCGCCTGGGAAATTGCCCGTCGCACCGAGGAGTACGCCAAGGGCATGCTCGCCCCCGGGACCCTGTTCGAAGAGCTGGGCTGGAACTACATCGGCCCGATCGACGGCCACGACCTGCCGACCATGATCGCCACCCTGCGCAACATGCGAGACCTGAAAGGCCCGCAGTTCCTGCATGTGGTGACCAAGAAGGGCAAGGGCTTCGCCCCGGCCGAGATTGACCCGATCGGCTACCACGCCATCACCAAGCTGGAGCCGGCCGACAAGCCTGCCGCGCCGAAAAAAGCCAGCGGGCCGAAATATTCTGCCGTGTTCGGCCAGTGGCTGTGCGACATGGCTGCCGCCGACAACCGCCTGGTGGGCATTACCCCGGCGATGAAGGAAGGCTCGGATCTTGTAGCCTTCAGCGAGCGCTACCCAGAACGTTACTTCGACGTAGCGATTGCCGAGCAGCACGCCGTCACCCTGGCAGCCGGTATGGCCTGCGAGGGCAGCAAGCCGGTGGTGGCGATCTACTCCACCTTCCTGCAGCGCGCCTACGACCAGCTGATCCACGACGTGGCGGTGCAGAACCTCGACGTACTGTTCGCCATCGACCGCGCCGGCCTGGTTGGCGAAGACGGCCCGACTCACGCGGGCAGCTACGACTTGTCGTACCTGCGCTGCATCCCAGGCATGCTGGTGATGACCCCGAGCGACGAGAACGAGCTGCGCAAGATGCTTAGCACCGGCCACCTGTACAACGGCCCGGCGGCTGTTCGCTACCCGCGTGGCACCGGCCCGAATGCGCCGATCAGCGGCGACCTCGAACCGCTGGAAATCGGCAAGGGCGTGGTTCGTCGCCAAGGTGAGAACGTCGCCCTGCTGGTATTTGGTGTTCAACTGGCCGAGGCCATGCAAGTGGCCGAGCAGATCAACGCGACTGTGGTCGACATGCGTTTCGTCAAGCCGCTGGACGAAGCCTTGGTGCTGGAGCTGGCTGGCAGCCACTCGCTGCTGGTGACCATTGAAGAGAACGCCATCATGGGTGGCGCGGGTGCTGCGGTGGGTGAGTTCCTTGCCAACGAAGCCGTGGTCAAACCGTTGCTGCACCTGGGGCTGCCGGACATCTATGTCGAGCATGCCAAGCCTGCGCAAATGCTGGCTGAGTGTGGGCTGGATGCAGCGGGGATCGAAGCTTCGGTGAAGGCCCGCATGGCCAAGCTCGGCCTCTAGGGCCTATTCGCGGGCACGCCCGCTCTAACAGGTATATCTCCGGCCTTAAGAGCAGTGGATTACCTGTGGGAACGGGCGTGCCCGCGAATGCTATGGTGCAGAAAATGAGAAACCCAACCTTTGCCACCCTGCTTTGCCTCCCTCTCCCGCTGCTGGCTGCCGAACGCGACGACGCCCTCAAGCTCCCCGACGTACTCATAAGCGCCAGCCGCCAGGTCGAGTCACGCACCGCCACCAGCGCCGCGAACACCGTCTTCACCCCGTATTCGTCCAGCATCGTTACAAAGGCGAGCAATTCTCCACCGAAGTCGGCGTGCGCCTTGACCGTAACCAGCAGTTCGGCGGACAGACCACCTGGAGCGGCAGCCTGACCGTACCGTTGAATGCGCAGAACGACGTGCTGCTGTCCTACAGCGAAGGCTTTCGGGCGCCAACCTTCAATGACCTGTATTACCCCCAGTTCAGCAACCCGGGCCTGGACCCCGAGCACTCCAGAAGCTACGAGTTGCAATGGCGCAGCCAGCTGACCACGGACAGCCGCCTGGAAACCTCGCTGTACCGCACAGACCTGCGCGATGCGATCGTGTTCGGCCAGGACTCGATACCCCGCAATGTCGCCTCGGCACGCATCAACGGTTTCGAGATGGCCCTGGCGCAACAATGGGGCCCGTGGCGCAGCCAGCTGGGCCTGGCACTGATCGACCCGCGTGACCGCGACAGCGGCCACACCCTCGCCCGCCGTGCCCGCCGCGCACTGAGCCTGGACCTGGACCGTGAACTGGGGCGTTTCAGCGTGGGGGCAAGCTGGCAAGCAGTCAGCAGTAGCTATGACGATGAAGCCAACCGCAACCGCATCGGCGGCTATGGCCTGCTCGGTTTGCGCGGTAGCTGGGCAGCCACGGATGAAGTGAAACTGGAAGCAAAGCTGGATAACCTGCTGGACCGCGCCTACAACCGTGCCCTTTACAGCTATGAAGGCGCCTACCACCCGTACCGCGAAGAAGGCCGTACGCTGCTGTTCAGCCTTACCTGGACGCCGGCGCTTTAGCCGCGAGCAACGCGCACAGGCGGGCGGTGGCTTCGATCATCTGCCCGCTGGGGCGCTCCAGGCCTTTGTCAGGTACCACCAGCAAGCGGCCATCGGCAACCGCACGCAGTTGCGGCCAGGCCTTCCAGCTCGCAAGCTGCGCCTGATCGCCAGCCAGGATGACCTGCGGGTTGCGCAGCAGCACAGACTCCACATTCACCTGTGGCGCCGGCTGACTGAGGTCGGCGAACACATTGCGCGCCCCGCACACGGCCAAGGCATCGCTGACCACCTGCCGGCCACCCAAGGTGTACAAGGGGCGGTCCCAGACCTGATAGAACACCTGCAATGGCTCATCGCGCCGATACTGCTGACGCAGCT
The DNA here is from genome assembly GCF_043106425.1 of Pseudomonas sp. FYR_2. Lineage (NCBI taxonomy): Bacteria > Pseudomonadati > Pseudomonadota > Gammaproteobacteria > Pseudomonadales > Pseudomonadaceae > Pseudomonas > Pseudomonas sp. FYR_2. The sequence continues at coordinate 81,161 of NZ_JBICMM010000058.1, forward strand.
GCCCCAACCGCTCCCGCAGGGCCTGGGCGTACTGATGGCCTTGCTCGGCACGCCCGACGCGCCCGGCAATGGCCTCGATCTGCTCAATTAGTTGCTTGATGTCATGGGGTTCGGCACTGAAAGTCGCAATGCCCAGGCGCTTGAGCTGGTCGCGCTGGGCGGGCGGCACGCTGCCAGGCCACAGCAGTAACAGGTCAGGGCGCAGGCTGAGCAGGCGCTCCATGTCCAGTTGCCCTTGGCGCCCCACCGAGGGCAGGTCGCGCAGCGCCGCCGGCCGTTCACCACCGTCAAGCACACCCACCAGCAGGTCGTCGGCCTGCAGTTCGAGCATGATTTCAGTCATCGACGGCGCCAGACTGACGACCCGCATGGGTTCAGCGGCCAGTGCGGTGCAGGCTACCAGCACCAGAAGGCCGGCCAGCAGGCGCATTAACCGAGCTGACGCGGAATGCGATAGAGGTACAGCACCACCACGGTGGACAGCGCCAGCAGGATCTGCGGCACCGCTTCCAGTCCGACCAGCACCGACAGCGCAGCGACCCAGGCCGGGAAGCAGGCATACAGCATGGCCAAGCGCCGAACCCGCGCCAGTTCGATCCAGGCGGCGGGCTCTTCGCCCGTGCCAAGCACCTTGGAGGTGGCGATCAGGGCCCGCTTGTAAGCCCCGAAACGCGGCAGGCTGAGGAACATGGTCGCCGCGCCGGCAATGAACAGTGGCATGGCCAGCACCGGGATCAGTGCGTCACCGCCACCAAAGGCCCAGGCCATCACCGGCAGCGGCACCAGGCCCACCGCCAGGTACTGCCACCAGGCCAGCGCCAGGCGCCGCTTGACCTCGGTGCGGGTCACGCCTGGGGCGCCTCGCCTTGGTGTTCGTTGCCCAGCATGTGGCCCAGTTTGCCGGCCTTGGTCGCCAGGTAGTAGCGGTTGTGCGGATTGTGGCCGGTGTGCAGCGGCACACGTTCGGCAACCACGATGTTCATGTCGGTCAGGGCTTTGACCTTGCGCGGGTTGTTGGTCATCAGCCGCAGCGACTTCACGCCCAGGTGCTCCAGCATCGGCAGGCACATGGCATAGTCGCGCTGGTCGGCGGCAAAGCCCAGGCGCTCGTTGGCTTCGACGGTGTCGGCGCCGCCATCCTGCAGCTCGTAGGCGCGGATCTTGTTCAGCAGGCCAATGCCACGGCCTTCCTGGCGCAGGTACAGCAGCACGCCACGGCCTTCACGGGCGATGGCCTGCAGCGCGGCTTCCAGCTGAGAGCCGCAGTCGCAGCGCTGGCTGAACAGGGCATCGCCGGTCAGGCACTCGGAGTGCAGACGCCCCAGCACCGGCTGACCGTCCGCGATGTCACCCAGGCTGAGCACAACGTGCTCACGGCCAGTGGCTTCGTCGAGAAAGCCATGCATGGTGAAAGTCGCGAAAGGCGTCGGGAGTTTAGAGGCGGCAACAAAGACGACGGGCACGTTGTGCTCCTGGAATAAGTAGGAAATTTCTCGTGAGCCGATTGTATCAGCAGGTTGGGGGATGTGGGCTGGCTGAATACCGTGGCTTAAGATCGAAAAGTTCGATGCTTAGGCTATCCAGGCCCGGCCCTGGCTTCAGTGCGGTTTGCTATCCGAAGTGAACGGATACGGCTGCTTCCAGCGCTCGAAGATCGGCTTCAGTTCGCCACTGCGCACCAACTCGGCCATGCGCTTGTCAAACAGGTCGCTCAAGGCTTTGGCCTGGTCGTTACGGGTAAAGGCCAGGTACAGCGGCAGCTCGGCCACATGCGTGCGACGGAAGCGCTCAGGCTGGGAGCTTTGGCCGAGCACGTAGTCAACCTCGGTCAGCGCATCGATATAGAAATCCACCCGGTCATGCTCAAGCATCGGCAAGATGCCTTCGCGGCGCTGAACTTCCCGGAAGTCATGCACATTGGGCAGATAGCTGGCGTAGTCATAGCCGCGTACCCACGCCAGGCGGTATTTACCCACGTTCTCAGGGGTGGGCACAGGCTTGCTGGCCAGCCCCAAGGCGTAGATATGGTCCATGTCGAAGTGCCAGCGCGGGTAAAGGTTATCGTCGTTCTCTGCCTTGTACGAACCCACCCAGGCATCAGCCTCGCCCCGTTTCACCAACCCGACCGCCCGGCTGTAGGGCGCGCTCTGGGTCACCACCTTGACCCCGGCCGGCTCGAACACCTTGCGCAGCACGTCCCAGGCGACCCCGGTACCGTCGGCGTTGGTATAGTCGAGCCACTCTTCACTGACCAAATGTATCTGCTTCGGCACACCGTCAGCAGCTGTCACCCACGGGGCAACACTCAGCAGCATTGCCAGCAGCACAGTCCTTATGGCCATTCACGCGCTCCCTGTTTCAGGCAACCGCCCACACCAGAACCTGCATGCCCAGCCAGGCGAACACGCCGGCCAGGATATCGTCGAGCATGATACCGACGCCCCCGTGCACATGGCGGTCGATCCAGCGGATCGGCCACGGCTTGAGGATGTCGAAGAAGCGGAACATCAGGAACCCTGCCAGCAGCCACTGCCAGCCTTCCGGCACCAGCCAGAGGGTGATCCACATGCCGACAATCTCATCCCAGACAATGCCTTCATGGTCGTGTACACGCAAGTCATTGGCGACTTTGCCGCACAACCAGAAGCCAAACAGCATGCTCACGCCGAGCAGCAGCCAGTACCCCCAGTCGGGCAGCATCTGCCACAACGGGATGAACGGTATGGCCACCAGCGAACCCCAGGTGCCTGGGGCCTTGGGCAAGGTGCCGGAACCGAAGCCGAAGGCGATGAAGTGCCACGGGTTGCGCCAGACCGAAGGCGGAACGAACTCCGCAGGCACCTGGTTGGGGTGATCGGTCACGGTGTCTCCCTAAAGTGTTGATAGCCCCGCTGAACGGGGGTGATGTCCCGGCCCTGCGCGTCGCGCAAGGTCACACCCTGCCCTTCGAGCACACGGCCAATGGTATGCACCTCGACGAAACCGAGGTTGGCCAAGGGCGCCAGCGCCTCAGGCGGCAGCGTGAAGGCCAGCACGTAATCGTCGCCACCCGCAAGCGCAGCCTGCACTGCCGCCTCGCGGCCGAGGAAGGCCTCTACAGCAGGAGACACTGGCACCTGATCCAGGTTCATCTCCAGCGCCACGCCGGACGCCTTGGCGATATGCCCACAATCTGCGAGCAGGCCATCGGAGATGTCCAGCGCTGCGGTGGCCTGGCCGCGCAGCAGCGTGCCCAGGGTGAGCTGCGGCATCGGCGACCAGTAATGGGCAAGCAGCGACTCAGCCAGCTCGGCGGGCGCCTCGCGCTCACCCAGTACCAGCGGCAATGCACCGGCGGCCTTGCCCAAAACCCCGCCGACGCACAGCAAGTCGCCTGGCCGTGCACCGCTGCGGCGCAACGCCTGGCCAGCCGGCACGCGGCCGAACACGGTAACGGTGATGCTCAGTGGCCCCCGGGTGGTATCCCCCCCGATCAGGCTCATGCGGCAGCGGTGGGCCATGCGGCTTAGGCCGTCCGCAAAGGCGGCCAGCCAGTATGGGCCAACATCCGGCAGGGTCAGGGCGAGGGTGAAGCCGATTGCGGTCGCACCCATGGCCGCCAGGTCACTGGCCGCCACGGCCAACGAGCGCTGGCCGAGCAGAAGCGGATCGCAGACAGCAGGAAAATGCACCCCGGCGACCAGGGTATCGGTCGACACCGCCAGTTGCTCACCCGGGGGAAGCTGCAGCAGGGCGCAATCGTCACCGATCCCCAGTGCCACGCCCTCGCCGCCCTGCGCACAGGGCGCGGCGGCGAAGTAATGGTTGATCAGCTCGAACTCACCCATGGGCAGGCAGCGCCGGAATCAGCGCTTGTTCGCCTTGACTTCTGCTTCACGCAGGGCCGGAGCGAGCTTGTCCAGCACGCCGTTGACGAACTTGTGGCCATCAGTGGCACCGAAGACCTTGGCCAGCTCGACACCTTCGTTGATCACGACGCGGTAAGGCACATCGACGCGCTTGATCAGTTCCCAGGTGGACAGACGCAGCACGGCCAGTTCGACCGGGTCGAGCTCTTCCAGTGCGATGGTCATGCAAGGCACCAGCGCCTTGTCGATTTCGCCCTTGATTGCCGGGACCCCATGCAGGATCTCGCGGAAATAGGCACCGTCGACATCGGTGAAATCGTTATCCACCCGGAACTGCGCTTCGATCTCGTTCAGCGAATGCTGGGCCATGTGCCACTGGTACAGGGCCTGGGTCGCGAGCTTGCGGGCTTCGCGGCGCTTGGCGCTCTTCGAGGGCTTGCCGGCATCCGCAGGTTTTGGATCGCGCGGGTTGAAACGATCGCTTTCGTCGCTAATCACTTGGCCTCCAACTGCGCCAGCAGGCTGACCATTTCCAGAGCGGACAGGGCAGCTTCAGCACCTTTGTTGCCGGCCTTGGTGCCGGAACGTTCGATGGCTTGCTCGATGGAGTCGACGGTCAGTACGCCGAAGGCCACCGGAACACCGAACTCCATGGATACCTGGGCCAGGCCCTTGGTGCATTCGCCCGCCACGTATTCGAAGTGCGGGGTACCACCACGGATCACGGCACCCAGGGCGATGATCGCGTCGTAGGCGCCTTGCTGGGCGACCTTCTGTGCCACCAGCGGGATTTCGAATGCACCCGGGGCACGGATGATGGTGATGTCGCTTTCGCTGACACCGTGGCGTACCAGGGCATCAACGGCACCGCTTACCAGGCTTTCGACGACGAAGCTGTTGAAGCGGCCAACCACCAAAGCATAGCGACCTTTGGGGGCGATGAAGGTACCTTCGATGGTCTTCAGGGTCATTCCGATATTCTCATCTTCAAGAGCGAGGCCGCATGCTGGCGGCCTCGACAGGGGTATGGACTCGAGCTGGAGGGCGTCACTGCCGCCTCAAGTCACTCGGAGGGCACGTATTCTACAACTTCCAGATCGAATCCGGATATCGCATTGAACTTCATCGGCGAACTCATCAGGCGCATCTTGCGCACACCGAGGTCGCGCAGAATCTGTGAACCGGCACCCACGGTGCTGTAGGTGGTCGGTGCCTTGGCCGGTGCATCGCCCGCGCTTTCGCGGATGTGCGCCAGCAGCACGTCGCCGTCCAGCGGGTGGCCCAGCAGCAGCACCACGCCGCTGCCGGCCTCGGCCACGGCAGCCATGGCCGCACGCAGGCTCCAACGGCCCGGCTGCTTGACCAGCAGCAGGTCGCGCAGCGGGTCCATGTTGTGCACGCGCACCAGGGTTGGCTCTTCGGCGCAGATCTTGCCCAGGGTCAGGGCCATGTGCACGTCGCCTTCCACCGCATCGCGGTAGGTGACCAGGTTGAACTCACCCAGCTCGCTTTCCACCGGCTGCTCGGAAACGCGCTGCACAGTGCGCTCGTGGATCATGCGGTAGTGGATGAGGTCGGCGATGGTACCGATCTTCAGGCCGTGCTCGGCGGCGAACACTTCCAGTTCCGCACGGCGCGACATGGTGCCGTCGTCGTTCATCACTTCGCAGATGACGCCGCTTGGCTCGAAACCAGCCATGCGCGCCAGGTCGCAGGCGGCTTCGGTGTGGCCGGCGCGGGCCAGGGTACCGCCAGGCTGGGCCATCAGCGGGAAGATGTGGCCTGGGCTGACAATGTCTTCGGCCTTGGCATCCTTGGCGGCGGCAGCCTGCACGGTACGGGCGCGGTCAGCGGCGGAAATGCCGGTGGTAACGCCTTCGGCGGCTTCGATCGACACGGTGAACTTGGTGCCGAAGCCCGAGCCGTTGCGCGGCGCCATCAGCGGCAGCTTCAGCGTTTCGCAACGCTCGCGGGTCATCGGCATGCAGATCAGGCCACGGGCGTGCTTGGCCATGAAGTTGATGTGCTCAGGCAGGCAGCACTCGGCTGCCATGATGATGTCGCCTTCGTTTTCGCGGTCTTCGTCATCCATGAGGATGACCATTTTGCCCTGGCGGATGTCTTCAACCAGTTCTTCGATGCTGTTGAGCGCCACGCGGCACCCCCTTCTCAATCAGGATTTCAAGAAGCCGTTGGCGGCCAGGAAGCTTTCGGTAATGCCACTGCCCTTGCTCGGTTCAGCAGCCTTGTCACCCAGCAGCAAGCGCTCCAGATAACGGGCCAGCAGGTCGACCTCAAGGTTTACCCGACGCCCTGCGCGGTAGTCGGCCATGATGGTTTCGGACAGGGTGTGCGGGACAATGGTCAGCTCGAACTCGGCGCCATTGACCTCATTGACCGTCAGGCTGGTGCCGTCGACGGTGATCGAACCCTTGTGGGCGATGTACTTGGCCAGTTCCTTCGGTGCACGCACGCGGAACTGGATGGCGCGGGCGTTATCGCTGCGCGAGATGATTTCACCAACCCCGTCGACGTGGCCGCTGACCAGGTGCCCGCCCAGGCGGGTGGTGGGGGTCAGGGCCTTTTCCAGGTTGACCTTGCTGCCACTCTTGAGGTCGATGAATGCGGTGCGCTTGAGGGTTTCGACGCTGACGTCGGCCCAGAAGCCGTCACCCGGCAGTTCGACAGCGGTCAGGCACACACCGTTGACAGCGATGCTGTCGCCGAGCTTGACGTCATCCAGGTCGAGCTTGCCGGTCTCGACGTAGACGCGCACGTCGCCACCCTTGGGGGTGAGGCTGCGGATGGTGCCGATGGATTCGATGATGCCGGTGAACATGGGGTCTTCCTCAAAAACGGTTTGCACGGGGCAAGCCCGGCATTATACGCCGGGCGCCGGCAGGGGGATGGCCGTGACCCGCCAGTCATCGCCCACTGCGCGCATTTCGGTAATTTTCAGCCGCGGTGCTTTGCTCATCTTGTCCAGCGGCCAGTCCAGCAACGGGCGGGCGTTGGAGCCGAGGAAGGTGCCGGCGACGAAGAACTGGTACTCGTCGACCAGGCCTTGCCGGGCAAAGGCGCCGACCAAGCCGGCACCGGCTTCCAGCAGGATTTCGTTCACGCCACGCGCCGCCAGGGCTTGCAGCAGCGCAGGCAGGTCGACCTGGCCATTGTCGCCCGGCAGGCTGAGCAACTCGTGGCCGGCAGCGGCATAGCCTGGGTCATCTGCGACAGCGGTCACCACCAGGGCCGGGCCGGCCTGGAAGAACGGCGCATCCAGTGGCAGGCGCAGGCGGCCATCGACCAGCACGCGCAGCGGTGTGCGGCTGAGCGCCAGGGCGGTGGTTTCGGGGTCTAGGCCCAGCTCGTCGCCGCGCACGGTCATGCGGGCGTTGTCGGCCAGCACGCTGGCAGCGCTGGTCAGCACCACGCTGGAACGGGCACGCAGGCGCTGCACCGCGGAACGGGCAGCCGGGCCGGTGATCCACTGGCTTTCGCCACTGGCCATGGCGGTGCGGCCATCCAGGCTCATAGCCAGCTTGGCGCGCACGAACGGCAGGCCATGTTCCATGCGTTTGAGAAAGCCCGGGTTGAGCGCGCGGGCCTCGGCTTCGAGCACGCCGCTGGCCACTTCAATACCCGCCTCGGCCAAACGCCGCAGGCCCTGCCCCGCCACTTGCGGGTTAGGGTCCTGCATGGCGGCCACCACCCGCGCCACACCGGCGTTGACCAGCGCTTCGGCACAGGGCGGCGTGCGGCCATGGTGGCTGCACGGCTCCAGGGTGACGTAGGCGCAGGCACCGCGGGCACGCTCACCGGCCTGGCGCAGGGCATGCACTTCGGCATGCGGCTCGCCGGCGCGCACGTGCCAGCCTTCGCCGACCACTTCGCCGTCGCGCACGATCACGCAGCCTACACGGGGGTTGGGGTGGGTGGTGTACAGGCCTTTGCGCGCCAGCTCCAGCGCGCGGGCCATGTAGTGGGCGTCAAGGATGGCGGCTTGGCTGGGCATGTTCACTCTTTAGCCGGCTCACGGGCCAGGCGGTCGATTTCTTCGCGGAACTCGTCCAGGTCCTGGAAGCGCCGGTACACCGAGGCAAAGCGGATGTAGGCCACTTCGTCGAGCTTGCGCAGCTCGGCCATGACCATTTCACCCACCACCAGCGATTTCACTTCGCGCTCGCCAGTGGCGCGCAGCCGGCTCTTGATGTGCGCCAGCGCCGCTTCCAGCCGTTCGACGCTGACCGGGCGCTTTTCCAGGGCCCGTTGCATGCCGGCACGCAGCTTGTCTTCGTCGAAGGGCTGGCGTGTGCCGTCCTGCTTGATCAGCCGGGGCAGCACCAGCTCGGCGGTTTCGAAGGTGGTGAAACGCTCGCCACAGGCCACACATTCGCGGCGGCGGCGCACCTGCTCGCCCTCGGCAACGAGGCGAGAATCGATGACCTTGGTGTCGTTGGCACCGCAAAAGGGACAGTGCATGGTGGCAGGCAACAAAAAAAGGGAGGGCCATGGTAGCGCATTGCACTGGCAAGACAAGCCAAAGGGGTTAACATCCATGGGAATTCTGCCCGTGAAGGACTACCCCATGCACTACCGAGCGCTCGTCGTGCTGTGCTGCGCCGCCCTGCTCACCGCCTGCGGCAGCGACAGGCCAAAGACCGATGCATCCCCTGCACCCACGCCCGCTCGCGCGGCCAAACCGGCAGAAGTGCTGGGCCCGCTGCCGGCCTACCAGCGTGAGCTCAGTGGTACCTTGCTGGAAATACCAGCCGGGGCAGACGTGGAACTGGCCTTGCTGGTGATCGACGAACGCGACCGCCCGCAACGCCTGCTGGCCAGCAGCAACCTGACCGGCACCGGCCAGGCCCTGCCCTACCACCTGCGCTTCAACCCCGAGGCCTTCCCGGCCGGTGCGCGGGTCGAGCTACGTGGCCGGGCCAGCAGCTCCGGCCAGCTGATCATGCACCTGCCACCGGTGCGTATTACCCAAGCGCAGACCCAGGCCACCGGCCCGCTGCGTTTCGAGAAGGCGCCGTAAGTGGCTCCACTGGCCCTGCAACAGGCCCTCAGCGGCCTGATAGGCGAAGCGCGCCTGGTGGTCAGCGAGCTGCCCGGCTGCGACCTGAAGCTGTGGCTGATCGACGACCAGAACATGGACCGCGCCTTCAGCAGCGAAGAAACCCGGCGCATTCTTGAAGAGCCGCCCTACTGGAGCTTTTGCTGGGCCAGCGGCCTGGCCATGGCCCGCTACCTGGCCGAGCGCCCGGAATGGGTGGCCGGCAAGCGCGTGCTGGACTTTGGCGCCGGCTCCGGTATCGCTGGCATTGCCGCCGCACGCGCCGGTGCACTGGAAGTGGTGGCCTGCGACCTCGACCCGCTGGCCCTCGATGCCTGCCGCGCCAATGCCGCCCTGAACAGGGTTGAGCTGAACTACAGCAGCGACTTCTTTGCCGAAGAAGACCGCTTTGACCTGATCCTGGTTGCCGATGTGCTGTATGACCGCGCCAACCTGCCGCTGCTGGATGCCTTCCTCGGTCGCGGCCGCCAGGCGCTGGTGGCCGACTCGCGGGTTCGCGACTTCAGCCACCCGCTGTACCAGCAGTTGGGCGTGCTCGAAGCGCTGACCCTGCCAGACCTGGCCGAGCCACACGAATTCCGCCGGGTCAGCCTGTACCACGCCAGCCGCGACACCTTATAGTGGTGCCATACACGAGTTTGCGAGAGTCGCGATGACCCAAGACACGCCTTACATTTTCGACGCTACCGATGCCACCTTCCAGCAACTGGTGATCGAGAACTCCTTCCACAAGCCGGTGCTGGTGGACTTCTGGGCCGAGTGGTGTGCGCCGTGCAAGGCGCTGATGCCATTGCTGGCCAAGATCGCCGAGGGTTACCAGGGCGAGTTGCTGCTGGCCAAGATCAACTGCGACGTGGAGCAACAGGTGGTTGCCCAGTTCGGCATCCGCAGCCTGCCGACCGTGGTGCTGTTCAAGGATGGCCAGCCGGTAGACGGCTTTGCCGGTGCCCAGCCGGAATCGGCGATTCGCGCCATGCTCGAACCGCATGTGCAGATGCCTGCCGCACCTGCAGCTTCGCCACTGGAACAGGCCAAGGCGCTGTTCGCCGAAAGCTGCTTTGCCGAAGCCGAAGCGCAGTTGCAGGCGCTGCTGGGTGAGGACAACAGCAATGCCGAGGCGCTGATCCTGTATGCCCGCTGCCTGGCCGAGCGTGGTGAGTTGGGCGAGGCCCAGGTGGTGCTGGATGCGGTCAAGACGGACGAGCACAAAGCTGCGCTGGCCGGTGCCAAGGCACAGCTGACGTTCCTGCGTCAGGCGGCCAGCCTGCCGGAAGTGGCGGACCTGAAAAGCCGATTGGCGCAGAACCCACAGGATGACGAAGCGGCTTACCAGCTGAGCATTCAGCAGCTGGCGCGCCAGCAGTATGAGGCGGCGCTGGAGGGGTTGCTGAAGCTGTTCCAGCGTAACCGTGGCTACGAGAACGGTTTGCCGCAGAAGGCATTGCTGCAAGTGTTCGAGTTGCTCGGCGGCGATCACCCGCTGGTTGGCGTGTATCGCCGCAAGCTGTCGGCGGCGATGTTCTGACCTGCCCAGCACCGTTAGTGGGGTGAGGGTGGATAGCACAATCGCTATCAACCCTTCACCTGCAGGCGTCAACCACCATTGCGCATGGCCACGAACTCGGCCGCAGTCAGCAACGGCATTGGAATGATGACAACCGCAAACTGCATGTAGGTTGGATTGCGGTGGATCGCCTGCAGCACACTGAATTTAGAAACCCCACCTGCTGTGAAAACGCCGCCCGACACTGACCCGTCCCCCGCCAACACCTTCCAATCGGTTTCCTCCAACGGCACTTCCTGCTCGCCGGTCCCCCAGCCCACATAACAGAAAGTCAACTTTAACTTGTTGCCAACGGCTGCAATTTTAAAGTAATGGGTAGGCTGAGCATTGAGCACGATCATCGTTGAGTAATACGGCAACAGGGTGAAGCCCGTAATTATCCGAACAATATCAACGGGGTTTCTTTTCAAGGTATCGAGCAGTGCAGCATCCTTGCGAGTCAACGGGTTTTGGCCATAGCGGACACCGCCATCGTCTTGCGGGATGTAACTGCAAAAGCGACCGTCAGGCACGAGTTGCCCTAACGTTTCCGACGCGAATCGCCAGATCGGCGCGGCAGGGTTGACTGTATTCAGCGCCAAGCGCTGACCGGCACTACCGGCGGAAACGATCCGGACCAAGGGGCTGACGTGCGAAGAATAGAGGGCAGCCTCAGGGGCTAAGGCGCCCGCGTCAAAAAGTGCCGCTTCAGCCAGACTGGCCTGGGCAACCGTGGCATCCGGATCGCCCTCATCAAGCCCGGTGAATCTTAAATACCCACGCGGGAAAATTATCTGGGCCAATTGCTCGAAATCGCGCCCATAGTACCCTGCATCGGGAATGTGACTGCTTTGCAGGTAGCATAGGCCCGAATGGCTTTCATCCACGCTCAGCCTGTCAGCACGCCCATCGCTCACACTGGCAGAAAGTGAACCATTGTTCTCGCTGGCGTTAGCCATATACAAAACATGGGGAAGCGGAGCTTGAGCGCGCCGCAGATAGAAGCGCAAATCCTTCATCAGCCACTCGCCATAAGTGACATCATCGGTTTTGGGCAGCACAACAACTTTGTCCCTTGCAGGGAGGCTGTCAAAACGGAGCTTGAATGGCAAGCCGGCATCGGTGTCACGCTGTCCCCACCCCAGAAACCCTATGGAGAAGTCGGCTCCAACCGACAGCGTAAAGACTGTGTCGCCGTTGTATTTATATGTCCCAACACACTGGTCCAACCTGAAGGACTGAAACAGTGCCAGGCGCTCATTCTGGCTACCAGCAACTACTTCCAGTAGATCTGCATAAGCGGCGCCTGGCGCTCTTTGAAACTCGTAGCTCATGTAGGATACAAAGCGCCTTGCGAAGGTGATTGTTTCACTGTTGCCAGTTGGAAACTCCGGCAGCGGACTGCCCAACACACACCGGGTCACCAGCCAACCACTTGGGCGTCGATGAACAAAGTCCAGCGTATCGGTGTGGACAGTATCCGGCCTCTGCTGGTAATAGCGCAGCGTTCAACTTTTCAGCGTTAAAAGCAAAGTGCATGCGCCAACCGCGCAAGTCGTACGCTTGCACTACTGCATCGTTTTCAGTCTTCATGGCAGGTTTCCGTAAATGAAGGCCTGCCCATTCAAATCCTCTATGTGGCGAATAAAAACTGGCAGTTTTACCAGTTGACGGCTGCCACCCTTGGCTTAACGCTGCCCACTTGCATCACCCTGCCAACAGTACAGTGGGGCATCCTCGCCGGCCAGCACACGAACCTCAGCACTGTGTCGCAAACGCACCAGCAGCCTCTTGCCCGCTGTTGCACTACCGGTCAGGCCCGCCAGGTTATCCAGCAACTCGGGGCCAGATAGCTGCCCGGCCTGGCGCAACAAATCGAGTGCCGCCGCCCACTGCCCGTCATCCTGGCGCGCAGCCGCCACCGGAGCCGCCGCAACGGCCTGCGCCACCACCGGCACCTCGACCTGCCGCCCCAACTGCGCCCACTCTTCAGGCGCCAGCTCGATGGTCAGGTCCACCGGCCAGTCACCAATCTGTCCACGAATTCTCACGACGCTTCCTTCTAACCAGGTCATTACCCCATCCTACCGCATGATGAAACCTGCATTACACAGGCTGGCGGCGCGCAGAAAAGTTGTTATAACATAACCCAATCATTCAGCCCGCCCCGGAGCCGTCCATGCGTCGCCTGCTGCTTGCCCTGCCCTTCGCCTTGCTACCACTGGCCGTGGCCCATGCCCACGATGACCATGATCACGACCACGCCCATGGCACCCTCGGCGCCCACGAGCATGGCGTAGCCAAGCTCAACGTCGTGCTCGATGGCAACACCCTGGAACTGGAACTGGACAGCCCGGCGATGAACCTGGTCGGTTTCGAACATGCCGCCAGCAGCGATGCCGACAAAGCCAAGGTCGCCGCTGTGCGCCAGCAGCTTGAACAGCCACTGAAGCTGTTCGGCCTCTCTGCTGCCGCAGGCTGCAAAGAAGATCAGCAAGAGCTGGAAAGCCCACTGTTCGGTGACGCCCCGAAAGCCGACGACGATGGCGACGAACATGAGCACGGCCACCAGCACAGCGACATCGGCGCCCACTACCAGCTGACCTGCGCCAACCCCGACAAACTGGCACAAGTGGACCTCGGCCCGCTGTTCAAGGCCTTCCCGGCCACCCAGAAGATCAACGTGCAACTGATCGGCCCGAATGGCCAGAAAGGTGTGGAAGCCACGCCGGCCAAGGCAGCGGTCGCTTTCTGAATGAGCCAGCCGTTGATCGAACTGCGTGATTTGGTGTTTGCCTGGCCAGGCCAGCCGCCGCTGCTGGATATTCCGGCCTTCCACCTGGACGCTGGTGAAGCCCTGTTTCTCAAGGGCCCCAGCGGCAGTGGCAAGACCACCTTGCTGGGCCTGCTGGGCGGCGTGAATGTACCGGCTCAGGGCCACATCCAGTTGCTTGGCCAAGACCTTGGCAGCCTGGGCCAGGGGGCGCGTGACCGCTTCCGCGTCGACCACACGGGTTATATCTTCCAGCAGTTCAACCTGCTGCCGTTCCTGTCGGTACGCGAAAACGTCGAACTGCCCTGCCGCTTCTCGCGCAGCCGCAAGGCCCGCGCCGAACAGCGCCATGGCAGTGTCGACCAGGCAGCCAGCACACTGCTGGCCCACCTGGGGCTGGATGACTCCGCCCTGCTCGCCCGCCGCGCCGACAGCCTGTCGATCGGCCAGCAGCAACGGGTGGCCGCCGCCCGCGCACTGATCGGCCAGCCCGAGCTGGTGATTGCTGACGAACCGACCTCTGCACTAGACGCCGATACCCGCGAAGCGTTCATCCGCCTGCTGTTCGACGAATGCCGCGCCGCCGGTGCCAGCCTGCTGTTCGTCAGCCACGACCAAAGCCTGGCGCCACTGTTCGACCGCCACCTTTCCCTGGCCGACCTCAACCGCGCCGCCAAGCCCCGGGAGGCCTGATGTACCTGCTCCGCCTTGCCCTGGCCAGCCTGGCCAACCGCCGTTTCACCGCCTTCCTCACCGCGTTTGCCATCGCCCTGTCGGTGTGCCTGCTGCTGGCCGTGGAGCGCGTTCGCACCGAGGCCCGCGCCAGCTTCGCCAGCACCATCAGCGGTACCGACCTGATTGTCGGCGCCCGCTCCGGCTCGGTGAACCTGCTGCTGTATTCGGTATTCCGCATTGGCAACGCGACCAACAACATCCGCTGGGACAGCTTCCAGCATTATGCGCAGGACCCGCGGGTGAAGTGGGCGATCCCTATCTCGCTGGGCGACTCGCATCGCGGCTACAGGGTGATGGGCACCACGACGGATTACTTTGATCATTACCAGTACGGCCGCCGCCAGCACCTGGAATTGAGCCAAGGGCGTGAGTTCGCCAGCGACCCGTTCGAGGTGGTACTCGGTGCCGAAGTCGCCGAGGCGTTGCACTACAAGCTGGGGGACAAGCTGGTGCTGGCCCATGGTGTGGCAGCGATCAGCCTGGTCAAGCATGACGACAAGCCGTTCACCGTGGTTGGCGTGCTCAAGCGCACCGGCACACCGGTCGACCGCACCTTGCACATCAGCCTGGGCGGCATGGAAGCCATCCATATCGACTGGCACAATGGCGTACCGGCCCGTGGCGCCGGGCGCATCAGCGCCGATCAGGCACGTACGATGGACCTGCAACCTGCCGCCATCACCGCGTTCATGCTGGGCCTGAACAACAAGATCGCGACGTTCAGCCTACAACGGGAAATCAACGAATATCGCAGCGAGCCGCTGCTGGCGATCCTGCCTGGGGTGGCCCTGCAAGAACTGTGGAGCCTGATGGGCACGGCGGAACAGGCGCTGTTCGTGGTGTCGCTGTTTGTGGTGCTGACCGGCTTGATCGGCATGCTCACGGCCATTCTCACCAGCCTCAACGAGCGCCGGCGAGAAATGGCAATCTTGCGGTCGGTCGGGGCCAGGCCGTGGCATATCGCAGGGCTGCTGGTGCTGGAAGCGCTGTCACTGGCGGCAGTCGGGATCGTGGCCGGGCTGGGGTTGCTGTATGCGGGTATCGCCTTGGCACAGGGGTATGTGCAGGCCAACTATGGGTTGTATTTGCCGCTGGCATTGCCGAGTGCTCATGAGTGGACCTTGCTGGCTATCATCCTTGGGGCCGCGTTGCTGATGGGTAGCGTGCCGGCTTGGCGGGCTTACAGGCAATCGCTGGCCGACGGCCTGTCCATTCATCTTTAAGAGCCTGCAATGATCAGAAACCTCACTGCCTCCTTCGCGGGCTCGCCCGCGAAGAGGCCGGCAATGCACATGCTGCTGGCCCTACTGTTGGTGATAGCGATGCCTCTGTGGGCCGCCGAACCCAAAGAGCTGGACTGGCCTGCCCTGATCCCCGAAGGCGCCCCGGTCATCCCGCCACAACTGGCGCCGCTGCATGACATGTCACAGCTCAGCAACGCCCTGTCTGCCGAGTCCGCCCCACCCGCTCGCCAGCAAGCGCCCGACGCGCCCGTGGTGAAAAGCCTCGACGGCCAGCAAATCAAACTGCCAGGCTACATCGTGCCGCTTGAGGTCAGCGAAGAAGGCCGCACCACCGAGTTCCTGCTGGTGCCGTACTACGGCGCGTGCATCCACGTCCCCCCGCCACCGTCAAACCAGATCGTGCATATTTTCAGCGAAATAGGCGTACGCGTCGAAGACCTCTACCAACCCTACTGGATCGAGGGAAAGATGCAGGTTAGAGCCTCCAGCAGCGAACTGGCCGATGCCGGCTACCAGATGGAGGCCGAGAAAATCTACGCGTATGAGCTGAGATGAGAACTGTTTCGAATTCATGAAGACGCTTCTTTGAGCTGGGTCAAACTTTGTGTTTAACCAGCTCCGTACCATTGGACTACTCGATTAATAACGTCCTTTGGGAGCTTCCATGAACAAGTCCTTGCTCGGCGCCTCGCTTGTGGCCCTTGCGCTCGCCGCCCCTGCCGCCCACGCCTACCAGGCAGGGGACATGATTTTGCGCGCAGGCGCCATTACCACTGCCCCGAACGAAAGCAGCGGCGACCTGAAGTTCGACGGCAACAAGGTGTCAGGCACCAAGGCAACCCTGGACAGCGATACCCAGCTGGGCCTGACCTTCGCCTACATGCTCACCGACCACATCGGCCTGGAGCTGCTGGCAGCCACCCCGTTCAAGCACACCGTGGGCGTAAAAGGCCTGGGCGGCGGGCTGGACGGCAAGCTGGCAGACATCAAGCAACTGCCACCGACCCTGTCGCTGCAGTACTACCCGATGGAGCCGAACTCGCGCTTCCAACCGTATGCCGGTGTGGGCATCAACTACACCCTGTTCTTTGACGAAGACTTGAGCAGCGCACGCAAGCAACAAGGCTTCAGCAACCTCAAGCTGCAAGACTCGGTAGGGATTGCCGGCCAGCTGGGCATGGACTACATGCTCACCGACAACCTGCTGGTCAACGCCTCGGTCTGGTATGTCGACATCGACACCAAGGCCAGCGTCAATGGCCCGACCGCACTGGGCTACAGCAAGACCAAGGTCGACGTAGACGTTGACCCGTGGGTGTACATGGTCGGCCTTGGCTACAAGTTCTGACCGGAACACGGCAGGGCGGCTTCGGCCGCCCTTTCTCGTTGCAGCCACAGCCAGTACCCCAGCGCGACCGCACTGATGGCCATGCCAAGCCCACACACCGCAAGCCACCCCCATCGGGCATACACCCGGCTCGCCAGCACCGCACCCAACCCGCTACCGACCGAATAGCAGCACATATAAGCACCAATCAATCGGCTAGCCATCGCGCCACGCCCTGCCAGCAACACGCTTTGGTTGGTGACATGCACTGCCTGCACGGCGAAGTCCAGCATCAGCACACCGAGCACGAAAACGATCAACGACTGCCCGACAAAGGCCGTGGGCAACCACGACAGCGTCAGCAACGCCAGCGCCAGCCCGGTGGTGCGCGCTCCCAGCCCCAGATCGGCCAAGCGACCAGCGCGCGCTGCCGCCAACGTACCGGCCACACCTGCCAGACCGAACAGGCCAATCTCAGTATGGCTCAACGCCAATGGCGCAGCGCTCAGAGGCATGACCATGGCGCTCCACAGCACGCTGAACGCGGCGAAGATCAATACGCCGAACACGCCGCGCTGGCGCAGCAGCCTGTCGTGCCGAAACAAGCGGAATTGGGACACGATCAGCTCTCGGTAACCGGGACGCTGCACCAACGGCTGCCCGCTTGGCAAACAGCACCACAGCACCAACGCCAGCGCCAGCAAGAGCACTGCGGCCACGAGATAAACACTGCGCCAGCCGGCCAGGTCAGCCACCCCACCCGCCACCAGGCGCGCCAACAGAATGCCCAGCACCACACCGCTCGTGACGGTGCCTACCGCTTGCCCTTGCTCAGCGGGCGAGGCCAGGCTGGCGGCATGCGCCACCATCACCTGCACCATCACGGCCATCAGCCCGGTGATGGCCAGCGCCAGCAACAGCATCACCCAGTTTGGCGCCATGCCCACGCCGACCAGCGCCAAGGCCGAGAACAGCAACTGGCCGAGCAACAGGCGTTTGCGGTCGATCAAGTCCCCAAGCGGCACAATCAGCAGCAGCCCCAGGGCATAGCCCGCCTGGGTTGCACCCACTACCCAGCCAATCTGCTGCTGTGCCACACCCAGTTCGGCGGCCATCGATTCGAGCAGCGGTTGGGCAAAGTACACCGTCGCCACCGCCATGGCGCTGGTGATCGCAAGCAGCAGGGTTATCCAGCGTGTCATCGGGGTGGCCTCGATAATGTAGTTTCGAATTGAAACCACTTATGGCTATTTAGCAAAAGTGGTTTTAATCTGCAACCAGACAATCAGGACAGGCCTGCCACATGCTCGATGAAAACAATGCGCAATGCCCGGTAGCCCGTGCCTTGGAGATATTGGGTGACCGCTGGGCGCTGATGATCCTGCGCGATGCCTTCGATGGCCTGCGACGCTTCAGCGAATTTCAGAAGAACCTGGGGCTGGCGAAGAACATCCTCGCCTCACGGCTCAAGCTGCTGGTGGAAAGTGGGTTGCTGATGACGCAGCCAGCTTCGGATGGCAGTGCCTACAAGGAATATGTGCTGACCGAGAAGGGGCAGTCGGTGTTCCCCGTGGTGGTGGGCCTGAGGCAGTGGGGGGAGCGGTATCTGTTTGAAGCGGGCGAGGCGCGTTCGGAGCTGGTGGAAGGCGCTACCGGGCAGACGATCGAGGTCATCCAGGTACGGGCTGAAGATGGGCGGGTATTGGCTGCCGAGGATTGCCTGCGCAGAGTTGTGCGGCACGGGTGATTTTGGGGCGGCTGGCTTGCCGGCAATTGGGGCGCGCAGCGCCCCTAGGGCCTCAGGCCTTGCCCAGAAGCCGCGCCAGACCTTCAACCATTGGCGTCGCCTGCGGAAACTCGAACCGCGTCAGCAAGCGCTGATTATCCGCCCGCGAATGGCGAATATCACCCGAACGCGCAGCCACATGGCTAACCGCCGGCAGGCTCCCCACCACCTTCTCCAGTGCCACCAGCAACTGGTTCAGCGAGGTGGCCTGATTGAGGCCGATGTTCACCGCCCCCTCCTCGACCTGCGGCTGCTCCAGCGCCTGCACCATCACCTGCACCAGGTCGCCCACGTAAAGGAAGTCGCGGGTCTGTTCGCCATCACCGAAGATGGTGATCGGCAAGCCCTGCACCGCGCGCTCGCAGAAGATGCTGATGACCCCGGAATACGGCGAGGATGGGTCCTGGCGTGGCCCGAAGATATTGAAGAAGCGGAACACCACCGGCTCCAGGCCATGCTGGCGTCGGTAGAAGTCCAGGTACTGCTCACTGGCCAGCTTGTCCACCGCGTACGGGGTGAGCGGTGCCTTGGGCGTGTCTTCGGCAATTGACTCGCCCTCGCCATTGTTGCCATAAACCGCCGCACTGGAAGCAAATAGCACCCGGCGCAAGCCATGCACGCGCATCGCTTCGCACACATTAAGGGTGCCAATAAAGTTGCTCTGGTGTGTGCGCACCGGGTCTTCGACCGAGGCCTGCACCGAGGCCACTGCCGCCAGGTGCACCACGGCACTGCAGCCGGCTGCGGCCTGCGTGACCAGCCCGGCGTCGGCAACATCACCTTCGATCAGTTCCAGCCGTGGGTGGTCGACCTGCAGGTTACTGCGCCGGCCAGTAGAAAAGTCGTCGAGAATGCGTACAGCGTAGCCTTTGTCCAACAACGCATCGCACAGGTGGGAGCCAATGAAGCCGGCACCGCCGGTGATCAGGATGGGGGCGTCAGCCATGGCGGTAGAACCGGTCCAGTAGAGGCGGCAGGCCGGCGCGCCAGGCGCGGGGCTTGATGCCGAAGGTATGAAGGATTTTCTTGCAGGCCAGTACCGCGTGCTGCGGCTCTTCGCTGGCATCCGGCCGTGCGGCATGAGCCTGCGGCGTTGGCGCCTGAACCGCGAGCTGGCGATACTGGCCCGCTTCGGCAAGGATCGCCTGGCCCAGCGCCAGCGGCGTGGTCGCCTCGTTGCCAGCGTAATGGTAGGTGCCCCACAGCGGCGCACTGCAATCGAGCTGCTTGAGCACCGACAGGATCACCCGCGCAGCATCGTCGACCGGTGTCGGGTTACCACGCCGGTCATCGGCCAGCAGCAGCTCTTGCGGTTGCTCGGCACGGGTCAGGAAGCGGCCCAGCGACCCGTCGATGCTTTCGTCGAGCAACCAGCCAAAGCGCAGTAGCACATGCTGCGGGCAGGCCGCACGCACACTCTGCTCGATGCGCCACAACGCCTGGCCACGCATGCCCAGCGGCACTGGCTCGTCCTTTTCGCTGTAGGCCGTGGCCCGCGAACCGTCGAACACGCGGTAGCTGGAAGGCTGTACCAGGGTGATCTGGTGGTGCTGGCACAGCTCTGCGAGCCGCTCTACTGCCCGCTCCTGTTGAGCCAGGCGCTGTTCGCTGACCGACTCGGCCTGGAACCAGTCGAAGTAATAGGCCAGGTTGACCACGGCGTCGGGGCGGTGATCGTCGAGCAACTGGGTGAGGCTCGCCGGCGTCCAGCCGTTCTCGGGCGGGCGCGGCGCCAGGAATGCGATGTCCTCCTCGGCCCCAAGACGAATCAGCGCTTGCCCGAGGGCATTGCCACCACCCAACAGCATTAGGCGCATACGCATAGAGTCAGCAGATCCGGAGAGGTTGATGAAGGAAAGGGGTCATTTTGCGGTTTCCTCTGCGGGAAGTCCAACCACAGGCCTTATTCAGTTGCCTGCATGACCTCTGTGGGAGCGGGTTTACCCGCGAAGAGGCCAGTACAGGCGCTACATCTATTCAATCTCAAACAAACTGTTGCGCAATGGCCCCACACTCAAGCGTTCACGCACATCATCATCTATACGCGGATCATCCGGCCGGTACAGTTTCACCTGCCGATAGGCATTGATGCGATTGATCTCTTGCCCCAGATACTCCCACACCACCCGGGTACAGGCCGGGTTGCGTCGATCGCCGCTGGACACTCCAGCCTTCAGACCATTCAGGCGGGTAATGCGGCTTTTGAAGCTGGGGATGAGGATGGTCTGGCTCATTTCGTTGTACGTGAGCGACTCGTAGTCGATCAGGAACAGCCGGTCCTGCAACTGGAACGCAGCCCCCAGGTAGCGGCAGCGTACCTCAGCGTGCTGGTCGGTGGCGCTGGAGCGTTCCTGGCGTTCCTGGCGCTCGAACAGGAAGCGGCCACGCTCCTCCCACAGGTGAACCAGCGACACCAGGATGGTGCCCGGCACCGACATGCAGTTGGAATACTCGAAGTAGTAACCGCAATAACGCGACAGGTTGCCGGCGTGGTCGTGCAGCGGACGGAACAGTTCGCTGATCGGGTCGCTGGGCTGCTCGACCAGCGTCGACACCCGTGCACCGATGAGCCTGGCGAACTGCTCGGCCGGCAAATTCAGTTCGTAATCCTCGACCCCGAAGAAGTCGCCAATGCGCTTGAGGTTGTAAGCCGTCGGACGGCTCTGCCCGCTCAGGTACTTGTTGAACTGTGCCCGGTTGATCGACAGCTGCCGGCAAACTTCGGAAATAGAGCGGTAGTGGCTGCAAGCCAGCTTGAGGTTGGTAGCGAAATGATCGCTCATGTGCGGGACCCAGGTGACGCGAATGACGCCATTGTAGCATCAAGTCGCGCCAACTAAGAGCAACCCGCGAAATTGTAACCACTCTTGTCATGGCCAACCATGCGCCCCAACGAATAGCGGTGCGCCTGCCGTCCGCTGGTCTTTCCACACGAAGAATAAGAATCGAGGTCATTCTCCAATGCTCGAAGTACTCAACGATTTCCTCTCGGGGAAACTCCTCATCGTGCTGATCGTAGGGCTGGGTAGCTACTTCACCATCCGCTCCCGATTCGTTCAGTTCCGCCATTTCGGCCACATGTTCGCCGTGTTCAAGGAATCGCTGCGTGGCCAGGCAGGCCAGCTGAGCTCCTTCCAGGCCCTGATGCTGAGCCTCGCCGGCCGCGTTGGCGCCGGTAACATTGCCGGTGTCGGTATTGCCGTGACCCTGGGAGGCCCAGGTGCCGTGTTCTGGATGTGGGTCACCGCATTGGTGGGCATGTCCAGCAGCTTCTTCGAATGTACCCTGGCCCAGGTGTACAAGCGCGCCGATGGTGACGGCCTGTACCGTGGCGGCCCGGCCTACTACATCCAGCATGGCCTGAAGCGTAAAGGCATGGCCATCGTGTTCTCGATCCTGCTGCTGGTCACCTACGGCTTCGCCTTCATCGGCCTGCAGTCGTACACCGTGACCCACTCGCTGCAGAACGCCTTCAACTTTGCCCCGAGCCAAACCGGTATTGTCCTGGCCGTGCTGCTGGCCATCACCTTCATCGGCGGCATCAAGCGTATCGCTGCGGTGTCGGACCTGCTGGTACCGGTCAAGACCCTGGCCTACATCGGCGTGACCCTGTACGTGATCGGCACCCAGATCGAACACGTGCCGGCCATGCTGGAAACCATCTTCAAGAGCGCCTTCGGCCTCGACCCAGCCTTCGGCGGCCTGCTCGGCAGCGCCATCGTCATGGGCGTGAAGCGTGGTGTGTTCGCCAACGAAGCGGGCCTTGGCAGTGCGCCGAACGTCGCTGCCGTGGCTGCGGTGAAACACCCGGGCGCCCAGGGCGTGGTCCAGGCCTTCAGCGTGTTCCTCGACACCTTCGTGATCTGCACCTGCACCGCACTGCTGATCCTGCTGTCGGGCTTCTACACCCCGGGCTTCGAGGGTGACGGTATTGTCCTGACCCAGAACTCGCTGGCCGCCGTGGTCGGTGACTGGGGCCGTGTGTTCGTCAGCGTTGCACTGTCGCTGTTCGTGTTCACCTGCATCCTCTACAACTACTACCTGGGCGAGAACAGCCTGCAGTTCCTCACCCGTAACCGCGTGGTACTGATGGTGTTCCGTGGCCTGGTGCTGGCACTGGTGGTCTGGGGCTCGATGCAAGACCTGTCGACCGTGTTCGCCTTCGCCGACATCACCATGACCTGCCTGGCCTTCGTCAACCTGGTGGCCCTGGCCCTGCTGTTCAAAGTCGGCCTGCGTGTGATGCGCGACTACGACGAGCAGCGCAAGGCGGGTATCCAGCAGCCGGTGTTCGATTCGACCAAGTTCGCCGACCTGGACCTGGACCGCAATGCCTGGCCTGCCAATCCGCAGGCGGAAACAGCCACTGACAAAACAGTCGGCCAAGCACAGCCTCAGCGCTGATACGCTGCCCTGCCAAGCCGCCCCTTCTGCGGGCGGCTTTTCTTTCTCCGCTCTCCGCTACGGATGTTCTCCATGCGTGCCGTAAAGAATCTTCTCGTTCTCTATACCGGTGGCACCATCGGTATGCTCGAAACCCCTGAAGGCCTGGCGCCAGCCGGTGGTTTTGAAGCACGGATGCGCGAGCACTTCGCGCACATGGCCGATGCGCCTCAGCTTCAATGGACCCTGCATGAACTGAACCCGCTGCTCGACAGCGCCAACATGCAACAGCACAACTGGCTGGCGATGCGCGATGCCATTGTCGATGCGGTGGATGTGGCGGGCCATGACGGCGTGCTGGTGCTGCACGGCACCGACAGCATGGCGTATAGCGCTGCGGCATTGTCGTTCCTGCTGCTGGGGCTGCCGGTTCCGGTGCTGCTGACCGGCTCGATGCTGCCGGCGGGTGCCGCTGACAGCGATGCGTGGGCCAACCTGTGTGGTGCGCTGCGCCAGTTCGAACATGGCCTGGAAGATGGCGTGCAGCTCTACTTCCATGGCCAATTGCTGCATGGCTGCCGCGCCTCGAAGCTGCGTAGCGAGGCGTTCGATGCCTTTGCGGCGCTGCCGCGCCATCGTGATGGTGAGCATGCCGAGATGATCCCTGCCGAACTGGGCTACAAGCAGCCGCGCAAGCCGGTCAACCTGGCGGTCGTGCCGGTGTTCCCGGGGCTGCAGGCCGGGCACTTGCAGGGTTTGATCGACAGCGGTGTGCAGGGGTTGCTGCTGGAATGCTACGGCAGCGGTACAGGGCCATCGGATGACCAGGCATTGCTGAATGTACTGAGCGCGGCGCGCCAGCGCGGTGTGATGCTGGCGGCTATCAGCCAGTGTCCTGAAGGCTCGGTGGTGTTCGACACCTATGCGGCGGGCAACCGCTTGCGCGGGGCCGGATTGGTCAGTGGTGGCGGCATGACCCGTGAGGCAGCGCTGGGCAAGATGGTTGCGCTGTTGGGGGCGGGCTTGAATGTGGATGCAGCAGAGCAGTGGTTTGCTCTGGACCTGTGCGGCGAACGGGCCTGAACAGGCGAAAGAAAATGGCGGAAGGCAGCGGGAGTCGAACCTGCCCGGGAACGGCTGCCGTCCCCAACCGGGTTTGAAGCCCGGCCGCGCCACCGGGCGCGATTGCCTTCCTTGAACTCAGTGCCTGGCCTGCTGCTGGGCCAGGGCGCTGTCGGCGCGGATGTGACGCTGGTCGGCCACCCTCCGGGTCAGGCCGATGCGGTCGAAGTATTCCAGAATCTGCACACTGCGCTTGCGACCGATCCCCAACATATCGCGAAACGCGGCAACCTGCACTATCGGCGTCTCACTGGCCTTCCCTAGCAGCAACACTGCCATGCGCTGTAATGCCGACTCCGGGTAGAACAGGTCACGCACCACCTGGTGCACCAGGCCCAGCCGTGCAAGCTTGCGCAACAACAGGCGTACATCGGCTTCGGCGCGGTTCTCTTCACTGGCCAACGTCCTGACCCAGGGCGGATCGTATTGCCCCGCCAACAGCCTCGGTTCCAGGCGCGCCCACAACTCACTGTCGGCTTCGCTCAATTGCACCTTATGATCGGGCAAATGCAGCCAAGGCCCGCTGCTGGCGATGCTGCCGTCATCGAGCAACTCGTCCAGCAGGCTGACGAAGGCCGGCCGCTCCAGGGGTAAGGCCGCAAAGCGGCGCAGGCGATCACGGTCCGGGCCGAGCTGGTCGGGCTCCTGTTCGTGGAACCGTTCCAACTGCTCCATCACCTGCTGCTTCAGCGCTTGCCACTTGGCAGTGGCGAACAGCAGTTGGCCCTGCCGCGTGGCTACCACCAAAACTTCTTCCGGCAACTGCCAGGTTTCTCGCAGGCGATTGAACTGCCGCTCAAGCCGCTGGGGGTCGATACCGCCCGGTGCACTGGCAAGCAGCGCCGGCAGCGTCTGCTCCAGTTCTTCGGTATCGCGCAGCACCTGCAACTGGCGCAGGCGCTCATCGCTGCGGCGTTGGCGGCTTGGCGCGAACGGGTCCAGCACCTTGCCACCGCCCAAGGTGCGCTGGGCACGCTGGTCGCGCAGCACCAAACGGTCGCCATGCACCGCCTGCAGCGGCGCATTGAGTAACAACTGGGCAAACATGCGCTGGCCGGCCGCCAGGCTTTCGCCTTCAAGCAAGGCGACCCGGGCCGTCACATCCTGAGTCCCCAGGTGTACGTGCACGGCGCTGAAATGTTCGAACGTACGTGTCTCTCCCGGTAACAGGCTCAGCTCGATATCCACCCGTACGCCGGGCGCATGCAACCACTCAGGCACCAGCCAGTCACCCCGGTGTACCTGTTCCAATGCCAGTCGCTCGGCAGCGATGTTCAGCGCCACCCGCTGGCCCGCTTCTGCCACCAACGAGGCCTTGTTCTGTGCATGCAGGCCACGCACGCGCACCGCTTTGCCGGCCTTGCCCAGCAACAAGGTATCGCCGGCACTGACCCGCCCGGCCAGCGCCGTGCCGGTGACCACCACGCCAGCGCCGCTAACCGCGAAAGCGCGGTCGACGGCCAGACGAAAACCACCGCGCACAGCGCGTGCCCGTACATTGGCCTCAGCCTCCAGCAGGGCTTGACGCAGCGCGCCCACGCCTTCCCCGCTGATGCTCGACAATGGGAATTGCCGCGCACCGGCATACGGCCCTGGCGCCAGCAGTTCACTGATTTGCACCTGCACATCGGCCAGCCGGGCCGGCTCGACCCGGTCGCATTTGCTGATCGCCACCAGGGCCTGGGGAATGCCCAGCAGCTCGATGATCGCCAGGTGCTCGCGCGTCTGCGGCATAACCCCGTCGTCAGCAGCCACCACCAATAGCACCAGGTCGATGCCATGGGCACCGGCCAGCATGTTGTGGATAAAACGCTCGTGGCCCGGCACATCGATGAAGCCCGTCAGCGGCGCGCCTTCGCTCAGCGCCGCATAACGGTAGCCAAGGTCGATGGTCATGCCGCGGGCGCGCTCTTCCTGCCGCTGGTCGCCGGCCTGGCCAGTCAGCGCCTGCAGCAGTGCGGTCTTGCCGTGGTCGATGTGCCCAGCGGTACCAACGATCACTGCACTGGCCCCAGGTGCAAGGCGGGCAACTGGGCCAGCCACTGGGCTTCGTCATCCAGTTGGCGCAGGTCCAGCCACAAGGCATCCTCATCGATGCGGCCCAGCACCGGCACAGGCAGATCACGCAGGGCCCGCTCCAGTACATGCAAGCTGCGCCCGCGCAGCTTCTTCGACACTTGCGGGCGCAGGCACAGCGCGGCACTGGGCAGGCGCGCCACCGGCTGGCTGCCACTGCCAATCATGCCCAGCGCAGGTTCTACGCTGACGGCCCATTGCTCGCCGAGGCGTGCCTTGAGTTCGGGCGACAGGCGCTCGGCCTGAGCCTGGATCTCGGCCTGGCTGCGGGTCAGCAGGCGCAGGCTGGGCAGGCGTTCGGCCAAGCGGTCGGGGTTGCGGTACAGTGCCAGCACCGCTTCAAGGGCTGCGAGGGTGATCTTGTCGACGCGCAAGGCTCGCTTGAGCGGGTTTTTCTTGATCCTGGCGATCAGGTCCTTGCGGCCAACGATGATCCCTGCCTGAGGCCCGCCCAGCAGTTTGTCGCCGCTGAAGGTGACGATATCGGCGCCATCAGCCAGGGCCTGGCGCACCGTAGGTTCGGCGGGCAGGCCCCAGCGGGTAAGGTCGAGCAGGCTGCCACTGCCGAGGTCTTCGAGTAGCGGCAGTTCATGTTGGTGGGCGATCCGCGCCAGCTCGGCAGTGGGCACCTGGGTGGTGAAGCCTTGGATACTGTAATTGCTGCAATGCACGCGCATCAGCAGGCCCGTGCGCGGGCCGATGGCGGCCTCATAGTCGCGGGCGTGGGTGCGGTTGGTGGTACCGATCTCGTGCAGCTTCACGCCGGCCCGGGCCATGATGTCGGGAATGCGGAAGGCGCCGCCAATCTCGATCAGCTCACCACGGGAGATGATGCCCTCCTTACGTGCGCCTAGGCTGTTGAGCGCCAGCAGCACGGCGGCGGCGTTATTGTTGACTACAGTGACGGCTTCGGCGCCGGTCAGCTCGCGGATCAGGCCTTCGATCAGGTCGTCGCGGTCGCCGCGCTTACCGGTAGCCAGATCGAACTCCAGGTTGAGTGGATAGCGGGCGGCGGTCTGCATGGCCTCGATGGCCTCTTCCGGCAGCAGGGCGCGGCCGAGGTTGGTGTGCAGCACGGTGCCAGTGAGGTTGAACACACGGCGGACCTGGCTGCGCTGTTGAGCGGCAAGGCGTTCGCCGGTGCGGCCCAGCAGCACTTCGGTGGCCAGTTCGGCGGCGCTGAGCTCACCGTTGCGAGCAAGATCACGCAGGTCGTCGAGCAGTTGGCGCAAGGTAGCCAGCACTGCATCGCGACCATGGCGGTCGATCAGCGGGAGGCAGGCCGGGTGGCGCAGGAGGGTGTCGATGGATGGGAGGCGTGGGGTGTCGCTGGCTAGGCTTGAAGACATGCGGTACTACCTTGGGTTATCCGGTGTCTGTACTGGCCTCTTCGCGGGCACGCCCGCTCCCACAGAGTCCGCGCTGTATTTGAGGCTTGCGCAGTCCTTGTGGGAGCGGGCGTGCCCGCGAAGAAGGCAACTCGGTCTTTCAGTGTAGACACTCACCCACTACCCGGGCGCGAGCATCAGGTTGGGCGCCAGGCGATGAAAGCCCTCCTCGTCCAGGCGCATATCCAGCACCAGGCTGGCCAGGTCGTCGGCCAAAGGCTCGGCCGCTGCATCGTTCTCCAGATAGTTGTGCTTCAGGTAGCTTTCGCACCCCGGGCAGCACTCGGCACGCAATGGCGCCTTGCCCGGCGCATGGCGATCATCCTCAAGGCTGGTATAGCGCAGGTCCTTGCTCGACTCGCAATACACGCACTTCACCCGCACCACATGCCATTCACAGGCACACAACGAACAGACCAGATAGCGCAGGCCATTGTGCTTGCCACGGTTGCGCACCACCCCAGCCATTGCCGGGGAACTGCAGGCCGGGCACTGGGCCAGGCTGCCAGCAGGTTTCAGCTCCGGCGTTGGCAACGCCAGCAGCCAGCTGGACCAGGCCGCCTGCAACGCAGCCCCGAGGAACGGCACCAATGCCGGTGGCACCGCGTCATACTGCCCTGCCAGCAAAGCGATGCCCCAGCCTTTGCGCTGGCTGTCATCACTGCCACGCAGAACCTGCAAGGCCTCACCCAGCGGGCCACGGGTTTCACCGTTGAAGTGCTCAAGGAGGGCCTGTAACCAAACCAGCCAAGGCCCTTCGCGCACCAGGCTGTCAGCCGCCAGCGGCGGCAAACCATGACTTATGCACAGGCGCTGACGTTCCTCGGCCACCGGTACGCCAGCGGGCGGGTTATCCACAAGCTGCTGTTGGACGCAGCACAACCGCGCCACCAGCCTCAGATAGTCGCCAAGGGCATTGCCCTCGGCCAACTGCTCCAGTCGCGCGGCGCGCACTTCGAACAGGTTGGCGGGCGGCAGGTGCAGAAACGGCGGCATCACCGCCGACGCTTCGATCTGCCCGGGTTCCAGTATCGTGCTCAAGCGTTCATCCTTCTTTTCGTCCGTGATTGCCCGGCGTTTTGTCGCCGGTCACTTCGCGGTACCACAACTCATGGTGCTTGCGTGCCCACGCGCGGCTGACCCAGCCATGCAGCATGGCGCCGATCGAGCCCTTGATCCAGATGCCGGCATAGATATGCACGATGATGCTGAGAATCAGCACGAACGCCGCCAGCGCGTGCAGCAGCGCAGACAAGCGAATGGCATCGATGCCGAACCAATGGCTGAAATACGCACGCCAGATCACCACTCCACTCACCAGCAGCACCAGCATGCACGCCAGCAAGGTCCAGAACAGCAGCTTCTGTCCGGCGTTGTACTTGCCGATGGGGGGCACGCCATCCTCACGATTGACCATCACCCGATCGATGCGACGCAGCCACAGGCGGTCGTTGGCGGTGATGAAGTTGGCGCGCCAGAAACGGAACACCAGGCCAAGGAAGAACACGAACATCGCCACCCCGATGAAAGGGTGCAGGATGCGCGTCCACGGCCCGCCGCCAAACAGGTGGCTGAGCCAGAACAGCGCCGGATGAAACAGCGCCAGCCCCGACAGCCCCGCCAGGATGAACAGGATTGCCACAATCCAGTGGTTTGTCCGCTCATTGGCGTTGTAGCGCAGGATGGGTTTGTTGTCGTTCATGGCCGCTGCTCCCCTTGCCCACCGGGCTTGGTCGGGTCGTAGACATGGACCGCAGGATCCACCTGATGCACGTTGTCATCCGGCTGCGTGGGGTGCTCGTCCTCCTCGACCCGCTGTGGGCCAACCCGCACATAATGGAAGAACCCGGCCAACACCGCCGCGCCCATGGCCAGCAACGCCAGCGGCTTGGTGAAGCCCTTCCACAGCCCCACCAAAGGGCTGATCACCGGCTGGTCCGGCAGGCCGGCATACAGCTTCGGCGTGTCGGCATGGTGCAGCACGTACATCACGTGGGTGCCGCCGACACCATCCGGGTCGTACAACCCGGCGTTGTCGTAGCCCCGCGACTTCAGGTCGACAATGCGCTCGGCGGCATGCACTTTCATCTCGTCCTTGCTGCCGAACACGATCGCCCCGGTCGGGCAGGTTTTCACGCAGGCTGGCTCCAGGCCCACGGTCACGCGGTCGGAACACAGGGTGCACTTGTACGCCTTGTGGTCCTTCTGCGAGATACGCGGGATGTTGAACGGGCAGCCGGTGATGCAGTACCCGCAGCCGATGCAGTGGTCCTGGTTGAAATCGACGATGCCGTTGGCGTGCTTGATGATCGCCCCCGGGCTTGGGCACGCCTTCAGGCACCCTGGGTCTGCACAGTGCATACAGCCATCCTTGCGGATCAGCCACTCCAGGTTGCCGTCGTCGCGCTCGTGCTCGGTGAAGCGCATCAGGGTCCAGGTTTCGGCCGTGAGGTCCTGGGGGTTGTCGTAGGTGCCGTGGTTGTGGCCGACCTCGTCACGCAGTTCGTTCCATTCCGAGCACGCCACCTGGCAGGCCTTGCAGCCGATGCACTTGGTGGTGTCGATCAGCTTGGCGACTTCCTGCTGCTGGCGTACCGAAGGCGGTACGGTGGTGGTGGCCGAGCGGGCGATGATGTCTTGGCTGGCCATCAGAGTTTCTCCACTTTGACGAGGAACGACTTCGACTCTGGCGTCTGGGTGTTGCCGTCACCGAGGAATGGCACCAGGGTGTTGGTCAGGTAGCCATGCCGGGTAGCGCCGGTGAAACCCCAGTGCAACGGAATGCCGATCTGGTGCACGGTCTGGTTGTTGACCTGGAGCGGGCGAATCCGTTTGGTCACCACTGCCACCGCATCGATATGCCCGCGCTTGCTCGACACCCGCACCCGGTCGCCGGCCTTGATGCCTTTCTCGTTGGCCAGCACCTCGCCGATTTCGACGAACTGCTCGGGCTGGGCAATGGCGTTGAGCCGGCAATGCTTGCTCCAGAAGTGGAAATGCTCGGTCAGCCGATAGGTGGTCGCCGCGTAAGGAAACTCGTCGTGCGTGCCGAGCGTGTCCCACACCGAGTCGAAGATGCGGCCAGCCGGGTTGCTGACCACCTTCTTGTTCTGCGGGTGCAGCGGGTTGATACCGATCGGCGTTTCGAACGGCTCGTAGTGCTCGGGGAACGGCCCCTCAGCCATCTTGTCGATGGCGAAGAAACGCGCCACGCCTTCGGGGTTCATGATGAACGGGTTCATCCCGGCCTCGGGCGGCGAGTCAGCCTTGAAGTCCGGCACATCGGTACCGGTCCAGGCCTTGCCGTTCCACCATACCAAGCGTTTCTTCTCTGGGTCCCACGGCTTGCCTTGCGGGTCGCTGGAGGCACGGTTGTAGAGGATGCGACGGTTGGCCGGCCAGGCCCAGGCCCAGTTCTGCACCTGGTGCATGCCAAACGGGTCGCTGTTGTCGCGGCGGGCCATCTGGTTGCCCTGCTCGGTCCAGCAGCCGGCGAAGATCCAGCAGCCAGACGCCGTGCTGCCGTCGTCCTTCAACTGGCCGAAGCCTGACAGTTGCTGGCCGGCCTTGAGCGTGGCGCCGGTGGCGTCGGTGAGGTCGGTGACCGCCCAGCCGTTCATTTCCTTGGCCAATTCCTCCGGAGATGGCTCTTCAGGGATCTTGTACGGCCAGCTGATGTTCATCATCGCATCAGGGTAGGCGCCGCCCTCGGCCCGGTAGCGTTGGCGCAGGCGCAGGAACAGCTCGCTCATGATCTGCACGTCGGTACGGGTCTCACCCGGCCCATCGGCCCCCTTCCAGTGCCATTGCAGCCAACGACTGCTATTGACCAGCGAGCCGTCCTCCTCGGCAAAGCAGGTGGTGGGCAGGCGGATCACTTCGGTCTGGATATTGGCGGTGTCGACGTCGTTGAACGGCCCAGCGTTTCGCCAGAACTCCGAGGTCTCCGTGGCCAGCGGATCCATGATCACCAACCACTTGAGCTTGCCCAGCGCTGCGGTGACGCGGTTCTTGTCCGGCAGCGCAGCAATCGGGTTGAACCCCTGGCATATGTAGCCGTTGACCTTGCCCTGGCCCATCATCTCGAACATGCGCAGCACGTCGTAGGCCGGGACATCGAGTTTGGGCAGCCAGTCATAGCCCCAGTTGTTTTCCGCCGTGGCGTTGGCGCCGTACCAGGCCTTCATCAGGCTGACGTGGAACTTGCCGTAATTCTGCCAGTACGACAGCTGCCCTGGGCGAAGCGGCTTGGACGCGCGCTTGTCGATGTAGGTGGCGTAGTCCTGCTCGGCATCACCGGCCAGGGTCAGGTAGCCCGGCAACGAGTTGGACAGCAGGCCGAGGTCGGTCAGGCCCTGGATATTGGAGTGCCCGCGCAAGGCGTTGACACCACCACCGGGCATGCCGACGTTGCCCAGCAGCAGCTGGACCATGGCCGCACTGCGGATGATCTGCGCACCGATCGAGTGCTGCGTCCAGCCGAGCGCGTAGAGAATCGTCATGGTCTTGCCCGGTGCCGAGCAGGTGGCGATCTCCTCCCAGACTTTCATCATGGCGTCCTGCGGCATGCCACAGGTCATGCTCGCCAGTTCCGGGGTGTAGCGGCTGTAATGCTGTTTCATCAGCTGGAACACGCAGCGCGGGTGCAGCAGGGTCGGATCGACCTTCGCATAACCGTCCTCACCCAGCTCGTAACCCCAGCCGGATTTGTCGGCATACACACGCTTGGCCTCGTCGTAGCCGCTGAACAGCCCGTCCTCGAAGCTATAGGTCTCTTTGACGATGAACGACACATCGGTGTAGTTACGCACGTACTCGTGCTGGATCTTGTCGTTGCTCAGCAGGTAGTTGATCAGCCCGCCCATGAAGGCGATATCGGTACCGGTACGGATCGGCGCGTAGTAGTCCGCTACCGACGCGGTACGGGTAAAACGCGGGTCGACCACGATCAGCCGCGCCTTGTTGTGCGCCTTGGCCTCGGTCACCCATTTGAAGCCGCACGGATGCGCTTCTGCTGCGTTGCCACCCATCACCAGGACCAGATTCGCGTTGGCGATATCGGACCAGTGGTTGGTCATGGCGCCACGGCCGTACGTCGGGGCAAGACTTGCCACCGTCGGGCCATGTCAGACACGTGCCTGGTTATCGAACCCCAGCATGCCTGTTGCGCGGACGACCTTGTGGGTCAGGTAGCCTGCCTCGCTGGAGGCGGCGGAGGCAGCCAGAAAACCGGTGGTGAGCCAGCGGTTTACGGTTTGCCCCTGGGCGTTCTTCTCGATGAAATTGGCGTCTCGGTCCTGTTTCATCAGGCCTGCGACGCGGTCGAGCGCCTCGTCCCAGCTGACCCGCACCCACTCCTTGCTGCCGGGTTTGCGTACCTCGGGGTACTGCAGGCGGCTCGGGCTGTGGATAAAGTCCAGCAGGCCGGCGCCTTTCGGGCAAAGGGTGCCGCGGTTGACCGGGTGGTCGGCGTCACCTTCGATGTGGATGATGTTCTGTTTGACGTTTTTACCCGCATCGCCCTGGCTGTACAGGATCAGGCCGCAGCCGACCGAGCAGTAAGGGCAGGTGTTACGGGCTTCTTTGGTATGCGCCAGCTTGAAGTGACGCACCTGCTCGGCGAAGGCCGGCGTCGGGGCCATGCCCAACGCCGCCAGGCTCGAGCCTCCAAGGCCGACGGCGGCGACCTTGAAGAATTGCCGACGGTTCAGGTCCATCGTGCACTCCTGATCAGGTGGTGGACGCGCGGAACATGGCCGGCGCCTCTTGATAGTCACGGTGGCGGCCAATACATGGCTGCCAATAGTTAAGACTAGTCAAGAATCGGGAACGTGCGATGACCTGAGTCAGTGGTAGGGCCCGGGTCAGGCACGCGGCAGGTTGCGCACCACATTCAGCGCCGCACTGCTCTGCGCCACCGGCATGATCTCGACAGTATTGATGTTCACATGCGCCGGCTGATCGGCAATCCAGGCTACCGTAGCCGCGATGTCTTCCGGCAGGATGGCCTCGACATCCCGATACAACGCCTGCACCGCGTCCAGGTCGCCATTCAGGCGTACCACCGAGAAGTCGGTGCCCGAGCAGAGCCCCGGCTCGATGTTGCTCACGCGTACTCGGGTGCCCGCCAGGTCGGCACGCAAGTTGAGGCTGAACTGGCGGACGAAGGCCTTGCTGGCGCCATAAACATTGCCGCCCGGGTAGGGGTAAGTGCCGGCGATTGAGCCAATATTGATGATCATCCCGCTGTCGGCTTCCACCATTTGCGGCAGAATCTTGTGGGTAACCATGGCCAGGCCGGTAATGTTGGTGTCGATCATCCGCTGCCAGTTTTCGGCGCTGCTGGCCTGGGCTCGGTCCACACCCAACGCCAGCCCGGCGTTGTTGACCAGCAGGTCGATCTGCAGCGATACATCCCGAATCTGCTCGACCGCCGTCTCCAGCGACACCGGGTCGGTGACGTCCAGCGCCAGCGGAATGAAATTGCCCCCCAACTCGGCCTCCAGCGCTTTCAGTTTGTCCATGCGCCGGGCGCCACCGATCACGCGGTAGCCTTTGCCGATCAGCGTGCAGCAGATGGCACGGCCAAAACCCGAGGAGGCGCCAGTTACGAATGCGGTTTTCATCAGTTTTCTCCTATCAGTAGGTCAGGCCAGGTACTTCACGCCCAGGCTGGTGAACAGGCAAAGCATCGAGAACACCAGCGCCTTGCGTACCACTTCGTTGCCTTTGCGCAGCGCCAGGGCACTGCCCAGGTGGTTACCCAGGATGTTGCAGGCCACCAGCGGCAATGCCAGCAGGTAGACGACCTTCCCGGCCATGACGAAGGCGACCAAGGCGCCGATGTTGGAAGCGAAGTTGAAGGTTTTGGAGTTGGCCGAACTGGAGACCAGGTCCATGCGCAGCAGGTAATGGAAGGCGATGATGAACATGCTCCCGGTACCGGGGCCGAAAAAGCCGTCATAGAAGCCGATGGCCAGGCAGGTCAACGGCACCACGGTGTACAGCATGCGCGAAGACAGCTCTCGTTCCTCTACCGGGCGGTCCTTGGGGGTGAGGAAGATGAGGATGCCGAACGGGATCAGCGCCAGGATGATCTTGCCTACAGTCTCTTGCGAGATCGACACGATCAGGTGCGCCCCCAGGTAGGCACCCAGCAGTGAGAACGGCACCCCGACCAACGCTACCTGCCAGACCATCTTGCTGTTGGCCAGGAAGTTGCGAATGGCCGCCAGCGTGCCAAGGGTGCTGACCAGTTTTTCCTGGCCCAGTGCCACCTGCGGCGGCATGCCCACCAGCAAAAAACCCGGTACAAGAAACAGACCGCCACCACCGGCAATACTGTCGACGAAGCCTGCAACGAAGGCGATCGCGCCGAGCATGACGATTGCCAGCAACGCGTGTTCCGCCCAGTAAGCACCGAGAATTTCCATAGCAAAGCCCATCCAATGGCGTGTTTTGCCAAGGCCGACGTGAGTGAGCCTGCCCTGATTGATGCGATGATTGTAATTACGAAAATTGAATCGATGCAATAAACAATTAATTCAACTCAATTCCCACGATTACCATCATTAGCTGCATCTGGGCTTTCATGCTAGGCTGCGCGCTCTTGCAGAATCTGGTGCGTTTTCCATGTGGGTCCCTCATTACGGCGATCAAACCCAGCCGGTTTACCTGATGATCGCTAATGCCCTTGAACAGGACATCGAAAGTGGTCGGCTTGCAGCAGGTGATCGCTTACCCACCCTCAAGGACCTCGCCGAGGCACTGAGTGTGACGCCCGGCACCGTCGGCAGGGCCTACGACGAGGCAGCCAAGCGTGGCCTGGTGGTTGGCGAAGTCGGGCGTGGCACATTTGTGAAACAGCAGCGACAGCCATTGCCTATCCAGTCGGCGCCCGTTGCCGGCGAAAGCAGCCAGATCGATCTCTCGATCATCAAACCCAACGACGCTCACATGAGCGAGTGGCTAGGCGCGGCCATCAGCGAACTGGCCGCGTCTTCGGGCTTGGGGCAAGTACTCGACTACGTGACCGAAGGTGGCCACACCTCACACAAGCAAGCCGGTGCGGCCTGGATTCAGCGCTGGCTGCCAGATGCAAGCTGGCAACAGGTTGTACTGACCTCTGGCGCGCAGCATGGGCTGCTAGTGGCCATCAGCAGCCTGTCGAAGAGCGACGATGTGGTGCTGTGCGAGTCGTTTTGCTACCCAGGCATCATCTCTCTGGCCCACAGCATGGGCCGCCGCCTGCGCGCCGTGGCCATGGACGAGCACGGCATTATTCCTGATGCATTGCGCGCGGCCTGCCTGGAGCACCGCCCTTCCCTGCTGGTATGCGTCACCACGCACCAGAACCCGACCAACTCGATCATGCCCCACGCACGGCGCCAGGCCATCGCCGAGATCGCCCGCGAGTTCGACCTGTTCATCGTCGATGACGACATCTACGGTTTTCTTGAGCCCGCCCCGGATTACAAGCCACTGGCCGCGTATGCGCCTGAACGCTCGGTGTACCTCACCAGCCTGTCCAAGAGCGTGCTGCCGGCGCTGCGCATCGGCTACCTGTACGCTCCGCCGCAAACCCTGTCACGGTTATCGTCGATGGTACGCAGCAGCGTGTGGATGCCTTCGCCATTGATGGCGCAATTGGCCAGTAACCTGATCAACAGCGGCATGGCCGACCAGTTGGTACGGGTACAGCAGGACGAGGCGGCCGCGCGCCAGCACATGGCTCGGGAGATTCTTGGTCGATACAACATCCGTACTCAGCCCCACAGCTTTCATATCTGGCTGGAGTTGCCAGAGCCGTGGACCAGCGACGAGTTCGCCAACCTGGCGCGTAACAACGGCGTGACGGTGGTCAGCGGCAGCCAGTTTTTACCAGAACGTAGCCACACCACCTGCGGTGTACGCATCGCGCTGATGAGCCCCAGCCGCCAGGAACTGGGCTTTGCCCTGACCAAGTTGGCAAGCCTGCTGGACTCGCCGGAGCCGCGGTTGTTCTACTAAGCAAGTGGGCTACGGTACTGCCCTTGTGAGCACCACATTATCTATGTACAAGGAGCAGCCTTGTGCTGCGAACAGGCCAGTGGGCCTGGCGATGATCTTCGGCTGCAATGGCCCTTTTGTAGCGCAAGGCTGCTCCTACTGATTCTGCGCACCTTGAAGGCCATGCCGGCGGGATGGGAGCAAGCGAGGAAAATGTTTTTCGACCCTGTGTCCCAACTGCCCGTCAGTTGATTGCTATATTGAAATTATCGCCTCCCAGATACCGGATTTGAACTGTTCCAGTAACAACTTGCCCATCCGGCGCGATAAGTTTGTAGATCGTCACCAGGAACGCCTCTCGCCCCATTGCCTTCCTTGAATACAGATAGCCACCCAAGGTAAATAGCGCTCCGCCAGCGGTAATTATCGGCCCTGCGTACATCTGAACATACTGAAACCAAGAAGGGCCGGTAGAACGGTAGTAGGAGATCGTCGACGGGCCGAAAACCAGCGCTGCAAAGGCCAGCGCAGCAATGGCGAAACCTAACAGGAGCAGCAAGCCTCCAGTGTAACCGGCCCCCTTTTCGCAACCCTTGAGGTATACCGCGTAGCCTTCGCTGAACCCCGGGATCCGATAGTCACCTGATAAAGAATTCAGCTGAAATTCAATTCGATCAAACCCTTCACTCTCTGATTGCATGATCCACTCCTTTGAAAACATAGATGCTAAGCAATCGCGACAGCAGATAGTTGACGCAAGAGGAAATTTCAGAAACCGCCTACAACAACACAGACAATCTGATATTTAGAGGCCCCTCCCGTAACTTCATATTTCTCAATTTCTGCGGGCAAAAAAAACCCGGAGCGACTGCTCCGGGTTGTTGGTATGGCGCGATGCCTTAACGTTCGAATCAGAACGGAATATCGTCATCAAAGCTGTCAAAGTCAGCCGCCGGCTGTGGCGCTGGCTGCTGCGGCGCCGGGCGCTGAGGGGCCTGTTGCGGGCGTTGGGCCTGCTGACGTGGAGCCTGGTTGTACTGTTGCGGCTGGCCGCCACCGTAGTTGCCGCCACCCTGATTGTACGGGTCGCCGCCCTGCTGCTGGCCCTGCGGACGGCCACCCAGCAGCTGCATGGTGCCGTTGATGTCGACGATGATCTCAGTGGTGTAGCGCTTGATACCGTCTTTTTCCCACTCACGGGTCTGCAGTTTGCCTTCGATGTAGCACTGCGAACCTTTGCGCAGGTACTCGCCGGCGATCTCGGCAACCTTGCCGAACAGCGACACACGGTGCCACTCGGTACGCTCTACCTTCTGGCCCGACTGCTTGTCGGTCCACTGCTCGCTGGTAGCCAGGCTCAGGTTGGTCACGGCGTTACCGTTGGGCAGGTAGCGGACTTCGGGATCCTGGCCACAGGTGCCGACCAGAATGACTTTGTTAACCCCACGGGCCATAACGTTCTCCTAGGCTTCGCACGCCGAAGAGGCTGGGTTCACCAGTCGCTCGAGGGTCGCACGGTCCAAAATTTTCGTATCCAGTTTGATATAGATAGCGGCTTCTTCAGCCACCACCACAGCGTCGGTCACACCCGGCACGGCCATCAGGCGCTCGGACAGGCC
Source organism: Pseudomonas sp. FYR_2 (assembly GCF_043106425.1). Lineage (NCBI taxonomy): Bacteria > Pseudomonadati > Pseudomonadota > Gammaproteobacteria > Pseudomonadales > Pseudomonadaceae > Pseudomonas > Pseudomonas sp. FYR_2. The sequence continues at coordinate 119,070 of NZ_JBICMM010000058.1, forward strand.
GGCTTCACGGACTGCCTCAGGCGTCAGCGGCATGCGCAGACTGGTCACATAAGGCGGCTCGTTCATGCGCAGGGCGACGACCAGCCAGATGGCACACAGCACCGCGCAACCGAGGAACACCGTGTCCAGCCCACCGTGCTGGAACAACCAGCCACCGAGAATGCCGCCCAGCGCCGCACCAAGGAACTGGCTGGTGGAGTAGACCCCCATCGCCGTCCCCTTGCCACCGGCAGGCGACACCTTGCTCACCAGCGAAGGCAGCGATGCCTCCAGCAGGTTGAATGCGGTAAAGAATACCACGGTGCCAATCACCAGTCCGCGCAAACCGTCAGCCCACTCCCAGAAGTATATCTCTGTCAGCAGCAGGACACTGACAGCGCCGGCCAACACGCGTTTCATCTTGCGCTTTTTTTCGCCGTAGATGATGAACGGGACCATTGCAAAAAATGAGATGAACAGCGCGGTCAGGTACACCCACCAGTGCTGCTCCTTGGGCAGCCCACCGCGCTCGACGAAGGCCAGCGGCAGCGCGACGAAGCTGGCCATGAGAATGGCATGGAGGACGAAGATGCTTATGTCCAGGCGCAGAAGGTCCGGATGACGCAGGGTTGGGCCGAGTGCCTGGCGCGCCACGCCCGATTCGCGGTGCTGCAGGATGCTATGCGTGTTGGGCACGACAAAGGCAATCAGCAGGATGCCTACCAGGGCAAGCCCCGCCGTGGTCAGGAACAATCCTGACAAGCCGAAGGCACTTGTCAGCAAGGGTCCGACGACCATGGCGACGGCAAACGACAGGCCGATGCTCATGCCGATCATGGCCATGGCCTTGGTCCGGTGTTGCTCGCGGGTGAGATCGGACAACAACGCCATGACGGCGGCAGAAATCGCACCGGCGCCCTGCAAAACACGCCCGGCGATCACGCCCCAGATGGAGTCGGCCTGGGCCGCCAGCACACTGCCCAGGGCGAAAATCACCAGCCCCAGGTAAATCACCGGCCGGCGGCCGATGCGGTCGGAGATCATCCCGAACGGGATCTGCAATACCGCCTGAGTCAGGCCATAGGCGCCAATGGCCAGGCCGATCAGCGCAGGGGTGGCGCCGGCCAGGTCCATGCCGTAGGTAGCCAGTACCGGCAAGACCATGAACATGCCCAGCATACGAAAGGCAAAGACCAGAGCAAGGCCGCCAGCGGCGCGGGTTTCGCCGCCACTCATGCGCTCGTTGTGGGTGTCGTGCATGGATTAACCTCGTGTGAACCGGCGGCGATTCTATCAGTCCGACAGCGTAACGGCATCTACGCGACGCTTTGCCGCGTCATACTGGCGCGCCGTATACTTCCTTGTTTATGCCCGCCAAGCGAGGCCGCAGTGGACAAGATCCTGATTCGTGGGGCACGTACCCACAACCTGAAGAACATCGACCTGACCCTGCCCCGGGACAAGCTGATCGTGATCACCGGCCTGTCCGGTTCCGGCAAGTCGTCCCTGGCGTTCGACACCCTCTACGCCGAAGGCCAGCGCCGCTACGTGGAATCGCTGTCGGCCTACGCCCGGCAGTTCCTGTCGATGATGGAAAAGCCCGACGTCGATACCATCGAAGGCCTCTCACCGGCCATTTCCATCGAGCAGAAGTCGACCTCGCACAACCCACGCTCCACGGTCGGCACCATCACTGAAATCTACGACTACCTGCGCCTGTTGTATGCCCGCGTGGGTACGCCACGCTGCCCGGACCACGATATCCCGCTGGAGGCGCAAACGATCAGCCAGATGGTCGACCTGGTGCTGGAGCGCCCGGAAGGCAGCAAGCTGATGCTGCTGGCGCCGGTGGTGCGCGAGCGCAAGGGTGAGCACCTGGCCGTGTTTGACGAGTTGCGCGCTCAAGGGTTCGTACGCGCCCGGGTCAACGGCAAGCTCTACGAGCTGGACGAACTGCCCAAACTGGACAAACAGAAAAAGCACAGCATCGATGTGGTGGTAGACCGCTTCAAGGTGCGCGCCGACCTGCAGCAACGCCTCGCTGAATCGTTCGAGACCGCACTGAAGCTGGCCGACGGGATCGCTCTGGTAGCACCGATGGACGACGAACCAGGCGAAGAGATGATCTTCTCCGCCCGCTTCGCCTGCCCGGTGTGCGGCCATGCCATCAGCGAGCTGGAACCCAAGCTGTTCTCCTTCAACAACCCGGCTGGCGCCTGCCCGACCTGCGATGGCCTGGGGGTGAAGCAGTTCTTCGACACCAAACGCCTGGTCAATACCGAACTCACCCTGGCTGAAGGTGCGATCCGCGGCTGGGACCGACGCAACGTTTACTACTTCCAGATGCTCGGCTCGTTGGCCGCGCATTATGGCTTCAGCCTGGAAGAACCCTTCGGCGAGCTCTCGGCAGAACACCAGAAGGTGATCCTGCAAGGCAGTGGCAAGCAAAGCATCGACTTCAAGTACTTGAACGACCGTGGCGATATCGTAAAGCGCTCGCACCCGTTTGAAGGCATCGTGCCGAACCTGGAACGCCGCTACCGCGAGACCGAGTCGGCCACCGTACGCGAAGAGCTGGCCAAGTTCCTCGGCACCCAGCCCTGCCCGGATTGCCGTGGCACTCGCCTGCGCCGTGAAGCACGCCATGTGTGGGTAGGCGAAAAAACGCTGCCGGCGGTCACCAACCTACCGATCGGTGAAGCCAGCAACTACTTTGGCGAGCTGACCCTGACTGGCCGCCGTGGCGAGATTGCCGCCAAGATCCTCAAGGAAATCTGCGAGCGCTTGCAGTTCCTGGTCAACGTCGGCCTCGACTACCTCACCCTCGACCGTAGCGCCGACACCCTGTCCGGTGGCGAGGCCCAGCGTATCCGGCTTGCCAGCCAGATTGGCGCCGGCCTGGTCGGGGTGATGTACATCCTTGATGAACCGTCCATCGGCCTTCATCAACGCGACAACGACCGCCTGCTGGCCACCCTCAACCACCTGCGCGATTTGGGCAACACGGTCATCGTGGTAGAGCACGACGAGGACGCCATTCGCTTGGCCGACTATGTGGTCGATATCGGCCCAGGGGCCGGTGTGCATGGTGGCCAGATCGTCGCCGAGGGCTCGCCACAGGAGGTCATGGACCACCCTGATTCGTTAACCGGCAAGTACTTGTCCGGACGCAAGAAGATCGTCGTGCCAGCCAAGCGCACGCCGCGCAACAAGAAGCTGCAACTAAAGCTCAAGGGTGCGCGTGGCAACAACCTGCAGAACGTCGACCTCGAAGTCCCCATCGGCCTGCTGACCTGCGTGACGGGGGTATCCGGCTCGGGCAAATCGACGCTGATCAACAACACCCTGTTCCCCTTGGCCGCTACTGCCCTCAATGGCGCAAGCAGCCTGGAAGCCGCAGCGCACAGCAGCATGGACGGCCTGCAGCACCTGGATAAGGTGGTGGATATCGACCAGAGCCCGATCGGCCGCACTCCGCGCTCGAACCCGGCAACGTACACCGGTATTTTCACCCCTATCCGCGAGCTGTTCTCCGGGGTGCCGGAGTCGCGCTCACGCGGCTATGGCCCGGGACGTTTCTCGTTCAACGTCAAGGGTGGCCGTTGCGAGGCCTGCCAAGGCGATGGCCTGATCAAGGTCGAGATGCACTTCCTGCCAGACATCTACGTGCCGTGCGACGTGTGCAAGAGCAAGCGCTACAACCGCGAAACGTTGGAGATCAAGTACAAGGGCAAGAACATCCACGAGGTGCTGGAAATGACCATCGAGGATGCCCGCGAATTCTTCGACGCAGTGCCAGCGCTGGCGCGCAAGCTGCAAACACTGATGGATGTAGGCCTGTCGTACATCAAGCTGGGCCAGTCGGCGACTACCTTGTCTGGTGGTGAGGCGCAGCGGGTGAAGCTGTCCCGCGAGTTGTCCAAGCGCGATACCGGCAAAACCCTGTATATCCTGGATGAACCCACCACGGGCCTGCACTTTGCCGATATCCAGCAGTTGCTGGACGTGCTGCATCGCCTGCGTGATCACGGCAATACCGTGGTGGTGATCGAGCACAACCTGGATGTGATCAAGACTGCTGACTGGCTGGTGGACCTCGGCCCGGAGGGTGGTTCCAAAGGGGGACAGATCATTGCCTGCGGTACGCCGGAAGAACTGAGCGAGATGAAGCAGTCCTATACCGGGCATTACCTGAAACCGCTGCTGGAGCGGGACCGGGCCTGAGTGTTGCTGATGGAATGAAAAAGCCCCTGGCACCATTGGTGTCAGGGGCTTTTTCTTGAGACTGTGGGTAACTTACATCTGCGACTGCAGGTAGTTCTCCAGGCCAATGGCCTTGATCAGACCCTGCTGCTTCTCCAGCCAGTAGGTGTGATCTTCTTCGGTGTCCGCCAGTTGCGCACGCAGGATGTCACGGCTGATGTAGTCCTTGTGCAGCTCGCACAGCTCGATGCCTTTGCACAGCGCACCGCGCACCTTGTACTCAAGCTTGAGGTCGGCCTCGATCATTTCCGGCACGGTGCTGCCGACTTCCAGGTCGTCTGCACGCATGTCAGGTGTGCCTTCGAGCATCAGGATGCGACGCATCAGGGCATCAGCGTGCTGCGTCTCTTCTTCCATCTCGTGGTTGATACGCTCGTAGAGCTTGGTCAGGCCCCAGTCTTCGTACATGCGCGAATGAATGAAGTACTGGTCGCGTGCTGCCAGTTCGCCCTTCAGCAACGTGACGAGGTAGTTGATTACGTCCGGGTGGCCTTGCATCGCCCTGCTTCTCCATATGAAAACGTCTATGCCACATAGTGTGAACCAGCTTTTGCCTGCGGTCACTGAAAAATGCGCAATTAGAAGCAAAAAATCGGTTAAACAGTAGTGATATTCATTGAAAAACCGCCCGAATGAGGGCGGTTCTTCTTATCACTTCGACTTAGGCGAGATTGATGCCCAGGGCTTTGGCGATCCCTTCTCCATAGGCCGGGTCGGCCTGGAAGAAGTACTGCAACTGGCGTTGGATGACGTCCTCACTGACACCCGCCATGGTTCCAGCGATGTTGCTGATCAGCAGGGCTTTCTGCTCGTCACTCATCAGGCGGAACAGCGCGCCGGCGTGGCTGTAGTAGTCAGTGTCCTCGCGGTGATCGTAACGGTCGGCCGAGCCATTCAGAGCCAATGCGGGCTCGGCGTGACGTGGCGACTGTTTCGGTGCCGCGGCGTAGCTGTTGGGTTCGTAGTTCGGTGCACTGCCATAGCTGCCAGTGGCCATGGAGCCGTCGCGCTGGTAGCTGTTGACCGGGCAGCGTGGTGCGTTCACCGGCAACTGTTGGTGGTTAGTCCCCACACGGTAGCGGTGTGCGTCCGCGTAGGCGAACACGCGGCCCTGCAGCATGCGGTCCGGCGACAGGCCAACCCCTGGCACCATGTTGCTTGGCCCGAAGGCAGCCTGCTCGACCTCGGCGAAGTAGTTGAGCGGGTTGCGGTTAAGCTCAAGCACGCCCACTTCGATCAATGGGTAGTCCTTTTGCGACCAGGTTTTGGTCACGTCGAACGGGTTCTCGTCGCGGCTCGCGGCCTCGGCTTCGCTCATCACCTGGATGCAGACAGTCCAGCGTGGATAATCGCCACGCTCAATGGCTTCGAACAGGTCGCGCTGGGCGTAGTCCGGATCAGTACCTGCCAAGCGTGCGGCCTCTGCCGGGGCGAGGTTCTTGATGCCTTGCTGGGTCTTGAAGTGCCATTTGACCCAAGTGCGCTCACCCTGGGCATTGATCAGGCTGTAGGTGTGGCTGCCAAAGCCGTGCATGTGGCGGTAGCCATCCGGAATGCCCCGGTCGGAGAACAGGATGGTGACCTGGTGCAGCGCCTCGGGCGAGTGCGACCAGAAATCCCACATCATCTGGGCGTTCTTCAGGTTGGACTGCGGGTGACGTTTCTGGGTGTGGATAAAGTCCGGGAACTTGAGCGGATCACGAATGAAGAACACTGGCGTATTGTTACCCACGATGTCCCAGTTACCTTCCTCGGTGTAGAACTTGACGGCAAATCCGCGCGGATCGCGCTCTGTGTCCGCAGAACCACGTTCGCCACCCACGGTAGAGAAGCGCAGGAATGTCTCCGTCTGCTTGCCAATCTGCTCGAACAGTTTGGCGCTGGTGTAATCGGTGATGTCGCGGGTTACGGTAAAAGTGCCATAGGCGCCCGAACCCTTCGCGTGAACCCGGCGCTCTGGAATGTTCTCACGGTTGAAATGGGCGAGCTTCTCAATCAGGTGGAAGTCGTCAAGCAGCAGCGGGCCGCGTGGGCCGGCGGAGCGGGAGTTCTGGTTGTCGGCTACAGGTGCACCGCTGGCGGTGGTGAGAATCTTGCTCATGGGCTCTCCTTATCGGTCTTGAAGCGCCGGCTAATCGGCTATGGAGAGAGTATTGACGAGCAAGGTTACAGGGACAAATTCATTAACTGATTTACATCAATAGAAATTAACAATACCAACAGACACAAAAAACCGGGCACTAGGCCCGGTTCTTTGTAGCAGACAGAACGTCTTACTCAGCAGCTTCTACAGCACCGCCGACCGGACGATCAACCAGCTCGACGTACGCCATAGGCGCGTTGTCGCCAGCGCGGAAACCGCACTTCAGGATGCGCAGGTAGCCGCCCTGACGGGTGGCGTAACGCTTGCCCAGGTCGTTGAACAGTTTGCCAACAGCGGACTTCGAACGGGTACGGTCGAAGGCCAGACGACGGTTAGCAACGCTGTCTTCCTTGGCCAGGGTGATCAGCGGCTCGGCAACGCGGCGCAGTTCCTTGGCTTTCGGCAGGGTGGTTTTGATCAGCTCGTGCTCGATCAGCGACACTGCCATGTTCTGGAACATAGCCTTGCGGTGAGAGCTGGTACGGCTCAGGTGACGTCCACTTTTACGATGACGCATGATTCATTCCTTACCAAACACTACGTTCGGTGATTACGACGATCAGGCGGTCGCCTTGTCGTCTTTCTTAAGACTTGCAGGCGGCCAGTTGTCGAGGCGCATGCCGAGAGACAGACCACGAGAGGCCAGGACGTCCTTGATTTCAGTCAGGGACTTCTTGCCGAGGTTAGGAGTCTTCAACAGCTCTACTTCGGTACGCTGAATCAGGTCGCCGATGTAGTAGATGTTCTCCGCCTTGAGGCAGTTGGCCGAACGTACAGTCAGTTCCAGGTCGTCAACCGGACGCAGCAGGATCGGATCGATCTCGTCTTCCTGCTCGACTACGACAGGCTCGCTGTCACCTTTGAGGTCGACGAACGCGGCCAGCTGCTGTTGCAGGATGGTCGCAGCGCGGCGGATTGCCTCTTCAGGGTCCAGGGTGCCGTTGGTTTCCAGATCAATGACCAGTTTGTCCAGGTTGGTACGCTGCTCAACACGGGCGTTCTCGACCACATAGGCGATACGACGCACCGGGCTGAACGAAGCGTCCAACTGCAGACGGCCAATGCTACGGCTTTCGTCTTCGTCGGTTTGACGGGAGTCGGCCGGCTCGTAACCACGACCACGAGCTACAGTGAGCTTCATGTTCAGGGCGCCGTTCGACGCCAGGTTCGCGATTACGTGATCGGGGTTGACGATCTCGACATCGTGATCCAGCTGAATATCGGCAGCGGTAACCACCCCCGAACCCTTTTTCGACAAGGTCAGCGTAACTTCGTCACGACCGTGCAGTTTGATAGCCAGGCCTTTCAGGTTCAACAGGATTTCAATGACGTCTTCCTGAACACCTTCGATCGCGGAGTACTCGTGGAGTACGCCATCGATCTCGGCCTCGACTACTGCACAGCCAGGCATGGAGGACAACAGGATGCGGCGCAGCGCGTTGCCCAGGGTATGGCCGAAACCACGCTCGAGAGGCTCGAGCGTGATCTTGGCGCGGGTCGGACTGACTACCTGCACATCAATGTGGCGGGGAGTCAGGAACTCATTTACCGAAATCTGCATGGATGCACCTATTTTCTAGCCCTTACTTGGAGTAGAGCTCGACAATCAGGTTCTCGTTGATGTCGGCAGACAGGTCGCTGCGAGCAGGAACGTTCTTGAAAACGCCCGACTTTTTAGCAGCATCCACGTCAACCCACTCAACGCGGCCACGCTGGGCGCACAGTTCAAGGGCTTGAACAATGCGCAGCTGGCTCAGCGATTTCTCGCGAACCGCGACCACGTCACCCGGACGAACTTGGTAGGATGGAATGTTTACAGTCTTACCGTTGACGCTGATCGCTTTGTGCGAAACCAGCTGACGCGACTCAGAACGAGTCGAGCCGAAGCCCATACGGTAAACGACGTTATCCAGACGGCACTCGAGCAGTTGCAGCAGGTTCTCACCGGTTGCGCCTTTTTTCGAGGCAGCAGCTTGGTAGTAACCGCGGAACTGACGCTCCAGAACACCGTAGATACGACGGACTTTTTGTTTCTCACGCAGCTGGGTGCCGTAGTCAGACTGACGGCCACGGCGCTGGCCGTGGATACCTGGGGCTGCTTCGATGTTGCACTTCGATTCCAGAGCGCGAACGCCGCTCTTCAGGAACAGGTCAGTGCCTTCACGACGAGACAGTTTGCATTTTGGACCAATGTAACGTGCCATTCTTCTGTCTCCTGATTACACGCGACGCTTCTTCGGCGGACGGCACCCGTTGTGCGGGATTGGCGTCACGTCGGTGATGCTGGCGATCTTGTAGCCGCAGCTGTTCAATGCACGAACGGCGGACTCACGACCTGGACCTGGACCCTTGACGTTAACGTCGAGGTTCTTCAGACCGTATTCCAGCGCAGCTTGACCAGCACGCTCAGCAGCGATCTGAGCTGCGAACGGGGTGGATTTGCGCGAACCACGGAAACCCGAACCACCGGAGGTCGCCCAGGACAAAGCATTGCCCTGACGGTCGGTGATGGTCACGATGGTGTTGTTGAAAGAGGCATGGATGTGGGCGATGCCATCAACCACTGTCTTTTTGACTTTCTTACGAGGACGAGCAGCAGGTTTTGCCATGTCTATATTCCTGGGCGATTACTTGCGGATCGGCTTACGCGGGCCCTTACGGGTGCGTGCGTTGGTCTTGGTGCGCTGACCGCGAACCGGCAGACCTTTACGATGACGCAGGCCGCGGTAGCAACCCAGGTCCATCAAGCGTTTGATCTTCATGTTGATGTCACGACGCAGGTCACCTTCGGTGGTGAACTTCGCGACTTCGCCACGCAGGGTTTCGATTTGCTCGTCGCTCAGATCCTTGATCTTAGCGGCTGGGTTTACACCAGCGTCTGCACAGATCTTCTGTGCAGTTGTGCGACCGACACCATAGATGTAGGTCAGCGAGATAACAGTATGCTTGTTATCTGGAATGTTGACGCCTGCAATACGGGCCATTCAGTGGGACTCCAATTGACAGCTACCTACGCCCCGGAAGCCAAGAAATAGGGCGCGAGATAATATCGCTGTAGAAACGAATAATCAACCCAGCAGCACACTAGCTGCTGGGTTTGAAGCGCAGATCACACTCAGCCTTGGCGCTGTTTGTGACGCGGTTCCGCGCTGCAGATCACTCGTACGACGCCTTCGCGACGGATGATCTTGCAGTTACGGCACAGCTTTTTCACCGATGCACGAACTTTCATTACCGACTCCTCGAACCTTAGGGGCGTATCAGCGCAGCAGACCGCTGCCACCGTAGCCTTTCAGGTTGGCTTTCTTCATCAGGGATTCGTACTGGTGCGAAACGAGGTGCGATTGTACTTGGGACATGAAGTCCATCACAACCACTACCACAATCAGCAACGAGGTCCCGCCAAGGTAGAACGGCACATTTGCTGCCACCACCAGGAACTGGGGCAGAAGGCAGACGGCCATCATGTAAAGAGCACCGAACATGGTCAGACGAGTCAGAACGCCATCAATGTAGCGTGCCGACTGCTCACCAGGACGGATACCCGGAATAAAGGCACCGGACTTCTTCAGGTTTTCCGCTACGTCTTTCGGGTTGAACATCAACGCTGTGTAGAAGAAGCAGAAGAAAATGATCCCTGCACTAAACAGCAGAATGTTCAACGGCTGACCAGGAGCGATCGACTGCGAGATGTCCTGCAGCCAGCCCATACCTTCGGACTGACCGAACCAGGCACCCAGCGAAGCCGGGAACAGCAAAATGCTGCTCGCGAAAATGGCCGGGATAACCCCCGCCATGTTCACTTTCAACGGCAAGTGGCTGGTCTGCGCAGCGAAGACCTTGCGGCCCTGCTGACGCTTGGCATAGTGAACGGCGATACGACGCTGACCACGCTCAATGAACACCACGAAACCGATAATCGCTACTGCCAGCAAACCGATAGCGACCAGGGCGAAAATGTTGATATCGCCTGTGCGTGCAGACTCGAAAGACTGCCCGATTGCTCTCGGAAGACCGGCAACGATACCTGCGAAGATCAACATCGAGATACCGTTGCCCACACCGCGCTCGGTGATCTGCTCGCCCAGCCACATCATGAACATCGCGCCCGCCACGAAGGTGGAGACGGCAACGACATGGAAGCCCAGGCCTACAGAAAACGCCACGCCCTGGTTGGCCAGGCCAATGGACATGCCAATGGCTTGAACCAGTGCCAGGATAACGGTGCCGTAGCGGGTGTACTGGCTGATCTTGCGACGGCCAGCTTCACCTTCCTTCTTCAACTGCTCCAGTTGCGGGCTGACCGCCGTCATCAGCTGCATGATGATCGATGCCGAGATGTACGGCATGATCCCCAGTGCAAAGATGCTCATGCGCTCAAGCGCGCCACCGGAAAACATGTTGAACAAGCTAAGAATGGTCCCCTCATTCTGCCGAAACAGATCCGCCAGACGGTCCGGATTGATGCCGGGAACCGGGATATGCGCACCTATCCGATAGACGATGATCGCCATGAACAGAAAGCGCAGACGAGCCCAGAGTTCCGACATCCCGCCCTTACCGAGCGAAGAGAGAGCACCTTGCTTAGCCATTTATTCCTCGAATTTGCCGCCAGCTGCTTCGATAGCCGCACGCGCACCCTTGGTGGCTGCGATGCCCTTGATGGTGACTGCGCGAGTAACTTCGCCAGACAGCATGATTTTCACACGCTGAATGTGCTGGTTGATCACGTTGGCATCCTTCAGGGATTGCACGGAGATCACGTCGCCTTCCACTTTGGCCAGCTCGGACAGACGCACTTCGGCGCGGTCCATGGCTTTCAGGGAAACGAAGCCGAACTTCGGCAGACGACGGTGCAGCGGCTGTTGACCGCCTTCGAAGCCAGGAGCGATCGAACCACCCGAACGGGAAGTCTGACCTTTGTGGCCACGGCCGCCGGTCTTACCCAGACCGCTACCGATACCACGACCTGGACGATGCTTCTCGCGACGGGAACCCGGCGCTGGACTCAGATCATTGAGTTTCATCGATTAACCCTCGACCTTCAGCATGTAGTAAGCCTTGTTGATCATCCCGCGGTTCTCGGGAGTATCCTGGACTTCTACAGTGTGACCGATGCGACGCAGACCCAGGCCTTTAACGCACAGTTTGTGGTTAGGCAGACGGCCCGAGACGCTCTTGATCAGCGTTACTTTTACGGTTGCCATGATCAGAAGATCTCCTCGACGCTCTTGCCGCGCTTGGCAGCAATGGATTCAGGAGATTGCATGGCTTTCAGACCCTTGAAGGTGGCGTAAACCACGTTCACTGGGTTGGTCGAACCGTAGCACTTGGCCAGAACGTTCTGAACACCAGCAACTTCCAGGACAGCACGCATTGCGCCACCGGCGATGATACCGGTACCTTCCGAGGCAGGCTGCATGTAAACCTTCGAGGCGCCGTGGGCAGCCTTGGTGGCGTACTGCAGGGTGGTGCCCTTCAGGTCAACCTGGATCATGTTGCGGCGAGCAGCTTCCATGGCTTTCTGGATCGCGGCTGGTACTTCGCGCGATTTGCCACGGCCGAAGCCAACACGACCTTTACCATCACCTACCACGGTCAGCGCGGTGAAGGTGAAGATACGGCCGCCTTTTACGGTTTTGGCAACGCGGTTAACTTGAACCAGCTTCTCGATGTAGCCTTCGTCGCGCTTTTGATCGTTATTTGCCATAACTTAGAACTCCAGCCCGCCTTCACGAGCAGCATCAGCCAGCGCTTTGACGCGGCCATGGTACTTGAAGCCGGAACGGTCAAAGGCAACTTGAGATACACCGGCGGCTTTCGCACGCTCAGCTACCAGCTTGCCAACCTTAGTGGCCGCGTCGATGTTGCCAGTGGCGCCATCACGCAGTTCTTTGTCCAAGGTCGAGGCGCTTGCCAGAACCTTGCTGCCGTCGGCCGAAATGACCTGGGCGTAGATGTGCTGCGAGGAGCGGAACACGCACAGGCGCACGACTTCGAGTTCGTGCATCTTGAGACGTGCTTTGCGAGCGCGACGCAGTCGGATAACTTTTTTGTCGGTCATTTGCTAGGCCCTACTTCTTCTTGGCTTCTTTACGACGGACTACTTCGTCCGCGTAACGCACACCCTTGCCTTTGTAAGGCTCTGGCGGACGGAAGTCGCGGATTTCAGCGGCCACCTGACCCACCAGCTGCTTGTCGATACCCTTGATCAGGATGTCGGTCTGGCTTGGGGTTTCAGCGGTGATGCCGGCTGGCAGTTCGTAGTCCACTGGGTGCGAGAAGCCCAGAGCCAGGTTCAGGACGGTGCCTTTAGCCTGTGCCTTGTAACCAACACCGACCAGCTGGAGCTTACGCTCGAAGCCTTGGCTTACGCCTTGGACCATGTTGTTCACCAGAGCGCGGGTGGTACCGGCCATGGCGCGAGCTTGCTGGTCACCGTTGCGAGCGACGAAACGCAGCTCGCCAGACTCTTCGGTAACTTCAACAGACGAGTGAACGTTCAGTTCGAGAGTGCCTTTGGCACCCTTCACCGAAAGCTGCTGGCCGGCGAATTTGACTTCGACGCCTGCTGGCAGCTTAACGGGGTTCTTAGCGACGCGAGACATGCCTATCTCCCCTTAGAACACTGTGCACAGAACTTCGCCGCCGACACCGGCAGCGCGCGCAGCGCGATCAGTCATCACACCTTTGTTGGTGGAGACGATAGACACGCCCAGGCCGCCACGTACTTTCGGCAGTTCTGCGACGGACTTGTACTGGCGCAGGCCAGGACGGCTGGAACGCTTCAGTTCCTCGATGACCGGACGGCCTTCGAAGTACTTCAGCTCGATCGACAGGGAAGGCTTGGCCTCACCAGTAACCTGGTAGCCAGCGATGTAACCTTCGTCTTTCAGAACTTTGGCAACCGCGACCTTCAGGGTGGAGGAAGGCATGCTTACGACGGACTTTTCAGCCATCTGGGCATTACGGATGCGAGTTAGCATGTCCGCTAACGGGTCCTGCATACTCATGGGCTAGATGCTCCTGATACAAGAATTATTAGCCTTGCGGCTATCACAACCACCCAAGCAGGCAGGGTAAAAAACCCAGGCTCAGGTGAGCCGGTCATTCTAGACACAAGGCAGAAACGAAACAAGCCCCATATAGGGGCTTGTTTGTTGGCAAGGTCACCGGCGGTCGGAAGATTGCTCCCCTTGCGCCGGGATCCAGCCTGCAGCGATTACCAGGAGGCCTTGACCAGACCTGGTACGTCACCGCGCATTGCAGCTTGACGCAGCATGTTACGGCCCAGGCCGAACTTACGGTATACACCGTGAGGACGACCGGTCAGGCGGCAACGGTTGCGCAGGCGCGAGGCGCTAGCATCACGTGGCTGCTTCTGCAGAGCGACAACGGCAGCGAAACGCTCTTCTGGAGAGGCGTTAACGTTGACGATGGTCGCTTTCAGCTCAGCACGCTTCTTAGCGAACTTGGCTACCGTGAGCTGACGCTTCAGCTCGCGGTTTTTCATGCTCTTCTTGGCCATTTTCCTACTCCAATCAGTTGCGGAACGGGAACTTGAAAGCACGCAGCAGAGCGCGGCCTTCGTCGTCCGAACGAGCAGTGGTGGTCAGGGTGATGTCCAAACCGCGCAGAGCATCGATCTTGTCGTAGTCGATTTCCGGGAAGATGATCTGCTCTTTCACGCCCATGCTGTAGTTGCCACGGCCATCGAAGGACTTGGCATTCAGGCCGCGGAAGTCGCGAACCCGAGGCAGGGAGATCGCCAGCAGGCGGTCCAGGAATTCGTACATCTTGTCGCTACGCAGGGTCACCTTGACGCCGATCGGCCAGCCTTCGCGGACTTTGAAGCCAGCGATGGATTTGCGAGCGAAAGTCACAACCGGCTTTTGACCGGTGATCTTTTCCAGGTCGGCAACAGCGTGCTCGATGACTTTCTTGTCACCGATCGCTTCGCCCAGACCCATGTTCAGGGTGATTTTGGTAACGCGCGGAACTTCCATCACGTTCGACAGCTTAAGTTCTTCCTTAAGCTTAGGAGCGATTTCGTTCCGGTAAATCTCTTTCAGTCGTGCCATGGTCTTCTACCTAGCAGTGTTCAAGCATCAACCGCTTTTTGGGTCGACTTGAAGACACGAATTTTTTTACCGTCTTCTACTTTGAAACCAACGCGGTCAGCCTTGTTGGTTTCGCCGTTGAAGATGGCAACGTTGGAAGCGTGCAGAGGCGCTTCTTTCTCGACGATACCGCCCTGTACGCCCGCCATCGGGTTAGGCTTGGTATGACGCTTGACCAGGTTCACACCACCAACGACCAGACGGTCGTCAGCCAGAACCTTCAGCACCTTACCGCGCTTACCTTTGTCTTTGCCGGCGATCACGATGATCTCGTCGTCACGACGAATCTTTTGCATGTCGGATCTCCTTACAGCACTTCAGGGGCGAGCGAGACGATCTTCATGAACTTCTCAGTACGAAGTTCACGGGTCACTGGCCCGAAGATGCGAGTGCCGATCGGCTCTTGCTTGTTGTTCAGCAGAACAGCAGCGTTGCCGTCGAAACGAATGATGGAACCGTCAGCGCGACGAACACCGTGACGGGTGCGCACGACAACAGCAGTCATCACTTGGCCTTTTTTGACCTTACCGCGCGGAATTGCTTCCTTGACGGTAACCTTGATGATGTCACCGATGCCGGCGTAACGGCGGTGCGAACCACCGAGCACCTTGATGCACATGACGCGACGAGCGCCGCTGTTATCGGCCACATCGAGCATGGATTGAGTCTGAATCATAAAATTTCTCCGACCCCTAGCCCTTAGACTTCAACAGCGCGTTCGAGGACTTCAACCAGTGCCCAGGACTTGGTCTTGGCCAGCGGACGGGTTTCACGGATGGAAACCTTGTCGCCGATCTTGCACTGGTTGGCTTCGTCGTGCGCGTGCAGCTTAGTCGAACGCTTAACGTATTTACCGTAGATCGGGTGCTTTACGCGACGCTCGATCAGAACGGTGATGGTCTTGTCCATTTTGTCGCTGACGACACGGCCAGTCAGCGTACGGACGGTTTTTTCAGCTTCAGCCATGATCACTTACCTGCCTGCTGGTTGAGCACAGTTTTCACGCGAGCGATGTCACGCTTAACTTGCGAGAGCAGGTGCGACTGCCCCAACTGGCCAGTTGCTTTCTGCATACGCAGATTGAACTGGTCGCGCAGCAAGCCGAGCAGTTGCTCGTTCAGTTGCTGTGCCGATTTTTCACGAAGTTCATTCGCTTTCATCACATCACCGTCCGCTTAACAAAGGAGGTGGCGAGAGGCAGCTTTGCAGCAGCCAGGGCGAATGCTTCGCGCGCCAGCTCTTCAGAAACACCCTCGATCTCGTACAGGACTTTACCTGGCTGGATCTGGGCAACCCAGTACTCCACGGAACCCTTACCTTTACCCATACGAACCTCGAGAGGTTTCTTGGAGATCGGCTTGTCCGGGAACACACGGATCCAGATCTTGCCGCCACGTTTAACGTGACGGGTCAGCGCACGACGTGCGGACTCGATCTGGCGAGCGGTGAGGCGACCGCGAGCAACAGCTTTCAGGGCGAACTCGCCGAAGCTGACTTTGCTACCGCGCAGTGCCAGACCACGGTTGTGGCCAGTCATCTGCTTGCGGAATTTTGTACGCTTTGGTTGCAACATTTGGCGTACCCCTTACTTAGCAGCTTTTTTACGAGGCGCTGGTGCTTGTGGTTTCAGTTCTTCTTGGCGACCACCAATAACTTCGCCTTTGAAGATCCAAACCTTCACACCGATCACACCGTAAGTGGTGTGAGCTTCGTAGGTGTTGTAGTCGATATCGGCACGCAGGGTGTGCAGCGGCACACGACCTTCGCGATACCACTCGGTACGAGCAATCTCAGCACCGCCGAGACGACCGCTCACCTGGATCTTGATGCCCTTGGCACCAATACGCATGGCGTTCTGTACGGCGCGCTTCATGGCGCGACGGAACATTACGCGGCGTTCCAGCTGCTGAGCTACGCTCTGCGCAACCAGCATAGCGTCGAGTTCCGGCTTGCGGATCTCTTCGATGTTGATGTGCACAGGCACACCCATCTGCTTGGTCAGGTCCTGACGCAGCTTCTCGACATCTTCACCTTTCTTCCCGATAACGATACCTGGACGAGCGGTGTGGATGGTGATGCGTGCAGTTTGAGCCGGACGATGAATATCGATACGGCTTACGGACGCGCTTTTTAGTTTGTCTTGGAGGTACTCACGCGTTTTCAGATCCTTCAACAGGTAATCTGCGTAAGTAGCACCGTCTGCGTACCAGACGGAGGTGTGCTCCTTGACGATTCCCAGGCGAATGCCAGTGGGATGTACTTTCTGACCCATCTGATCGACTCCGTTACTTGTCCGCAACCTTGACAGTGATATGGCAAGACCGCTTGACGATGCGATCAGCACGGCCTTTGGCACGTGGCATGATGCGCTTCAGCGAACGCCCTTCGTTGACGAAGACGGTGGAGACCTTCAGGTCATCAACGTCTGCGCCTTCGTTGTGTTCGGCGTTGGCTACGGCCGACTCGAGGACTTTCTTCATGATTTCAGCGGCTTTTTTGCTGCTGAAGGCCAACAGGTTGAGCGCTTCGCCCACCTTCTTCCCGCGGATCTGGTCGGCGACCAAGCGGGCTTTCTGGGCGGAGATGCGAGCGCCCGACAACTTAGCGGCTACTTCCATTTCCTTACCCCTTAACGCTTGGCTTTCTTGTCAGCCACGTGCCCGCGGTAGGTGCGGGTACCGGCGAACTCGCCCAGTTTGTGGCCGACCATGTCTTCGTTCACGAGAACTGGGACATGTTGACGACCGTTGTGTACCGCGATGGTCAGACCGACCATTTGTGGCAGGATCATCGAACGGCGCGACCAGGTTTTAACTGGCTTGCGATCGTTCTTCTCCACCGCCACTTCGACCTTCTTCAGCAGGTGAAGATCGATAAAAGGACCTTTTTTCAGAGAACGTGGCACTGTCGTATCCCTCTAGTTACTTGCGACGACGGACGATCATGTTGTCGGTACGCTTATTACCACGGGTTTTAGCACCCTTGGTTGGGAAGCCCCATGGCGATACCGGATGACGACCACCGGAGGTACGACCTTCACCACCACCGTGTGGGTGGTCAACCGGGTTCATGGCAACACCACGAACGGTTGGGCGAACGCCGCGCCAGCGTTTGGCACCAGCTTTACCCAGCGAACGCAGGCTGTGCTCGGAGTTCGAGACTTCGCCCAGGGTCGCACGGCACTCAGCCAGGACTTTACGCATTTCACCAGAGCGCAGACGCAGGGTCACGTAGACACCTTCGCGAGCGATCAGCTGAGCCGAAGCACCAGCGGAACGAGCGATCTGAGCACCTTTACCCGGCTTCAGTTCGATGCCGTGAATGGTGGAACCCACTGGAATGTTGCGCAGCTGCAGGGAGTTACCGGCCTTGATTGGGGCCAGGGCACCTGCGATCAGCTGGTCGCCAGCGCTCACGCCTTTAGGGGCGATGATGTAGCGACGCTCACCGTCTGCGTAGCACAGCAGGGCGATGTGAGCAGTACGGTTTGGATCGTATTCGATACGCTCGACAGTGGCTGGAATGCCATCTTTGTCGTTGCGACGGAAGTCGACCAGACGGTAATGCTGCTTATGACCACCACCAACGTGACGAGTGGTAATGCGGCCATTGTTGTTACGACCACCAGACTTCGATTTCTTCTCGATCAGCGGTGCGTGAGGAGCGCCTTTGTGCAGCTCCTTGTTGACCACCTTGACCACGAAACGGCGGCCAGGGGAAGTCGGTTTGCATTTAACGATTGCCATGATGCACCCCTTCCTTACTCAGCACTGCTGCTGAAATCGAGATCTTGGCCTGGCTGAAGGGAGACGATCGCCTTCTTCCAGTCATTACGCTTGCCCAGACCACGTGCGGTACGCTTGGTTTTACCCAGAACGTTAACAGTCGACACGTTTTCAACTTTTACGTTGAACAGGCCTTCGACAGCTTTCTTGATTTCCAGCTTGGTTGCATCAGTAGCAACCTTGAATACGAACTGGCCTTTTTTCTCAGCCAGAACGGTAGCCTTCTCGGAAACGTGCGGGCCAAGGAGGACTTTGAATACGCGTTCCTGGTTCATCCCAGCAGCTCCTCGAATTTCTTCACGGCCGAGACAGTGATCAACACTTTCTCGTATGCGATCAGACTGACCGGGTCGGAACCTTGTACGTCACGTACGTCGACGTGCGGCAGGTTGCGAGCAGCCAGGTACAGGTTCTGATCAACAGCGTCGGAAACGATCAATACGTCGCTCAGACCCATGCCGTTCAGCTTGTTCAGCAGATCTTTGGTTTTCGGTGCTTCGACAGCGAAGTCCTGAACCACGACCAGACGGTCGCTACGCACCAGCTCAGCGAGGATGGAGCGCAGGGCTGCGCGGTACATCTTCTTGTTGAGCTTCTGCGAGTGATCTTGAGGGCGAGCTGCGAAGGTTACACCACCGCCACGCCAGATCGGACCACGAGTGGTACCAGCACGAGCACGGCCAGTACCCTTCTGACGCCATGGGCGCTTACCGCCACCAGCCACGTCGGAACGGGTCTTTTGCTGCTTGGTGCCCTGACGGCCGCCAGCCATGTAGGCCACGACTGCTTGGTGAACCAGCGTCTCGTTGAATTCGCCACCGAAAGTCAGTTCGGAAACTTCGATCGCCTGAGCGTCATTTACATTGAGTTGCATGTCAGTTTCCCCTTAACCGCGAGCCTTGACAGCTGGACGTACAACCACGTCGCCGCCAGTAGCGCCAGGAACGGCACCCTTAACCAGCAGCAGGTTGCGTTCAGCGTCTACGCGAACTACTTCCAGGGACTGAACAGTCACGCGCTCGGCGCCCATGTGACCGGACATTTTCTTGCCCTTGAACACACGACCAGGAGTCTGGCACTGGCCGATGGAACCAGGAACACGGTGCGACACGGAGTTACCGTGGGTGTTGTCCTGACCACGGAAGTTCCAGCGCTTGATGGTACCGGCGAAGCCTTTACCTTTGGACTGACCAGTAACGTCTACCAGCTGGCCTGCAGTGAAGAGTTCAGCTTTGATCAGATCGCCAGCCTGGAAATCGCCTTCTTCAAGACGGAACTCCCAGACACCGCGACCAGCGGCAACGTTAGCCTTGGCGAAGTGACCTGCCTGAGCGGCAGTCACACGCGAAGCACGACGCTCGCCGACAGTGACTTGCACTGCACGGTAGCCATCGGTTTCTTCAGTTTTGAACTGGGTGACACGATTCGGCTCGATCTCAATGACCGTGACCGGAATGGAGACACCTTCTTCGGTGAAAATGCGGGTCATACCGCACTTGCGACCGATTACACCAATAGTCATGTTGTAAACCTCATGAGTGTACGGGGCTTTCACCCGCTATGGCCGCCCATTTCAGAGCGTTACACGACTAGACCGAAGTCTTAGCCGAGGCTGATCTGTACTTCCACACCTGCCGCCAGATCAAGCTTCATCAGCGCGTCAACGGTTTTATCCGTTGGCTGGACGATGTCCAGAACACGCTTATGAGTGCGAATCTCGTACTGGTCACGCGCGTCTTTGTTGACGTGCGGGGAGACCAGAACGGTGAAACGCTCTTTGCGGGTAGGCAGTGGAATTGGACCACGCACTTGTGCACCAGTACGTTTCGCGGTTTCCACGATTTCCTGGGTGGATTGGTCGATCAGGCGATGGTCGAAAGCCTTCAACCTGATACGGATTTGCTGATTTTGCATTGGATTTCAGACTCCAGGCTGTTCCCAACGGACGCACTACGCCCGCTAAAAGGAGGCGTGATTCTATAGACGCCCCCATTTAGTGTCAACCCAATAAAAAAAACCCCCGCTGAGCGGGGGTTTTTTCAATCGGTCGAGTGATTACTCGATGATTTTGGCTACGACGCCGGCGCCGACGGTACGACCGCCTTCACGGATAGCGAAGCGCAGACCGTCTTCCATTGCGATGGTCTTGATCAGGGTAACAGTCATCTGAATGTTGTCACCTGGCATTACCATTTCAACGCCTTCCGGCAGCTCGCAGTTACCGGTCACGTCAGTGGTACGGAAGTAGAACTGAGGACGGTAGCCTTTGAAGAACGGAGTGTGACG
>NZ_JBICMM010000059.1:0-15641 GCF_043106425.1 Pseudomonas sp. FYR_2
TTTTCTTTAGCCACGACAGTGAACCTCTTGCCTAAAGGGGATTAGCCTTGTTTTTTAACGAGTGCTTCGACGATGTTCGACGGAGCTTCGGCGTATTTGGAGAATTCCATGGAGTAGCTTGCGCGACCCTGAGACATGGAACGAACGTCGGTTGCGTAACCGAACATCTCTCCGAGCGGAACTTCAGCGCGGACGACACGGCCAGAGACCGACTCATCCATACCCTGTACCAGACCACGACGACGGTTCAGGTCACCCATCACGTCACCCAGGTAGTCTTCCGGGGTTACAACTTCGACCTTCATGATCGGCTCGAGAACCACGCCACCACCCTTCTGGGCCAGTTGCTTGGTTGCCATCGAAGCAGCGATTTTGAACGCCATTTCGTTGGAGTCGACGTCGTGGTACGAACCATCGAATACCGCGGCCTTCAGGCCGATCAGAGGATAACCGGCAACAACGCCGTTTTTCATCTGCTCTTCGATACCCTTCTGGATCGCAGGGATGTATTCCTTAGGAATCACACCACCAACGACTTCGTTAGCGAACACCAGACCTTCGGTGATGTTGCCTTTTTCGTCCTGATCTGGCTCCGAGAAACGGATCCAGCAGTGACCGAACTGACCACGACCGCCCGACTGACGAACGAACTTGCCTTCGATCTCGACGTTGGACTTGGTGATCTTCTCGCGGTACGAAACCTGCGGCTTGCCGATGTTGGCTTCGACGTTGAACTCGCGCTTCATACGGTCAACGAGGATGTCCAGGTGCAGCTCACCCATACCGGAGATGATGGTCTGACCGGTCTCTTCGTCGGTTTTGACGCGGAACGACGGGTCTTCCTGAGCCAGCTTGCCCAGTGCGATACCCATCTTCTCCTGGTCAGCCTTGGTTTTCGGCTCTACGGAGAGCGAAATCACAGGCTCAGGGAAGTCCATACGCTCGAGGATGATCGGCTTGTCGGCGTTGCACAGGGTGTCACCGGTGGTGACGTCCTTCATGCCGATCAGAGCAGCGATGTCGCCTGCACGTACTTCCTTGATTTCTTCACGCTGGTTGGCGTGCATCTGCACCATACGACCAACGCGCTCTTTCTTGCCCTTAACCGAGTTGATGACGGAGTCACCGGAGGTCAGGAAGCCCGAGTAGACGCGAACGAAGGTCAGAGTACCAACGAACGGGTCGGTGGCAATCTTGAACGCCAGCGCCGAGAACGGCTCGTCGTCGTCAGCATGACGCTCGTCAAATTGCTCTGGCTTGACTTCGTCCTTAGGCACGTCGATCAGGTCAGGGTGGATACCCTTGATCGCCGGGATCTCGGTCGGAGCAGGCAGGAAGTCGATAACAGCGTCGAGAACCAGGGGAACACCCTTGTTCTTGAAGGACGAACCGCAGACAGCCGGCACGATCTCGCTAGCCAGGGTGCGCGCACGCAGGCCTGCTTTGATCTCTTCGACCGACAGCTCACCTTCTTCAAGGTACTTGTTCATCAACTCTTCGCTGGCTTCGGCGGCGGCTTCAACCATGTTGTTGCGCCATTCTGCAGCCAGCTCCAGCATATCGGCAGGAATATCTTCCTCGCGATAGGTGGTGCCCTTGTCGTCATCGTTCCAGTAGATGGCTTTCATCTTGATCAGGTCAACCTGACCCTGGAAGTTGTCTTCCGCACCGATAGCCAGCTGGATCGGAACCGGGGTGTGACCCAGACGGTTTTTGATCTGACCGACGACGCGCAGGAAGTTAGCGCCGGCACGGTCCATTTTGTTCACGTAAACAACACGTGGAACGCCGTACTTGTTGGCCTGACGCCATACGGTTTCGGACTGTGGCTCAACGCCGGAGGTACCGCAGAATACGACGACGGCGCCGTCGAGTACGCGCAGCGAACGTTCTACTTCAATGGTGAAGTCAACGTGGCCGGGGGTATCGATGACGTTTACGCGGTAGTTGTCGTACTGACCACGGGAACCTTTCCAGAAAGTGGTAACGGCAGCGGAGGTAATGGTGATACCGCGCTCCTGCTCCTGCACCATCCAGTCGGTGGTCGCGGCGCCGTCATGCACCTCGCCCATTTTGTGGCTCAGACCTGTGTAGAACAGGATCCGCTCGGTAGTGGTGGTCTTGCCCGCGTCAACGTGGGCACAGATACCGATGTTACGGTAGCGGTTAATTGCTGTAGTACGAGCCATAAAGCCCTCGCGAAAAGATTGATGCTTGAATTAGAAGCGGTAGTGCGAGAACGCTTTGTTGGCTTCGGCCATACGGTGCACGTCTTCACGCTTCTTGACTGCAGCACCCTTGCCTTCAGCAGCATCCAGCAGTTCGCCGGCCAGGCGCAGAGCCATCGACTTCTCGCCGCGCTTACGGGCGTAGTCTACGAGCCAGCGCATTGCCAGAGCATTACGACGGGATGGACGAACTTCAACCGGAACCTGGTAAGTGGCACCGCCAACACGACGGGACTTAACTTCGACCAGCGGAGCGATGGCGTCGAGAGCTTTCTCGAAGATTTCCAGGGGGTCGCTGTTCTTGCGTGCTTTGACGGTATCCAGGGCACCGTAAACGATGCGCTCGGCTACAGCCTTCTTGCCGCTTTCCATCACGTGGTTCATGAACTTGGCGAGGATCTGGGATCCGTACTTCGGATCGTCAAGGATCTCACGTTTTGCTGCTACACGACGTCTTGGCATGATAAGCCCTCAAACGGTCTTCAGGTTAGCCCGGGACGTGGGTCTTCGACCCCTGCCCGACCTTACTCTTATCGACTCAAAAAAATGGATGTCTGCAAACGGCCGATTACTTCGGACGCTTGGTACCGTATTTCGAACGACCCTGGTTACGGCCTTTAACGCCCGAAGTATCCAGAGAGCCGCGAACGGTGTGGTAACGAACACCTGGCAAGTCTTTTACACGGCCGCCACGGATCAGGACGACGCTGTGCTCTTGCAGGTTGTGGCCTTCACCACCGATGTACGAGGAAACCTCGAAACCGTTGGTCAGACGCACGCGGCATACTTTACGCAGTGCCGAGTTAGGTTTTTTCGGCGTGGTGGTGTACACACGGGTGCACACGCCACGACGCTGCGGGCAGTTCTGCAGCGCAGGAACGTCGGACTTCTCGACCGAACGCTTACGCGGCTGACGTACCAGCTGGTTGATAGTTGCCATCTACTAGCTCCACTGATTGTCTTGCGACTCTATTGTCTTGCAAGAAAGCCAAAAATTGGCGAGACGGAGCCTCACCAAATTTAAGGGTACAAAAGTCTAAAGAGGATCTTGCACCCAGTCAAGACGAGGCCCCGGCCCTCCCCGCCCGATCATCGGCAACATTTCATGTCACCGACGGTCGTTCGAGGCTTGCCGGGGCCCTGCCCTGTACTTAGTTACCGCTGGAGTTCAGCGCTTCGGTCAGTGCGGCTTCCACCTCACTGGCGCTCACACGCAGCGGCTTGTCGGCATCACGGCGACGCTTGCGCTCGCTGTGGTAGGCCAGACCAGTACCAGCCGGGATCAAACGACCCACGACCACGTTCTCTTTCAGGCCGCGCAGGTAGTCGCGCTTGCCGGTTACCGCCGCTTCGGTCAGTACGCGGGTGGTTTCCTGGAAGGAAGCCGCGGAGATGAACGACTCGGTCGACAGCGACGCCTTGGTGATACCCAGCAGCACGCGGGTGAACTTGGAGATGAACTTGTCCTCGCCGGCGAGACGCTCGTTCTCTACCAGTACCTGGGTCAGTTCCATCTGGTCGCCCTTGATGAAGCTGGAATCGCCCGACTCGGAG
The DNA here is from genome assembly GCF_043106425.1 of Pseudomonas sp. FYR_2. Classification (NCBI taxonomy): domain Bacteria; kingdom Pseudomonadati; phylum Pseudomonadota; class Gammaproteobacteria; order Pseudomonadales; family Pseudomonadaceae; genus Pseudomonas; species Pseudomonas sp. FYR_2. The sequence goes on from NZ_JBICMM010000059.1 coordinate 3,783, forward strand.
ATCTCGACCTTGCGCAGCATCTGACGCAGGATGGTCTCGATGTGCTTGTCGTTGATCTTCACGCCTTGCAGACGGTAAACGTCCTGGATCTCGTTGACGATGTACTTCGCCAGCGCGCTCACACCCAGCAGACGCAGGATGTCGTGCGGGTCGCTCGGGCCGTCGGAAATAACTTCACCACGGTTTACCTGCTCACCTTCGAAGACGTTCAGGTGGCGCCACTTTGGAATCAGCTCTTCGTACGGATCGCTACCGTCGGTCGGAGTGATGACCAGGCGACGCTTGCCCTTGGTCTCTTTACCGAATGCGATGGTGCCGCTGACTTCAGCCAGAATCGAGGCTTCTTTCGGGCGACGCGCTTCGAACAGGTCGGCAACGCGCGGCAGACCACCGGTGATGTCACGGGTCTTCGACGTTTCTTGCGGGATACGCGCGATAACGTCACCAACACCGATCTGGGCACCGTCAGCTACACCAACGAGGGCGTTGGCCGGCAGGAAGTACTGGGCAGGTACGTCGGTACCTGGCAGGTACAGGTCCTTGCCAGCAGCATCGACCATCTTGATTGCCGGACGGATTTCCTTGCCTGCGGCAGGGCGATCCTTGACGTCCAGCACTTCAATGTTGGTCAGACCGGTCAGTTCGTCAGTCTGACGCTTGATGGTGATGTTTTCTTCCATGCCCACGAAGGTCACGGTACCTTTCAGCTCGGTAACGATCGGGTGGGTGTGCGGGTCCCACTTGGCGACGATGGCGCCAGCTTCGACCTTCTCACCTTCCTTGACCGAAATCACCGCACCGTAAGGCAGCTTGTAACGCTCACGCTCACGGCCGAATTCGTCGGCAATGGCCAGCTCGCCCGAACGCGATACGGCAACCAGGTTACCGTCGGCACGCTCAACCTGCTTCAGGTTGTGCAGACGCACCATACCGCCGTTCTTCACCTGGACGCTGTCGGCAGCCGAAGTACGGCTTGCAGCACCACCGATGTGGAACGTACGCATGGTCAGCTGGGTACCCGGCTCACCGATCGACTGTGCAGCGATAACGCCGACAGCTTCACCGATGTTCACCTGGTGACCGCGAGCCAGGTCGCGACCGTAGCACTTGGCGCAGATGCCATAGCGGGTTTCGCAGTTGATCGGCGAACGCACGATCACTTCGTCGATGCTGTTCAGCTCGATGAACTCGACCCACTGCTCGTCAACCAGGGTACCGGCCGGAACGATAACGTCCTCGGTGCCTGGCTTGAACACGTCACGGGCGATGACACGACCCAATACACGCTCACCCAGTGGCTCGACAACGTCGCCGCCTTCGATGTGCGGAGTCATCAGGAGGCCTTGGTCGGTGCCGCAGTCGATCTCGGTAACGACCAGATCCTGGGCAACGTCTACCAGACGGCGAGTCAGGTAACCGGAGTTCGCAGTCTTCAAGGCGGTATCCGCCAGACCCTTACGAGCACCGTGAGTCGAGATGAAGTACTGAAGTACGCTCAGACCTTCACGGAAGTTCGCGGTGATCGGCGTCTCGATGATGGAGCCGTCCGGCTTGGCCATCAGACCACGCATACCGGCCAGCTGACGGATCTGGGCTGCGGAACCCCGCGCACCCGAGTCAGCCATCATGTACATCGAGTTGAAGGACTCTTGCTCGACTTCTTTGCCTTCGCGGTCGATGACCTTCTCTTTCGAGAGGTTGGCCATCATCGCCTTGGACACTTCATCGTTCGCCTTCGACCACAAGTCGATGACCTTGTTGTACTTCTCGCCCTGGGTTACCAGGCCGGAGGCGTACTGGCTCTCGATTTCCTTCACTTCGTCGGTAGCGTTACCGATGATGCGGGCTTTCTCGTCCGGGATAACGAAGTCGTTAACACCGATGGAAACGCCGGAAATGGTCGAGTAAGCGAAACCGGTGTACATCAACTGGTCAGCGAAGATAACGGTCTCTTTCAGACCAACCACGCGGTAGCACTGGTTGATCAGCTTGGAGATCGCCTTTTTCTTCATCGGCTGGTTGACCACGTCATACGGCAGACCTGCCGGTACAACCTGGAACAGCAGCGCACGGCCGACGGTGGTGTCGACGATGCGGGTGTTCTTGACCACCGAACCATCACGCTCTTTCACGGTTTCGTTGATACGAACCTTGATTTTCGCGTGCAGGGCAGCTTCGCCGGCGCGGAATACGCGGTCGACTTCCTGCAGGTCGGCAAACACGCGACCTTCGCCCTTGGCGTTGATGGCTTCACGGGTCATGTAGTACAGACCCAGTACAACGTCCTGCGACGGAACGATGATTGGCTCACCGTTGGCTGGCGAAAGGATGTTGTTGGTCGACATCATCAGCGCGCGCGCTTCGAGCTGGGCTTCCAGCGTCAGCGGCACGTGAACGGCCATCTGGTCACCGTCGAAGTCGGCGTTGTACGCAGCACAGACCAGCGGGTGCAGCTGAATAGCCTTACCTTCGATCAGAACCGGTTCAAAGGCCTGGATACCCAGACGGTGCAGGGTAGGTGCACGGTTGAGCAGTACGGGGTGTTCGCGAATCACTTCGGCAAGAACGTCCCACACCTCTGGCAGCTCGCGCTCGACCATCTTCTTAGCGGCCTTGATGGTGGTCGCCAGACCACGCATTTCCAGCTTGCCGAAAATGAACGGTTTGAACAGCTCGAGAGCCATCTTCTTCGGCAGACCGCACTGGTGCAGACGCAGGGTCGGGCCTACGGTAATTACCGAACGGCCGGAGTAGTCCACACGCTTACCGAGCAAGTTCTGACGGAAGCGACCTTGCTTACCTTTGATCATGTCGGCCAGGGACTTCAGCGGACGCTTGTTCGAGCCAGTGATGGCGCGACCGCGACGGCCGTTGTCCAGCAGGGCGTCGACCGCCTCCTGCAGCATGCGCTTTTCGTTGCGCACGATGATGTCCGGCGCCGACAGATCCAGCAGGCGCTTCAGACGGTTGTTACGGTTGATCACCCGACGATACAGGTCGTTCAGGTCGGAAGTCGCGAAGCGGCCACCATCCAGCGGAACCAGCGGACGCAGGTCCGGCGGCAGCACTGGCAGGACGGTCAGGACCATCCACTCAGGCAGGTTGCCCGAGCCCTGGAAAGCTTCCATCAGCTTCAGACGCTTGGACAGCTTCTTGATCTTGGTTTCCGAGTTGGTCTGCGGAATCTCTTCGCGCAGGCGACCGATCTCGTGCTCCAGGTCGATAGCGTGCAGCAGCTCGCGGACAGCCTCGGCACCCATGCGGGCGTCGAAGTCGTCACCGAACTCCTCCAGCGCTTCGAAGTACTGCTCGTCGTTCAGCAGCTGGCCCTTTTCCAGGGTGGTCATGCCCGGGTCGATAACGACATAGCTCTCGAAGTAGAGCACGCGCTCGATGTCACGCAGGGTCATGTCCATCAGCAGGCCGATACGGGACGGCAGCGACTTCAGGAACCAGATGTGGGCTACCGGCGAGGCCAGTTCGATGTGCGCCATGCGCTCACGACGAACCTTGGCCAGGGCAACCTCAACGCCGCACTTCTCGCAGATTACGCCGCGGTGCTTGAGGCGCTTGTACTTGCCGCACAGGCACTCGTAGTCCTTGACTGGGCCAAAGATCTTGGCGCAGAACAGGCCGTCACGCTCAGGCTTGAACGTACGGTAGTTGATGGTTTCCGGCTTCTTAACTTCACCGAACGACCACGAACGGATCATTTCAGGCGACGCCAGACCGATGCGGATGGCGTCGAACTCTTCGACTTGACCCTGGTTTTTCAGCAAATTCAGTAGGTCTTTCAAGGCCTTTCCTCCTGGCGGAGCAGGGAGCGGGCATTACCTGCCCCACTCCCCTTCGCGTCACGTGTTATTCGGTTTCCAGATCGATATCGATACCGAGCGAACGGATCTCTTTGATCAACACGTTGAAGGACTCGGGCATGCCCGGCTCCATACGGTGATCGCCATCCACGATGTTCTTGTACATCTTGGTACGGCCGTTCACGTCGTCCGACTTCACTGTGAGCATTTCTTGCAGGGTGTATGCCGCGCCGTATGCTTCCAGCGCCCACACTTCCATCTCCCCGAAACGCTGACCACCGAACTGCGCCTTACCACCCAGCGGCTGCTGGGTAACCAGGCTATAGGAACCAGTGGAACGCGCGTGCATCTTGTCGTCCACCAAGTGGTTCAGCTTGAGCATGTACATGTAACCAACGGTCACAGGACGCTCGAACTTGTTGCCGGTACGGCCATCGAACAGCACCATCTGGCCGCTTTCTGGCAGATCAGCCAGTTTCAGCATTGCCTTGATCTCACGCTCTTTGGCACCGTCGAAGACCGGGGTAGCCATCGGCACGCCTTTCTTCAGGTTGTGGGCCAGAGCCAGGATCTCTGCGTCGGTGAACTCTTCGAGGTTTTCCTGACGACCGCCGATCTCGTTGTAGACCTCGGTCAGGAACACGCGCAGTTCAGCGGCTTTGCGCTGCTCTTCGAGCATGCGGTCGATCTTCTCGCCCAGGCCCTTGGCCGCCAGGCCCAGGTGGGTTTCAAGGATCTGACCAACGTTCATACGCGAAGGTACGCCCAGCGGGTTCAGTACGACATCGACCGGAGTACCGTTGGCATCGTGCGGCATGTCTTCAACCGGCATGATGACCGAGACAACACCCTTGTTACCGTGACGACCGGCCATCTTGTCACCCGGCTGGATGCGACGGCGGATTGCCAGGTAGACCTTGACGATCTTCAGTACGCCCGGAGCCAGGTCATCGCCCTGCTGCAGCTTGCGCTTCTTGTCTTCGAACTTGTCGTCCAGCAGACGGCGACGGTCGACGATGTACTGCTGAGCCTTTTCCAGCTGCTCGTTCAGTGCATCTTCAGCCATGCGCAGTTTGAACCACTGGCCGTGCTCCAGACCGTCCAGCACTTCGTCAGTGATCACGGTGCCTTTCTTCAGGCCCGCGCCACCGTCGACCACCTGGCCGTTCAGGGCAGAACGCAGACGCTCGAAGGTTGCGCCTTCGACGATGCGGAACTCTTCGTTGAGGTCCTTGCGGATCTCGTCCAGCTGCATCTTCTCGATGGCCAGGGCGCGGCTGTCGCGCTCTACGCCATCACGGGTGAAGACCTGTACGTCGATGACGGTACCCTTGGTGCCGGTTGGCACACGCAGGGAGGTGTCCTTAACGTCGCTGGCCTTCTCACCGAAGATTGCGCGCAGCAGTTTTTCTTCCGGAGTCAGCTGGGTTTCGCCTTTTGGCGTGACCTTGCCAACCAGGATGTCACCAGCGCCGACTTCGGCACCCACGTAGACGATACCGGCTTCGTCCAGTTTGTTCAGTGCAGCCTCACCCACGTTCGGGATGTCCGCAGTGATTTCCTCTGGGCCAAGCTTGGTGTCACGCGCCACACAGGTCAGTTCCTGGATGTGGATGGTGGTGAAGCGGTCTTCCTGAACCACACGCTCGGACAGGCAGATGGAGTCTTCGAAGTTGAAGCCGTTCCACGCCATGAACGCGATGCGCATGTTCTGACCCAGTGCCAGCTCACCCATGTCGGTGGACGGGCCGTCGGCCATGATGTCGCCACGCTGAACCTTGTCGCCCTTGCTCACCAGCGGACGCTGGTTGATGCAGGTGTTCTGGTTCGAACGGGTGTACTTGGTCAGGTTGTAGATATCCACACCTGCTTCGCCGGTTTCCACTTCGTCGTCGGCAACGCGAACAACGATACGGCTGGCGTCGACCGAGTCGATCACACCACCACGGCGAGCAACCACGCAGACACCGGAGTCACGGGCAACGTTGCGCTCCATGCCAGTACCTACCAGCGGCTTGTCGGCACGCAGGGTTGGTACAGCCTGACGCTGCATGTTCGAACCCATCAATGCACGGTTGGCGTCGTCGTGCTCGAGGAACGGAATCAGCGAGGCAGCAACGGAAACAACCTGCTTCGGCGAAACGTCCATCAGGGTGACGTCTTCCGGCGCCTTGACGGTGAATTCGTTCAGGTGACGAACCGCTACCAGCTCATCGATCAGTTGCTTCTTCTCGTTCATCGCGGCCGAAGCCTGGGCGATAACGTGATCAGCTTCTTCGATGGCCGACAGGAACACGATGTCGTCGCTGACAACGCCTTCCTTCACCACGCGATACGGGCTTTCCAGGAAGCCGTACTGGTTGGTGCGGGCATAGGCTGCCAGGGAGTTGATCAGACCGATGTTCGGACCTTCAGGGGTCTCGATCGGGCACACACGGCCGTAGTGGGTCGGGTGTACGTCTCGGACCTCGAAGCCGGCACGCTCACGGGTCAGACCGCCAGGGCCGAGTGCAGAGACACGGCGCTTGTGGGTGATCTCGGAGAGCGGGTTGTTCTGGTCCATGAACTGGGACAGCTGGCTGGAACCGAAGAACTCTTTCACCGCCGCCGCAACCGGCTTGGCGTTGATCAGGTCTTGCGGCATCAGGCCTTCGCTTTCCGCCATCGACAGGCGTTCCTTGACCGCGCGCTCTACACGCACAAGGCCAACGCGGAACTGGTTCTCGGCCATTTCACCAACGCAACGTACGCGACGGTTACCGAGGTGGTCGATGTCGTCAACGATGCCTTTGCCGTTACGGATATCGACCAGGGTCTTCAGCACCTCGACGATGTCTTCCTTGCTCAGCACGCCCGAACCTTCGATCTCGGTACGACCGATACGACGGTTGAACTTCATGCGGCCAACGGCGGACAGGTCGTAACGCTCGGCGCTGAAGAACAGGTTGTTGAACAGGGTCTCGGCTGCATCCTTGGTTGGCGGCTCGCCTGGACGCATCATGCGGTAGATCTCGACCAGAGCTTCCAGCTGGTTGCTGGTGGTGTCGATCTTCAGGGTGTCGGAGATGAATGGACCGCAATCGATGTCGTTGGTGTACAGGGTCTCGATACGGACAACCTGTGCCTTGGCGACCTTGATCAGCAGTTCGGTGGTCATCTCGGTGTTGCATTCGGCCAGGATCTCGCCGGTAGCCGGATGCACGATGGCCTTGGCGGTAGTGCGGCCCAGGACGTATTCCATTGGAACGTCCAGCTGCTTGACGCCGGCTTTTTCGAGCTGGTTGATGTGGCGCGCGGTAATACGGCGGCCTTGCTCGACGATGACTTTGCCGGTTTCGTCATGGATGTCCATGACTGCAACTTCACCACGCAGACGTTGAGGCACCAGTTCCAGGCTGAGTTTTTCGCCGGAAATGTGGAACACGTTGGTGGTGTAGAAGGTGTTCAGCACTTCTTCAGTGCTGTAGCCCAGGGCGCGCAGCAGCACCGAAGCCGGCAGTTTGCGGCGACGGTCGATACGCACGAACACGCAGTCCTTCGGGTCGAACTCGAAGTCCAGCCAGGAGCCGCGGTAAGGGATGATGCGAGCGGAGTACAGCAGCTTGCCGGAGCTGTGGGTCTTGCCACGGTCGTGGTCGAAGAACACACCAGGCGAACGGTGCAGCTGGGAAACGATCACACGCTCGGTACCGTTGATAACGAAGGTACCGTTCTCAGTCATCAGGGGGATTTCACCCATGTAGACTTCTTGCTCTTTGATGTCCTTGATCGCTTTGTTCGACGATTCCTTGTCGAAGATGATCAGGCGCACCTTGACCCGCAGTGGGACCGCGAAGGTCACGCCACGCAGGACACATTCCTTCACATCGAAGGCCGGTTCGCCCAGGCGATAGCCTACGTACTCCAGGGCAGCATTGCCGGAGTAGCTGATGATCGGGAATACCGATTTGAAGGCCGCGTGCAGGCCGACGTCGCGGAACTGATCCTTGGATGCTCCCGCTTGCAGGAATTCGCGATACGAATCCAGCTGGATGGCCAGGAGGTAAGGCACATCCATGACGTCCGGCAACTTGCTAAAGTCCTTGCGGATACGTTTTTTCTCAGTGTATGAGTAAGCCATCAGCGTTCCCCAGCTTGGTCACCTGCTTGTTTGGCTTCTCCCGGCGGGAGCAGCCAGAAAATCGTGCAAACCCCTTGGTTTGCGCCACCCACATGGGTGTCTTGCAGCTTGTTATCGGGGCCGGCCTGACCGACCACCAATAACGGAAAAAGGCCGGTGGCGTAAGCCACCAGCCGTCAGCCCTTCGCTCAACGCTCAGGCTGGCATCGCAAGGTCGAGATTACTTCAGCTCGACTTTAGCGCCTGCTTCTTCCAGCTTCTTCTTAGCGTCTTCAGCGGCTTCTTTCGAAACGCCTTCAGCTACAACCTGAGGAGCGCCATCGACTTTCTCTTTGGCTTCTTTCAGGCCCAGACCGGTCAGTTCGCGAACGGCTTTGATCACGTTCACTTTCTTGTCGCCGGCTTCAACCAGAACAACGTTGAACTCGGTCTGCTCTTCAACAACGGCAGCAGCAGCAGCTGGGCCAGCAGCGGCAACAGCAGCGGTAACGCCGAAGGTTTCTTCCATCGCTTTGATCAGCTCAACAACTTCCAGAACGGTTTTCTGGCCGATTGCTTCGATGATTTGTTCGTTAGTCAGAGACATGACTTAAATCCTGTATTGGGGTGACAGCCTACGCAGCCATCAAATTAAACGTATGATTTTGAAAGAGTTCGCGCGCCTTAGGCGGCGGTAGCTTCTTTCTGGTCGCGAATGGCTGCCAGAGTACGAGCCAGCTTGCTGGTGGCGCCTTGGATCACGCTCATCAGTTTTGCGATAGCTTCGTCGCGGGTCGGCAGGGTAGCCAACACGTCGATCTGGTTCGCTGCAATGAAATTGCCGTCAAACGCAGCTGCCTTGATCTCGAACTTGTCCTGACCCTTGGCGAACTCTTTGAACAGACGAGCGGCAGCGCCCGGGTGTTCGTTGGAGAAAGCAATCAGGGTCGGGCCTTTGAACGCGTCGTTGAGGATCGAAAATTCGGTGCCTTCAACAGCGCGCTTCAGCAGGGTGTTACGTACAACACGTACGTAAACGCCAGCTTCGCGGGCCTCTTTACGGAGTCCGGTCATTGCGCTTACAGTCACACCACGGGCATCAGCCACGACAGCGGACAGAGCGACTTTGGCAGCCTCGTTGACTTCAGCGACGATGGCCTTCTTGTCTTCGAGTTTAATTGCCACGGGTTTACTCCTGGTTTTTACCGTTTCACCTGGCCGAAGCCTGATGTCGTTTTGGTGTCTGATTCGGTAACGAATCGGGAGCACCATCTGCGTGGGCTGGTGTTTTAAGGCTTGCGCCGCCTACGGTCTTGGATAGCCCCCGCCAGGCAGGGACCCCAATTTTTGCTGGTGGCGTGACAGGTCACACCACCATGTTCTTACACGTTCAGCGAGCTCTGATCGATGACCAGACCTGGGCCCATGGTGGTGCTCAGGGTAACGCGCTTGACGTAGATACCTTTCGAGGAAGCTGGCTTGATACGCTTCAGGTCAGCGATCAGGGCTTCAACGTTTTCCTTCAGCTTGCCAGCTTCAAAGCCGATCTTGCCAACGGAGGTGTGGATGATACCGTTTTTGTCGGTGCGGTAGCGAACCTGACCAGCCTTGGCGTTTTTCACGGCAGTGGCTACGTCTGGAGTTACGGTACCGACTTTCGGGTTAGGCATCAGGCCGCGAGGACCCAGAACCTGACCCAGCTGACCTACAACGCGCATGGCATCAGGCGATGCGATGACAACGTCATAGTTCAGGTCGCCGCCTTTCATTTCGGCAGCCAGGTCGTCCATACCTACGCGGTCGGCGCCGGCAGCCAGAGCGGCTTCAGCAGCTGGACCCTGGGTGAAGACAGCAACGCGAACGGTCTTGCCAGTGCCGTGTGGCAGCACAGTAGCGCTACGTACGACCTGGTCGGATTTACGCGGATCAACACCGAGGTTAACGGCGATGTCGTAGGACTCTACGAACTTGGCAGCAGGCAGCGAGGCCAGCAGAGTTGCCGCTTCTTCGAAGTTGTAGGCCTTGCCTGCTTCGATTTTTTCGGCGATTGCCTTTTGGCGTTTGGTCAGCTTAGCCATTACACACCCTCCACGTTCAGGCCCATGCTGCGGGCAGAGCCAGCGATGGTGCGTACAGCAGCGTCCAGGTCAGCGGCAGTCAGGTCAGCCTGTTTGGCTTTCGCGATGTCTTCCAGCTGAGCACGGGTAACGGTACCGACTTTAACGGTGTTCGGGCGAGCCGAACCACTGGTCAGGCCAGCAGCTTTCTTCAGCAGAACCGAGGCAGGGGTGCTCTTGGTCTCGAAAGTGAAGCTACGGTCGCTGTAAACAGTGATGATCACAGGAGTCGGCAGGCCGGCTTCTTGACCCTGGGTACGGGCGTTGAAGGCCTTGCAGAATTCCATGATGTTCACACCGTGTTGACCCAGTGCTGGACCAACGGGTGGGCTTGGGTTGGCCTGGCCGGCCTTAACTTGCAGCTTGATGTAAGCCTGAATCTTTTTAGCCATGAGCTACTCCAAAATCGGGTACAAACGCCTGTTGGCTCCCCGGATGACTTGCGTTTTATCCCAGTGACGACAAAACCCCGCAGCACACAGGGCTGCGGGGTATGGGATGCTTCGTCCGCCTAGACCTTTTCGACCTGGCTGAACTCGAGCTCTACCGGGGTAGAGCGACCGAAAATGAGCACTGCAACCTGCAAACGGCTCTTCTCGTAGTTAACCTCTTCGACACTACCATTGAAGTCAGCGAACGGACCGTCAATGACTCGAACCACTTCACCTGGCTCGAACAGCGTCTTCGGCTTCGGCTTGTCGCTACCGTCGGCAACGCGACGCAGGATAGCCTCAGCTTCTTTATCGGTGATCGGCGCAGGCTTGTCTGCAGTGCCACCAATAAAGCCCATCACACGAGGGGTATCCTTGACCAAGTGCCAAGTCCCTTCGTTCATCTCCATCTGGACTAATACATAGCCAGGGAAGAATTTACGCTCACTCTTGCGCTTCTGGCCGTTGCGCATTTCGACGACTTCTTCGGTCGGGACCAGGATCTCGCCGAAACCGTCTTCCATGCCAGCCAGCTTGACGCGCTCGATCAGGGAGCGCATTACATGCTTCTCGTAACCCGAGTAAGCATGCACAACATACCAACGCTTAGCCACGGGACACCTTTAGCCAACGATCAAGGAGACCGCCCAGCCGAGCAGGGAATCGAGCCCCCACAGCAGCAGTGCCATAACCAGCACGACAGCCACGACAATCAGCGTGGTCTGGGTGGTTTCCTGGCGGGTCGGCCACACGACTTTACGAATCTCGGTACGAGCTTCCTTCGCCAGCGCAAAGAACGACTTGCCCTTCGCAGTCTGCAGAGCTACAAAGCCCGCGACAGCAGCCAGGACGAGAAGAACGAGAACGCGATACAGGATTGGAGAGGCGGAGTAATATTGATTACCCACAACACCAACAACCACCAAAGCCACTACAGCCAGCCACTTGAACAGATCAAAACGCGATTCTTGGGCTTCAGTTTTGGGGGTCATCGAGGAGGATCCTGTAAGAAGAAAGCCATCACACCGAGGTGAAATGGCAGGTCAGGAGGGAATCGAACCCCCAACCTACGGTTTTGGAGACCGTCGCTCTGCCAATTGAGCTACTGACCTGTAACGCTGTATCAGGCCGGCCATTATACCGGCCTGATCAAGTAAATCAACTACTTATTCAATAATTTTTGCTACGACGCCGGCGCCGACGGTACGACCGCCTTCACGGATAGCGAAGCGCAGACCGTCTTCCATTGCAATGGTCTTGATCAGGGTAACAGTCATCTGAATGTTGTCACCTGGCATTACCATTTCAACGCCTTCCGGCAGCTCGCAGTTACCGGTCACGTCAGTGGTACGGAAGTAGAACTGAGGACGGTAGCCTTTGAAGAACGGAGTGTGACG
>NZ_JBICMM010000005.1:0-13626 GCF_043106425.1 Pseudomonas sp. FYR_2
ACCCAAAGCCCCTGTCTGCGCTGCAGACAGGGGCTTTGTCTTTTCCGGGTACCAATAACCGTTAGAACTGATAGCTGACCGTGGCGCTGACGTTGCGCTCTTCACCCATGTAGCAGTAGTTCAGGCTGGCACAGGAAGTGATGTAGCTTTCGTTGGTAAGGTTGTTGGCGTTAAGGCGCACATCCACGCCCTTGAGCCCCACCTTGCCCAAGTCGTAGCCGATCGAGGCGTCGAACAAGGTGTAGGAAGGCACCTTCATGCTGTTTTCCGCATCCACCCAGCTGTACCCCACATACCGCACGCCACCGCCTAACCGCAGGCCATCCAGGGCCCCCTGGTGGATGTTGTAGTCGGCCCACAGCGAGAACATCTGCTTCGGCGCCTGGGTTGGCGAATTGCCTTTGTTGTCCAGGTTGCCCGACACCAGGCTCGGCATCGCCTTGGCGTACTCGATGTCGGTATAGGTATAGCCACTCAACAGCTTCAAGCTGTCGGTCAGTTGCACATGCGCCTCCAGCTCCAGCCCCTGGGAACGTACTTTACCTACAGGGCGATAGAAGTCTTCGTCAGGCTGCTTGGACGCCAGGTTCTCTTGCTCGATACGGAATACCGATGCGGTAAACAAGTTGTCGCTGCCTGGTGGCTGGTACTTGATGCCAGCCTCCCATTGCGTGCCCTCCGTCGGTGCCAGCGGACGGCCTTCCTGGTCGGACACGGTGTTGGGGTTGAACGACTCCGAGTAGCTGACATAGGGTGCAATGCCGTTCTCGAACAGGTAGAGCACCCCGGCCCGGGTAGTCATTTTGGAGCGCTGATCGCTGACCTTGGTATCGCTGTCGCGATTCTCTTCAGACACCTTCACCCAGTCCTGGCGCAGCCCTAAAGAAAAGCGCCACTGGTCCAGCTCTACCAAGTCCTGCAGGTACACGCCAGTTTGCTGCAAACGCCGCAGGTAGCGGTTCTCACCCAGTACCTGAAGGTTGCCATCGCCATACTGCGGGTTCCCGGCATCCAACGGGTCGACGGTGCCATAACGCCAAGTGACGTCAGCCTTGCGCCGCTGGTAGTCGGTGCCCAGTAGCAGGGTGTGTTTGGCAGCACCCGTGAAGAATTCCGCCTGCAGCATGTTGTCGATGATGTACGAATGCAGGCGCTCGTCGCCGCCGGTGTAGGCACGGTTGAGAATGTTGCTGTCGGCGTCCGCCCAACCGGCCGAATACACCTGGTCCATGGATACGTCGGAATCCTGGTAGCGGAAGTTCTGCCGTGCGGTGAACACATCGTTGAAACGGTGCTCGAACTGGTAGCTGAAGGACTGCTGTGTGCGCTCGTAGTTGTCGATGCCCGGCTCACCCTCGAAGAAGTGGTCTGACAGGCGCAAGCCGTTGCGCTTGTGCAGCATGCCGTCTGCAGGGTTGCCGCCGTGGTAACCACCGTTAGGGTCGTGCTGCAGATACGCTTGCAGCGTGAGCGACATGTCTTCGGTGAAGTCGATGCTGATCGCCGGTGCAATGGCGTAGCGTTCTTCCTTGCTGTGGTCGAACTGTGTGTCGGAAGCATCCGCCAGGCCTGTCAGTCGATAAGCGATACGCTTGTCATCGTCCACAGGGCCGCTGAAATCAAAACCCGTCCCCCGCTGGCCCTGGGTACCAACCGTGGCCTGAACCTGATGGTAGGGAGTAAACAGTGGCTTCTTGGTGGTCAGGGCTACCAGGCCACCCGGTGAGCTTCGCCCGTACAGTACCGAAGATGGCCCCTTGAGAATGTCGATGCGCTCAAGGAAGTACGGGTCCACCTGCATGGTGCTGTAGGTGCCGTTGTCGCCCATGGACTTGAGCCCATCGACATAGATGTTATCCACAGAGCCGTCGTTGAAGCCGCGCATGGCCACGTAGTCGTAACGGTGGGTCGCACCGTAAGGGTTAGTCAGTACCCCTGGCGTGTAACGCATGGCCTGGGCAACGGTCTGCGAGCCTTGATCATCCATCTGTTGGCGGGTAACCACCGACACCGATTGGGAGGTCTCGACCAACGGCATGCTGGTCTTGGTCGCCACCTGGCTGTGGGTGGCGTTGTAGCCCTCCATGCTGCCCAGTGCATTGCCAAGGGTGAAACTACGGATATCAGTGTCGGGCAATGACAGTGCGGCGTCCTGGCGCTGTGCCTGCAGCACATAGCTACGTCCGTCCTGGCTGACGGCCTCCAGGCCGCTGCCATTGAGCAGTTGGCGCAGCGCCTGATCGTTAGCGTATTGCCCCTGTAGGCCGTTGGACTGCAGGCCATCGGTAAGCTCAGGCGTACCCGACAGGGTAATGCCGGCCTGGCGAGCGAACTGATTGAGTACCTCAGCAAGCTGGCCGGCCGGGATTGCGTAGTGATGACTCACCTGGGCCGTTTCAGCTGCTACGGAAAGCTGCGAAGCGGTTGCCAGGCCCAAGGCGGTCCCAAACAGGGCAGCCCGGATGGATTGGCGTAAGCGTACAGATTGCAGGGCAGGTCGAAGATCATTTGGTTGGAACGTGTGCATTAACACCGGGTTGATAGACATGAAGGGTCCGTTGAAGGGTTGAGGACAGAAGGGGTCGCTTACTGTCCTAGCCGGACCGGGATTCAAAACCCGCCAGAAATCGATAAGGCCTTATCAGGCCAGGCGCTCTACACGTACCCACCAGCGTGTACGTTGACGAAGCTTTACGGGCAGCGTCTGCGGCAGCAACTGCAGCAGTTGCTCCGGGTCTTCGAGACGGAACACCCCCGACAGGCGTAGATCAGCAACCTCCTCGCTGCAGCCCAGATAACCATGACGATAACGGCTGACCTGCGCGAGGAAGTCGGCCAAGCGCATGTCCTGGGTCACGATCAGCCCTTCGGCCCATGCCATCGCATCCATGTCCATGTGTGCGAGCCGGTGCGCGCCTTGAGCATCCAGGCGCCAGTTCTGGCCGCTTTCGATCCACAGCAGCTGGCCATTGCCAGGTCGATGAATCGCGACTTTGCCGTGGCTGACGCTGACGCGCGTACAGTCGCTGTCCTGGTAGGCCACAAAGCGCCCTTCGAAGCCTTCTAGCAGCGCGTCACGTGTTTGTACCCGCAAGGAATGCCGAGAGCCGCAGGTGATCATCAGCTCCCCGTGCTTCAGGTAGACCAGACGCTGTTGGTCACTGAGGGCCAGGTCCACTGCACTGTGGGTATTGAGTTGCATCAGTGAGCCATCGGGCAGCGTGAAAGCGCGTCGCTCGCCCGTGCCGGTGGCATAGTCCGAGGCCCATGCACTGACGGCATCGATGTCTTTGGCCAGCCATGTTGCCGACCCCGCCATAACAACGCCGCCAAGCAGCTTCAGCGCCTGCCGCCTGTGCAGGCGTTGCTGGCTGGTTTCCAGGGTTTGCAACGCCAGCCCGGCACCGGGTATGGCACGCAAGTCGAGGTCTTGATACAGGTGTGCAAGCCGTTGCCAGGCTTGCTCGTGTTCGAGCCGAGCATTGCGCCATTGTGCGAATTCTGATTGTAGAGCCGGGTCATGCCCGCTTTCACGAAGCCGTAGCATCCACTGGATGGCCTGCTTGACCACTTTTGCATCAGGGCGTGCGGCGGCCATCGCTTCAGCACTCGGCTTCGTAGCGCAGCACGTAGCAGTGGTAGAGCGCGTCGGCTATGTAGCGTTCTACCGTGCGGACGGAGATTCCCATCTGTTCGGCGATGGCCTGGTGCTTCAGCCCCTCGCATTGGGCCAGCAGGAAGGCGCGTCGTACCTTGGGTTTGAGGCCGTCGAGCATGCGTGCAATGCGCTCAAGCAACTCCAGCAGCAGCTCGCGGGTTTCTGCAGAGGGGGCCTGCGCTTCCGGTACATGGGCCAGCGCCTCCAGGTAGGCCCTGTGCAGCTCCTCGCGGCGCCAGTGATCGATTACCAGCCCGCGCGCTACTGTGCGCAAGAAGGCCCTGGGAGCATTCAGCTGCAACTGCTCACGGCGCTGCAGCAGGCGTACGAAGGTGTCCTGGGCCAGGTCTGCGGCATCGGCGGCGTTGCCGAGCTTGCCGCGCAACCAGGTGTGCAACCAGCCATGGTGGTCACTATAGAGCGTTTGCACGCAGTCGTTGCTGGGCATGGAGGAGGGCGCCGGCATCAATGGACATGAATGATAATTAGTCTCATTGTTGGCGGGGCAGGATCAATTTGCAACCCATCAGCTCGCGTCGCCCCTGAAGCCGGCGACGGATTAGCGCCCCAACTGCGTATCCAGGTAATTACGGATTACCCGCGCGCCATTATTGAGGTGCTGTTCCAGCACTGTTACCGCCTCATCCACCAGCTTGTCACTGGCCGCATCCACCAGTGCGTTGTGATCATCCTGGGTGAGCTTGCCCAAGCCCATGGACGAAAGATGAAAACGCAGGAAGCGTTCCTCTTCGTTCAGTTCGTTCTCGATCAGGCGCAGCAGTTTTTTATTTGGCGCCTTGTTGTACAGCGACATGTGGAACAGGCGGTTCAGGCGGCCGATTTCGGCATGGCGGGTTTCGTTTTCCAGCAGTTGGATATACCCACGGGCGCTGGCGATGTCGCTGGCATCCAGCAGCGGGATGGACTGGCGCAGTGCCTCGCTCTCAAGCAGTACACGAAGGGCATAGGTGTCCACCGCATCTTCGCCGATCAACGGCGCAACCACTGCACCTTTGTGCATTTCCACTTTCAGCAGCGATTGTGCTTCCAGCTGGCGCAGGGCCTCGCGCACGGGCATGCGGCTGACGCCGAACAAGGTGGCGAGTTCTTGCTGGCGCACGGCAGTACCTGGCGGCAAGCGCCCATCGAGAATGGCGCTACGCAGGCGTTCTTCGATCACGCCACGGGCCTGGTGCGGCAACAGCTGCTCGCTGGCCAGCACATTGCTCAATTTGATTTTCTCGGCCACGCGACGTCTGCCTCAACGATGACTAAAGTTGGATCCAATGACACTAGTTACAGCCCATGGGAATTGTCAAACCTGCACCTGTAATGGAACGGGCGCCCCAAAAGCGCGGCTATGGTGGATGAAGTCGCCTGCCAAAGGAAGCGACCTATAGAAGGTTATAAACAGAAAGTGTAGGCGGGCTGACAAGCGGGTGCATGATTGCAGCGTGCCATTGTCTTTTGTTGTGGCAGGGCCCACCATCGCTGCTTTCGACTGGTCTGAACAGGGCTTCGCAGTGGCGATATCCTGGGTGCTCAAAACCGTTGTGCGATGTGTCGGCTTTGCCGCGCTGCTGGGCAGTCTGCTGCTGGGCGGCTTGCACGCGGATTGGGATTTTTCCCAGATCAGCCGCAAGTCGCAGGCCCTGTATGGCCCCTTGGGGGCCGGGAAGGGGCGCATCGATGCCTGGCAGAACCTGATGGCTACCCAGAAGCAGGGTAGCGAGCTTGAGCGGTTGCAAGTGGTCAACCGCTTCTTCAACCAGCAATTGCGCTATGTCGAAGACATCGACCTCTGGCATGAGGTCGATTACTGGGCCACACCGGTGCAGGCCTTGATCAAGGGCGCCGGGGACTGCGAAGACTACGCCATCGCCAAATATTTCAGCCTGCGGCGCATGGGCATCCCCAGCGAAAAACTGCGCATCACCTACGTAAAGGCGTTGCGGCAGAACCGGGCACATATGGTGCTGACCTATTATTCAAGCCCACAGGCCCAGCCTTTGGTGCTCGATAGCCTGATGGACGCCATCAAGCCGGCCAGCCAGCGTACCGACCTGTTGCCGGTATACGCGTTCAATGGCGAGGGCTTGTGGCTGACGGGGGCTGCGGGCAACAAGAAGGTCGGCGATACCAAGCGGCTGTCACGCTGGCAGGATTTGCTGAAAAAAATGCAGGCCGAAGGGTTCCCGGCCGAGCCTGTTTACTGAAGGAGCACAGATGTCACTGTTCAAACAATTGCTGTTGGCCATTTGCCTGTTCCTGGTGGTCGCCTTCAGTGGCAGTTTCATGGTCAGCCTGGAAAGCTCGCGCAGCCAGTACGTCAACCAGCTGCGCTCGCATGCCCAGGATGCTGCGACCGCACTGGCGCTGTCACTGACGCCTAATATCGACGACCCGGCGATGGTCGAGCTGATGGTCAGTTCGATCTTCGACAGTGGTTACTACTCCAGCATCAAGGTCGTCGACCTGGGTTCCAATGCCGTGCTGGTGGAGCGCCACGCCGAGCCGGACCCTGGCGGTGTACCGCGCTGGTTCGTGCACCTGATCGGCCTGGAGGCTGCCGGCGGGGACGCCATCGTCAGCCGTGGCTGGCAGCAGGCCGCGCGCGTTGAAGTGATCAGCCACCCGATGTTCGCCATTGCCAAGCTCTGGCAAAGCGCCCTGGGCAGCCTGGGCTGGTTGCTGCTGTGCGGTGCCGCCAGTGCCGTGCTCGGCGCCTTGCTGCTGCGCCGCCAGTTGCGGCCGCTGGACTACATGGTCGAGCAATCCCACGCCATTGCCCGTCGCGAATTCCTAAGCCTGCCCGAGTTGCCGCGTACGCCGGAGTTGCGTCGCGTGGTGCAGGCAATGAACCAGATGGTCGAGAAGCTCAAGGCCTTGTTCACCGAGCAGGCCGAGCGCAGCGAGCGGCTGCGTGCCGAGTCGTACCAGGACAGTTTGACCGGCTTGTCCAACCGCCGCTATTTCGAGATGCAACTGAACACCCGGGTGAGCAACCTGGAAGAAGCGCGCGCGGGTTACCTGCTGTTGCTGCGCGTTCAAGGCCTGGCGGGTTTGAACGCCCGACTGGGTGGCCAGCGCACCGACCAGTTGCTGCAAGCTGTGGGTGAGCAGTTGCGCCGTACCTGTGCCAGTTTCCCGGAAACCAACGACCTGATTTCCCGCAGCCGTGGCGGCGAGTTTGCTGTGCTGGCGCCGGGCATGGTGCATGAGGAAGCGGTACACCTTGCCCAGGCGCTGGAAGCGACGCTGCAGAGCCTGCACGAGACCGGCGCCAGTGATATCGACCCGGTTGCCTGCATCGGCCTTGCGCCTTTCAGCCCCGGTGATGCACCACAGGCGTTGCTCAAGCTTGCCGACGAAGCCCTGGCCCGTGCCGAAAACCAGCCGACGCCAGGCTGGGTGTGCCTTGAACAAGGCGTGGCTGCCGTTGCGGCGGACAGCCAGCACGACTGGCATGAGCGGCTTGACCAAGCCTTTATCAATGGGCATTTCGAACTGTTTTTCCAGCCCGTGGTGGACGCCGGCACGGCACAACGGGTTCTGCACCACAAAGTGATTTCGCGCTTGAAGGATGGCCAGGGCGAGGCGTTGCCCGCGGGCCGCTTCCTGCCCTGGCTGGAACGCTTTGGCTGGATGCCACGGCTGGATGTGCTGGTGCTGGAGAAAGTACTGGCGCACTTGCGTGGGCATGACCAGGTGCTGGCGCTGAACCTGTCGGCCGCCACGCTGGCCGACCCCACGGCCCTGCAGCGCGTCTTCGAGCTGCTGGGCCAGAACACGGCCATGGGGCCTCGGCTGGTGTTTGAAATTGGTGAGGAGCAGTTGCCTGAGCAGGCGGCTCTGGAGCACCTGACCCGGCGCCTGCACGCGCTTGGCTTTGGTCTGGCGCTGCAGCGTTTCGGCGGCCGCTTCAGCATGATCGGCAACCTGGCGCACCTGGGCCTGGCGTATCTGAAAATTGATGGCAGCTATATCCGCAACATCGACCAAGAGCAGCACAAACGCCTGTTCATCGAAGCGATCCAGCGCGCGGCACATAGCATCGATCTGCCGTTGATTGCCGAGCGGGTCGAGACGGAAGGGGAGCGGCTGGTGTTGAAGGAGATGGGGGTAGGCGGGATTCAGGGGCAGCTGGTTGGCGAACCTGCGCCCTGGCGCTGAATTATTGTGTGTTGGCTGTCCTGGCCTCATCGCCGGCAAGCCAGCTCCCACAAGTACTGCGGCGACCTCAAGGCGAGTGCAGGACCTGTGGGAGCTGGCTTGCCGGCGATACGGCTAGAAGGGCCACTATCAAGCAGTGGCCAGGATCATCACCGCTCGCGCAGCGCTTCCGAACGCGCCTTCATGATCGGCTTGAGCAGGTAGCTCATGATGGTTTTCTTGCCGGTCATGATATCCACCGTGGCCACCATCCCCGGAATGATCAGCAGTGGTTTCTCGTCAGTCCCCAGGTGGCTGCGATCGGTACGCAGCTTGATCAGGTAATACGTGGTCTTCTTGTCTTCATCGGTGATGGTGTCCGCACCGATCTGTTCCAGCTTGGCCTTGAGCCCACCGTAGATGGTGTAGTCATAGGCGGTGAACTTCACCGTCGCTTCCTGGCCTGGGTGCAGGAAGGCGATGTCCTTGGGCAGGATTTTCGCTTCGATGACCAGCGTGTCGTCCAGTGGCACGATCTCGATGATATCGCTGCCTGGCTGGATGACCCCGCCAATGGTGTTCACCAGCAGCTGCTTGACGATACCGCGCACCGGTGAAGTAACCATGGTGCGGTGTACCCGGTCGTCCAGTGCCTTACTGGTGGCGGTCGCCTTGTTCAGCTCGGTGCGTGCCTCGTTCAGCTGGGTCAATGCTTCGCTGCGGAACTTGCCACGGGTCTCTTCGATCTTGCTCTGCACCTCGCGGATGGCGGCCTCGGCACGCGGGATGGCCAGTGCGGTGGAGTCAAGCTGGCCGCGGTTTTCAACTTCGGCACGGCGTAGGCGCAGCACTTCTACCTGGGAAATCGCACCGGTGGCCACCAGCGGTTCGGACATGCCGATTTCCTTGCGCAGCAGCTCAAGGCTGTTGGCGTACTGGGCGCGCTTGGAGCTGTATTCACGCAGTTCCTGCTGGCGCTGGACCAGCTGCTGCTGCAGGCCGCCAATTTCGTCCTGCAGTTGCTGGCGCCGGCTCTGGTACAGCGACTCTTCACTGGCTGCCTGGCTGGGTGCGGCTTTGCGCAGTGCTTCGTCGATCTTGAGCGGGCTGTCCTGAACTTCCGCACTCAGCCGTTCGACCCGCAGGGCCATGGCCAGTCGATCTGCCTCGGTTTCACCGACGTTGGAGGCGAAACGGGTTTCGTCCAGGCGCAGCAGCGGCTGGCCCACTTCTACGATCTGCCCTTCCTTGGCGAAAATCTCGGCGACGATGCCGCCTTCCAGGTTCTGGATCTTCTGCACCTTGGAAGACGGGATAGCCTTGCCTTCGCCCCGCGTGACCTCATCGATGGGCGCAACGCTGGCCCATACGATCATGAACACGAAGAACAGGATCACCCCCCAGATGGTCAGCCGTACCACCCTTGGCGCATCCTCGATCAGGGCTTTGTTCACCTCTGGCAGCGGCTGGCCGCCCAGTGAGTCGGAGCCCTTGAAATAGCGCCGCAGGCCATCCTTGAATTGCCCCATATCCAGCTTATGCAACACTGATCTGCCCCTTCTTCAGCGCATCCATGACCGCGGCTTTCGGGCCGTCGGCGACTATCTGTCCGCGATCGATCACGATCAGTCGGTCTACCAGCGACAGCAGCGAGGCACGGTGCGTGACCAACAGCACCGTCTTGCCCTCCACCACGGCTTGCAGGCGCTGTTTGAGGCGTTCTTCGCCCGTGTTGTCCATGGCGCTGGTCGGCTCGTCCAGCAGCAGCAGCTGCGGGTTGAGCAGCAGCGCACGCCCCAGGGCAACGTTCTGCCGCTGGCCGCCGGACAGGTTCTGCCCACGCTCCCCCACTTGCAGCTCGTAGCCGTCCGGGTGCAGGCGGGCGAATTCATGCACGCCTGCCAGCTCGGCAGCTTGCAGGATCAGTTCGTCCTCGATGTAGCGGGCACCGCTGACCAGGTTGTCGCGCAGTGTGCCAGCCAGCAGCTGAATGTCCTGCGGTACATAGCCGATGTTGTGGCGCAGTTCGCTGACGTCGATCTGGCGAATGTCCACACCATCGACCAGCAGCGAGCCGCCATTAGCCTCGTACAGGCCAACGATGAGCTTGGCCAGCGAGCTCTTGCCCGAGCCGCTGCGGCCAATGATGCCGACCTTCTCGCCGGGGCGGATGGTCAGGTTGATGTTCTTCAGGGCCAGGTTCTGCTGGTTGGGGTAGGTGAAATCGACCCCGCGGAACTCGACGCTACCCTGCAGCACCTTGCGGCTCAGTGGGCGCTCTTCGAAGTTGCGCTCTTGCGGCAGATCCATCATGTGGTCGGTGGAAACCATGGTCACCTTGGCCTGCTGGTAGCGGGCGAGCAGGCCGTTCAGCTGGCCCAGTGGGCCGAGCGCGCGGCCGCTGAGCATGTAGCAGGCCACCAGGCCACCCATGCTCAGGTTGCCATCGATGATCAGGTACACGCCGACGCAGATCATCGCCACGCCCGCCAGTTGCTGGATCAGCAGGGTGATGTTCATCGCCAGGCTAGACAGCACCTTCACCCTCAGCTCCAGGCGGCTGAGTGTACCGAGGGTCTGCTCCCACATGTACTGGCGTTCGCTTTCGGCGTTGTTGACCTTCACCGCGTCCAGGCCGGCCAGGGTCTCGATCAGGCTGGACTGGCGCTCCGAGGCCAGGGCCATCGTCCGCTCCATGGTCGCCATCAGCGGCCGTTGCAGGGCATAGCCGATGCCCAGGGCCAGCGGGAAGGCGATGATCGGGATCCACACAAGATGCCCGCCAATGATGGCGATGACGATCAGGATCAGGATGGTGAAAGGCAGGTCGATCAGGCTGGTAAGCGTCAGCGAGGCGAGGAAGTCGCGCAGCCCCTGGAATTCGTGAATGTTCTGGGCAAAGCTACCCACCCGTGCCGGCCGGTACTTCATCGACATGCCGACGATGCGTTCGAACAGCGTCGCCGAAATGATCAGGTCGGTCTTCTTGCCGGCAAGGTCCAGGCACAGGCCGCGCAGGCCTTTGAGGATCAGGTCGAAGATGTAGGCACCGGCGATGCCGACGGCCAGCACCCAAAGTGTCGACGTAGCCTGGTTAGGTACCACGCGGTCATACACGTTCATCACGAACAACGGCGCGGCCAGGGCAATCAGGTTGATCACCAGGCTGGCGGCGATGGCATCGATATATAGCCACTTGCTGCGCAGCAGCGTGTCGCGGAACCACGACTTAGCCCGTGGGATCAGGTTGCCGTGGTTGACGTCGAACTTGTGTTGCGGCTGGGCAAAGAACACCCGACCGCTGTAGTCGCTGTGCAGGGCTTCGCGGCTGACATGCACCTCACCACCGTCGCTCTCGCTGAGCAGCAGGCGTGCGGTATCTTCATTTTCCCAGCCCAGCAGGACGGCGCTGCGGCCTTCCTTGAGCAGCAACATGGCCGGCATGGCGATGCTCGGGATCTGCTCCAGCTTGCGTTGCAGCAGGCGCCCTTGCAGGCCCGCCCGGGCGGCCGCGCGGGGCAGCAGCTCGGGGCTCAGGCGCTGGGCGGGCAGCGGCAGGCCCGTGGTCAGCATGACCCGGCTGGCGGGTTTCTGGTGCAGGACACACAGGCTCAGCAGACTATCCAGCAAGGGATCGTCATGCTGACTGCGTGGATCGTGGCTGAGTTGGACTCGACTGACTTCAGATTCCACGCGGCGCTCTCTTCATCCTTGTGGTGGGTGGGGTGGGTGTGCCGCCGTTCAGGTCTGTCGGCTCACCCTGACGTTCAATGGTGCTGCGAGGCAGCTGGCCAATGGTCGCCTTGAATCGATACTGAGTAAACAATTCTACGTCGTTATTGCTACTGCACAGACGCTGCCATGCGGTGACTGTTTCATTTCTGATCCTGTTCGGGATCCGGTTCATGTGCAGCATAGCCTGCCATCAATACAACGCTGTGTGGGTGAATGATCGGCTCGCGGGCTTGTCAGTAAACAGGCGCTGATTTGTTGACGTTTTAAAGTGGGCAGATCATTAAAATTCATCGCACGAAGTGCGTTTGCACGCTGAACCGTGGTTCTGTAATCACCGATGGTTTGCCATCATTCCCATGCCAGTATTCGCGTGCGGGTTCGCTATCTGTTTGATCTGCGGTAAAGCGTTGTTGGTGGCCTCGGTCGGTAGCAGGCTTTGGTTGGAGAGGGCATGAGTGCAGCCCTGATTCTACCTGGGTTTCAACCCCTTTTCCGGCCGCCTTCAGGCAAGGTTTGTGCTTGTAAACGCGCACGGGCCTGTGGCAACGGGAGTGACCAGAATGTTGACGCCAACGACCTTGACGGTAGCCGATGGGCGGTGCTTCTAAAGTGGGTAATGACAACTGCCCGTATGTGGAAAAGGCTGCTGAACTTAACAGCCAGCGCATTTTCGATGATGTACGACATTTGTCCTCGGCAAACGGTTGGCTAAGGTACAAATATCAATGTGACATTACATTGCCGATTGTTTAGGATGGCCTGTATAAGGTCAATACTTTGGCAGTACTGCGGTTTCAAAAAGTTATAGACGGAATATTGACGCAATAAAGCGTCAAGAGAACATCGACATAAGTTCCGCCTGAAGTGGCTTGCAGTGCCGCTCTGGCAGGGAAGTACCCATCGGGTCACACGGAGAGTCCAATGAGCAGCGTTGTAGCCATCGTCAAAAGCATTGTCGGCCAGGTTATTGCGGTATCCCCAGAGGGCATTCGTCGTGTGCTCATCGAGGGGGACCGCCTGTTGGCAGGTGAGGAAGTGCTCACTGGTCCGGGCGGTGCAGTGACTCTGGAACTGGCCGATGGCCGTCTGCTTGACCTGGGCCGTGACAGCCAGTGGAGCGCCGATACGCCTGACAGCAGCGCCGACCTGAGCCAGGCGACCGCACAGGCCGCGCCGTCGGTGGAAGAGCTGCAGCAGGCGATCGCTGCGGGTGTCGACCCGACTACCGAGCTTGAAGCTACCGCAGCCGGTCCATCGACCGCAGGCGGTGGTGGCGCGCTGGGTGGTGGTCACAGCTTCGTGATGCTCGAAGAAACGGCGGGCCGGGTTGACCCCACCGTTGGATTCCCCACTGAAGGGCTGGGCTTTGCAGCCACGCTGGACAGTGAAGAAGTCGGCCTGCTGGGTGACACCAACAACAACCTGGTGACCACGCCGACGACGGACACCAACGTTGCAACCGACCTGCTCCTTGGCGCCACTCCCTCCATCAGCGAAGCGGGTGGCGTAATTGTTTATACCGCCACGGTTGGACAGGCACCGACTACCAACCTGGTCATTACCCTGTCCAATGGCGCCGTGATCGTCATTCCGGCCGGGCAGACCAGCGGTAGTGTCAATGTCGTTGTCCCGGCGAACGATACACCGTATATCGACGGCGGGCAGATCTCGGCGACTGTCACCGGTGCCACCGGTGGCGGCGGTTTGACGGTGACATTGCCGCAAACGCCCGCGGTTACCCAAGTGACCGATACCATCGATACGACCACTGCGACACTGACGGCTTCGCCAAGCGTTACTGAAGGCGGCGTGATCACCTACACCGTGACCCTGAGCAACCCGGCTCAGACCCCGGTAACCGTGACTCTGTCCAACGGCCAGACCATTACCGTTGAGGCCGGCAAGACCCAGGGCAGCGTTGATTTCCAGACCCCGGCGAACGACGTTTACAACAACGGCTCGACCGTCAGCGTGACCATTGAAGGCGCCACTGGCGGCAACTTCGAGCAGTTGACCCCGAATCCGACCCCGGCTCAGACCACGATCAACGATTCGGTCGATAACACCACCGCGACCCTGAC
>NZ_JBICMM010000006.1:0-139433 GCF_043106425.1 Pseudomonas sp. FYR_2
AGAGCACCTTGCACCGAGCCTGTGGGAGCTGGCTTGCCGGCGATGGGGCGCAAAGCGCCCCCAAGGCCCTCAAACTGTTCCGACAATGACACCCTGTTCGCGCAACCCCGCCAGCAATGCCAGCCCCTGCTGCGCATCCCCTCCCAACGCCTCCAGGCGCGCCCGTCCGGTACCCTGCTCCAGCGCCAGCAACCGATAGGCCATCGGCGCCAGGCGGGCAAAGCGCACCGTCAACGCAGCATCGCGATACACCAGCAGCAACGTCGGTGCCTCGGGCGCAACCGTTGGCTGATAATCCACCCCAATGCGCTCTACCGGCCACTGATAAGCCAGCACCCGCGCCACGCAGGACAACAACGGCACCCCGTCCAGCAAATCGCCTGCCGGGTCATGGGCCGGGTCCTCGGCATCGCTCAAATACAACTGCGCCTCGACCCACTCATAGTGCGCCAGCTCCAACTGCCAGGGCGCATCCAGCTCGACGCCTTGCAGATAATCGACAAACGCTTCGGCAATCTCGGTAAACAAGGGCGTCTGGCTACGGTAGTTGGCATAGAAAGCTCGCACGCGGGCATGCCAACGCTGTTCACCCAACGCCTGACGCATCACCGGGAAGCTGCCCGCCAGGAGGCCCTCGATAGCGCCATAGAACAACTCGCGGTAAACCTTCAGACGTCGCGCCTCCACGCCCGGCGGCGGTGCGTTGCGTTGCGGGTCGCGCACGTGACGGGCCAAGGTGTATTGCTGCTCGCGCAACATCTCATTCATCACGCTGCCCTCCCGACGCCAGTTGCACGCTGCGGATACGCGCCGTCTCGGCCAACAGTTCGGCCAGCGGGGGATAGTTGAAATCCCGTTCGAGCACGGTCGGCTGCACGCCAAAGCGCACACAAGCGAGGGTGTACAACGCCCACACATCTTCCTTTACCGGCGCCCCATGGGTGTCGACCTTCAGGTCCGGTGCTTCATCGTAATGGCCGGCTATGTGCATGCCGGTCACCCGGGCCTGGGGCAAGCCTTCAAGAAAGGCCCGGGCTTCGTAGCCGTGGTTGCAGGCATTGACGAAAACGTTGTTGACGTCCAGCAGCAAGTCGCAATCGGCTTCATCGAGTACCGCACGGATAAAATCAAGCTCGCTCATCGCCTGATAAGGCGCGGCGTAGTAGCTGATGTTTTCCACGGCAATACGCCGGCCCAATTGCTCCTGCGCCTGGCGTATGCGCGCAGCCACATGGTGCACGGCTTCGTCGGTGAACGGTATGGGCATCAGGTCGTACAGGTGCCCGTCGTCACTGCAATAGCTCAAGTGCTCACTGTACAGGCGTACCTGGTGGCGATCGAGAAAATGGCGGGTCTGATCGAGAAAATGCAGGTCGAGTGGCTCACTGCCGCCCAGCGACAACGACAGCCCGTGGCAAGTTATGGGAAAGCGCTCGGCCAACTGGGCCAGGCCCTTGCCGTAGGCGCCGCCAACCGCTATCCAGTTTTCCGGCGCGCATTCAAGAAAGTCCACTGCACCAGCGTCCATCGTTAGCAGTTCCGGCAACAGGCCACGGCGCAAGCCAAGCCCGGTGTTCAACGTCGCAGCACGCATAAACAGGTCTCCAACAGGCACAACGCCCCGCCTGACCAGCAGGAGGGGCGTTGCGTCACTTCAAAGGGTAAGGTCAGGATTTGCCAGCCAAATGGCTGAACAGCCCCTCGGGCATGGCCTTGCCATTGGCTTGATAGATCGCCTTCAGGTGGTCCGCCGCTTCTTGCTCGGAGATGAAGCCGTCATGGTTGCTGTCGATCTTGTCGAAGTCGCCGGCACGGTCCTTGGCCACCGCCAGAAACTCATCCCGCGAGACCTTGCCATCGTGGTTGCTGTCGGTTTTGGCGAACGAGGCATCGCCGCACTTGCCTTCGCCGCATTTGCCTTCAGCCCCGGCCTTGGCGCTGGCACCACACTTGCCCTCACCGCATTTGCCTTCGCTTTGGGTGGCCTTGGCGCTGCCGCCGCATTTGCCTTCGCCACACTTGCCCTCGCCGGCCACCTTGGCCGAAGCCAGTTGGTAACCTTGTGCCAGCGGTTCCACGGCAAACGCACTACTGGTCAATGCCATGCTGCCGATCAGGGCGGCGCCGAGCAGGCCGAGGGTGTTTTTTGCTTGAGTCATGATGCAGCTCCACTGTGGTTGGAAAGTGGAGCCATTAAGCCGTTGCGGTTTGTCGTGAATGTATCGCGCCAGGCGCGCTTTTGTATGGGAGCGGGTCTGCAGCGCGGTCAGATACAGTGGGATACACAACGCCCGGCAACGGGCCCCAAGCTACCTTGGGGCCAGGACGCGTGTTCAGTCTTCCAGCGGTTTGGGTGGGGCCGCCGGTTTGGCTGGCTTGGCCGGTTTGCTGTCCTTGGCCTTTGCGTCCGGCGCCGCGGCCACAGGTTCGGGTGCGGTCACCGCCTTTTCGCTGGCGGGCAATTCATCGACCGCCTTGAAAATCGCCTGCGGGTCGATAGGTTCACCGCTTTCGTCATCCTTGAGCATGTGCCGTTCGCCGTCCTTGCCCACCAGAATCACCTTGGTGCCCTTGCTCGCGCCCAGCTTGAGCTCGCGGATCAGGGCCATGGTGGTCTGCTGCTCGAGGTTTTTGTCCTCGCGCTTGCCCATCATGTTGGCGACGCTGTAGAGCACCAGGTTGCGCTCTTTGAAGGCGGCTTGGGTGGCCGGGTCTTCCAGTGCCTTGTTCAACCCGCGCAAGGTCGGGTCGGCAGTGCTCGGGGCAATCACCACCAATGGCCTGGCCTTGCCCAGCTCCTTGGCCAGGGGTGCATCACTGTCTGCGGCAAACAAGGGGCCGGCAACAGCTAGCAAGGTAGCGAGAGTCAGTGACCGGACGAGCATGCGTATCTCCTTATTGTCTCGATATACCAATGACTACAGATCACGGAGAAAAATCCGACAAGGAGCCTAAACCACTTCACTCAAGAACGGGCCGTGGAAAAGTAACTGTCGATTTCCAAGTGTTCTGAAGCCAAGGCGACAGAGCGGACACAAGCTCCTGTCACCTTGACTGAGCATAGCCCAAAGCCGCTTCGCACAGGGGCAGGCCACCCCTGCATTGAGCCGCCATCAGCGCACATGAACGCCTGGGTCTTCTGGCCCCACTTCCATGGCACGAATGGTCAACTCCAGCATCAGCCCCCTGCGTGCAGCACGTTGGGCGTCACGAATGGCATCTGCCTGCTCGAGCCTCTCACCCTCAGGGAGCGCTTCATCGTCAAGGACCGTTTCAAGCTGCCGCCTGAACGGCCGGTCAACTTCGGCGAACCGGTCAGGATAAGTACGCTCCAGGTGCGCCTGCCAAAATTCACGGTCAACCATCGAGCGGGCGAGCTCATCCCGGGTTTCGGCATCCAGCACTGCCGCTTGCGCCGCCGCCAGGTCCGCCTGGAGAACCCCTGAAATAGCATGGAAGCTCATATCACCCACCTGCAGGGGCAAGTCGAGCGGTTCCCTCAGCCCAACCCTGAAGGCCAAACCGACCTCACTTCCCTCTTGCTCCCTGCCATGTTCGAGTGCCCATCGGGTAGCAAACCTGTCGACCGCATCCTGGCGCCATAAACATCTTCCCAGGCGAAGCAGGGCGCGTTCGTCCTTTCCTTGAGCGGCATGTTCAACTTGCCACACGAGCAGGTTCAGTTCGAGATTGCTCAAGCACCAGGTTGCACCATCCTGGCACCCCCATTCATCATTGGCCACGGACAACAGGTGCTCCCGCAATTCCGGCGTGATGGCCATCGCTTGCAACACCGCCATCACCCGATTACCCATCGCCCGCGCATTGACGCGAAAATCCTCGGACATCAACAGTTGCCTGAGGACGCGGAAAAACCGCTCGGACTCCGTCCCTGCATCCAGGGAATCCCAGGCTGCGAGCATCAAGCCGCGATGCTCCGGGGCCACCGCATCCCCCCATACTTCACGCGCGTGATCCAGCCGCAGCAGCGCTTGCTCCTCGTCGACGACAAGTTGCTCGCTCCTCAGCGAAGCCTGCAACCGCTCTGTCTGTGCTTCACCCAAGGGGTTGCCACTCAGGCGGATCCTTCGACGGCGCCATACGGGTAACTGGTAGTAATGCTCCGGCACCTGCCGGATCCGGTTTTCCCGCAAGTCAACAGCCACCAACTGATCGCGGTCGAAAATGCCTGGGGGAAGCTGGGTGATTTGTGTGTCGCGAAGGCTCAGCCAGCGCAGTTCGGTCAACCCGGCCAACGTGAACCCCCGCCGCAGTGGATTGTGGGACAGGTCGAGGGATTCCAGGCCAGTACAACAGGCCAGTGTGGCGGCTTGCTGCAGGTTCAGGCCAATGCGGTTGTTGGTAAGGCTCAGGTGCCGTAGCTGCGTGAACTGCAGCAACGGTTGCGGCAGCCGCGTCAGTAGGTTGCCACCCAAATCAAGGGTTCTGAGATTAGGGAAGGCCAACAAGAAACTGTCAGGTATTTCCATGAGGTCAAGGTGCAGCAACGACAGGCTGCTCACCCCTCTGAAGGTGACCTGCGCGGGCAGGCTGGGCAAACCGCCCGACCTGAAATTGCAATACATGACATGGAGGTTTTCTTGTGCGTCGATGTGCAGATCGCCCACCCCCACCGACCGTCTCCAGCAATTGAACAACGTCTGGCGCAAGGCATCGCGGTCCTCCCGAACATCGCTCTGTTCCTGTGCTACCCAGGTTTCCAGCGTGTTGCGAAGCACCGTGAATTCAGTGCTCAGGTCCCTCAGTAGCCCTCTGAGCTGACGCCCTGAACGTCTCGCGTCATCGACCAAGGTGTCAATCTGTTCGTCACTCAACCAAGGGAAGATATCGCGCAATTCCGCCCTAAAGCCATTACCTCTTGACGCGAAACCGCTCACGCCTGCCCCCCCCAGCGGGTAGCCCAAACGCCCGTCGGCCAAGCGCATCGGCGCTCGAAAAGCCCGCGGGCTTACCACACCTAGCAGACGACTGATCTGGTCACGGTGTCTCACCGCCTCGCGCCCAAGCATCACCCGGAGGTTGTGCGAGAACGGGTCACCGACCCCCATCATTTCCCGCTGCGCCTCGGTATAAGCTGACGCGATGACTTCAAACAGCTCACCTGCCTCACCGATCGCCTCACCCTGATCATCGAGCAGTTGGAACACGCCGTTCCGGTGCACCAGGTCAAATGCTTGCCCGCCTTGACCGCACTGCGCCAGCATCGGCCCGCCCCGATAGCCCTCGTACAAGCGCCAGCGCACACCTTGCTCGCCCCCAGGCAGCTCCTGCAACAGGCCCAAGGCCACCCGTGCCAGGTCCGCATTCTGCGGCGTGTCGAGGTACAAGGCTTCCAGAACCCGCGTTTGGCGGATACCCGACAGGCTGGCCCTGGCCGCTTCGGCCAGGTCGAGTGCGACCCTGCCGCTGGTCAACAAGCGCCTGCGATCAACGCCGCTGGCGGCCGTTACCAACGCTTGCGCGGTGCGTGTATGCAGCCCGGGGAAGACCCGGCGCAGCGCTGCACTCCCAGGGCTGTCGGTGGGTTGCAACGCATCGTACAGGTACTGCAGCAATGGCCGGCGTTGTGTCCACGCCAGCTCAGCCAGTGCCTGATATGGCAGGCCATTGGCACCTGGCAACCGCCGAGCGTGATCAAGCACGGTCGTATCTTCTACCGGCTCGCCGCTGCGCAAGCGGCCAATCATGCCGCGAATGCGCTGATCGAGCCCGACCCGCTGTACGCTGTCGAGCATACCTGGGCTGGGCGCCTGGGCATGAACATGCAAGCCTCGCACGTCATCGCCATCGAGCCCATGGAATAGCAGGACCTGATCGATCTGTTCGTCATCCAGCCTGTTGAAGGGTTCGCCCAGGCGACGAAACATGCGATAGCTATCCCGCCACAGGGCCGGTTGTTCATTCCATAACCGCCAGGCGCCAGCGCCATTGTGACGCAGCCTGGGACCATGGCCGGCAACGGGGCACAGTTGCCACTGGCCGTCCCCGGCCGATTCGGTCACACGATAATGATGGCCGTCCATCTCGATCCAGGCCTGCCCGCCCAGACGTCGGATGCCCATGGCGTCGCGGCTTGCGCCGGCATCGGGGGCCTGCCCTTGAAACGGGGTCAGATCCTGTTGCCAGAGTTTGACGGTGCCGTCTTCCAGCCGAGCCGGAACCATGGCATCGACCCGCACGGAGCGCGCCCAAAGCCGTCGGGCCACACCAACCCCCGCCACCGTGGTCGCAAGCACGGCAAGGTCGGTGGCAACATGGGTCAAATGGTCGAGCGCCTCTCGGCGATCCCCCTCATGCCAGGCTTCAAAACCATGGTACACCTCACCCAGCAGCTCCCACGCTGTCACGGCATGCAGCGCCAGGCCAAGGCCCGGTACAAAGAAACTGGCCAGGTTAAGCAACGCCCATCCCTCGGCGGCCAGGCGCTGGTCATGCTGGCGCTGCACCTCACGGTCCAGCCTGGCCACAGGCACCGCGATCATCGCCGCATCCTCCTTGATCTGGCGAATACGCGCCTGTGCCAAACCATTGAACAACGGTTGCGAATAACCCTGCAAATGCGGCTCGAGATCGCGGAACGCCCAGTCCGCCAGGTCATCGAACAGCGCCGAAACCTGGGCAAAGAAAGCCTGGCTGTCACGTCGCAGCACGAAGCGGCTGAAAAAACGCTGGTAGGCTTTGTCTCGCAGGCGACGACCCAACTCGCGGTTCAACTTGTCGACGTTCGCGAATGCGCGCCAAGGCGACACAGGGTCGCCTGGCACGTAGAGCAACACACGGCGGGTGGTGTTGAAAAGGACACCCTGGTCAATCACCTCGAACACGATCACCTGCTCAATCCGGCAACCCAGCAACTTCAGTTGCCTGGCCTGCACAAGGTCACCCGCCAGGCGCAGCAGCTTGCCATCATCGCACATAGCCACCACCCACTTGAGCTCGCTGTCATCCAGCGTCGCTTCCTGCCTGGCTTTGTAGGCGTCTACCAGCATGGCGTGGCGACTGGCATCTACAAGGCAGGACTCCACGCGCCCTGCATCACCTGCGGGCTTTAGAGTGGAATCCAGATGACGTTGATAACCCTCACCCAAATCCAGCTCACGGCAAAGCGCAGCAAGCTCGATGCATGTGGGCGGTGCAAGCCTGCCCTGGCGCGGAACCAGCAGCCGATTACCGCGCGGCTATCCACCGGCCTGGGCCTGCTCGGCAGTGAAGTTGCGCAGTGCCACCTCAAGCAGCGGCTTTTCTTCATAGACCACCTCGGTGAGGTGCGCGCCGACCGGCTGGCTGTTGATGACAGGCTCGCGACGGCCCTCCAGAAACTTCAGCGTGCGCGCGTTGCCGCCAAGCCCGAAACGCGCGTCAAGGGCCTTCTCCAGGCCCGCCGCAACAAAGCTGTCGATACCTTCGATACTCCGCAGCAGCGCATTGACTTGCTCACGGCTGCGAAGGCTGTTCGCCAATGCCTTGCCGACCTCAGGCAGTTGCCCTGGGGGTGTCTGACGCAACCAGAGCGGCAGGCGCTGGCTGATGATGCTGTCCTGGAACGCATCGATGGCTGCCTGTGCGCCTGAGGGCGGAGTAGTGTCCATTGCTCGAGGCCTCTTCACGAAAAGAGGCCAGACTAGGGAGCAGGCTCGGCACCGGGCACTAGATAGCTAACGCCTGCGCTCAGAACAGCTGTAACTGGCGGCCAGTCAGCGTGGCAAAATCATCGCCAACGAACGGCAAAATGGCATCTGCAACCGGCTGCAACTGCCGGCTGAGGTAGTGCTCGTAATCGATCGGCGATTGAAGGTTTTCCATCGGCTCGGGGCCGGCGGTAGTGATGACGTAACTGATCCAGCCGCCGCGCTGATACTGGCGAGGGCGACCGAGTCGGCTGTTGTATTCATCGGCCTGGCGCGCAGCCCGTACATGGGGTGGCACGTTGCGCTGGTAATCGGCCAGCGGCCGGCGCAGGCGCTTGCGGTACACCAGCAGGTTGTCGAGTTCGCCCGCCAGGGCCTGCTGCACGTAATGGCGCACGTAGTCGCGATACGGCTGGCCACGAAAGATCCGCCCGTACAGCTCCTGCTGAAACTGCTGCGCCAGTGGTGACCAGTCGGTGCGCACCGACTCCAGCCCCTTGTAAACCACATCCTCGCTACCGTTTGGGCGTTGTACCAGCCCGGCATAACGCTTCTTGCTACCCTCGTCGGTCCCACGGATGGTCGGCATCAGAAAACGCCGGTAATGCACTTCGAACTGCAATTCCAGTGCGCTTTCCAGGTTCATCTGCTGGCGCAGGTGCTCGCGCCACCACTGATTGACGTGGGCGACCAGTTCTCGGCCGATCTGTGCCGCAGCCGCTTCACCATGGGCGCCCTTGAGCCAGACGAATGTGGAGTCGGTATCGCCATAGATGACCTCGTAGCCCTTGGCCTCGATCAACGCCCGGGTCTGGCGCATGATCTGGTGACCGCGCATGGTGATCGACGAGGCCAGGCGCGTGTCGAAAAAACGGCAACCGCTAGAGCCCAACACACCGTAAAAGGCATTCATGATGATCTTCAGCGCCTGGGACAGCGGTGCGTTGCCTTCACGCTTGGCCGCCTCCCGCCCTTGCCAGACGCGCTCGACGATAGCCGGCAAGCAATGCTGGCTGCGTGAGAAACGCCCACCCCGGAAGCCTTCTACCGAGTGCTCATCGTCGGGCAAGCGCAGGCCCTCGACCAGCCCTACCGGGTCGATCAGGAAGGTCCGGATGATCGACGGGTAGAGGCTCTTGTAGTCCAGCACCAGCACCGAGTCGTAAAGGCCTGGGCGCGAATCCATCACGAAACCGCCGGGGCTGGCTTCGTCAGGGCGGCTGCCCAGGCTGGGGGCGACGAAGCCCAGGCGGTGCATCTGCGGGATATACAGGTGGCAGAAGGCGGCCACCGACCCCCCACTGCGGTCTACCGCCAACCCGGTGACAGAGGCGCGCTCCAGCAGGAACTCGAGCAGGCGTGTATGGGCGAAAATGCGCGTGACCAGCTCGCAATCCTTGAGGTTGTAGCGTGCCAGGGCGGGTTTGTCCTCGGCGAAACGGCGGTTGATTTCGTCCATGCGCTGGTACGGCGTGTCGATGGCCTTGCCTTCACCGAGCAGGGTTTGCGCGACATTTTCCAGGCTGAACGACGCAAAGCTCCAGGTTGCCGAGCGCAACGCTTCGATGCCGTCGATCAACAGCCGCCCCGGCGCGTCGGCGAAGACATGGCCGCCACTGGCGTGGCTGCGCAAGGTCATGGGGGCGCCGTTGCGGCCCAGTGTCAGCGTCACTTGCAGCAGCTTGGCGTGCTCGTGCAACAGGCGCAGGTCGAACTGGATCAGGTTCCAGCCGATGATTGCATCCGGGTCGTGCTCCGCCATCCACTGGTTGAGGCATACGAGCAACCCGGCACGGTCATCGCAATAGTGCAGGTCGAAGTCGAGGCCCTCAGGGTCGCCGTTGGCCGGACCGAGCATGTACACCTGACGCTGGCCGCAGCCTTCCAGGGCAATGCTGTACAGCTCGCCACGTTCACTGGTTTCGATATCCAGCGACACCAGACGCAGCGGTGGGCGATAGCCCGGCAGGGGCTTGAGCTGGGCATCGCAGATCACGCCCTGGTCATCGGGTTGCCCGGTGAACTGCACCGGCGCGGTGACGAAGCGCTCCATCAGGTAGCGCTCAGGCGGGCGGATATCCGCTTCGAATACATCGATGCCGGCATTGCGCATGCGCTGCTCCAGCTGCATCAATTGCCGGTGCTGCCGGCAGTACAACCCCAGCACCGGGCGCTGGTCGAAATCCCTCAATTGCAAGGGGCGTAGTTCGACCTCAGGCTCGTTGGCCAGCAACACGCGGGCATGCGCCTCATGTACCTGAGGGATAAACGCCACCGACACCTGCGGCGCCAGGCGAAGCTGTCGCGGCCCCTGGTCGGTTGCCAGCCAGAACTCCACGCAGGTGCCTTCGGGCGTGTCATGCCAATGCCGGGTCAGGACAAAGCCCTGCTGCAACTCCACTGCGTCGACCTCTGAATCGTTTGTTGTGTTGATTGCGGCGATTCTAACGCCGACGCACCGAGGGAGCGCATCTTCCGTAGGACATTTCTGAACATGAAGAAGATTGTTCCCGACCCACCTCGCCATTTCCTGAGCCATTCCCCGCTCTTCGCAGTCAAATCAGACATCAACCATCTCCACGCCCTCGCCCATGCCATCGATCTGGTGCTGACCAAGAATACCTTGCGCTGAGGTCTGTTCTTGCTGGGGTAAAGGCCCTGACGGAAATGGGGTTAGGGCCTGCAGGTGCCTGCCGCAATATTTTCAGGGCCTGTGAGATCGAGCGCCGCCCGCGCGGCGCATCGCGAGCTGCGCTCGCTCCTACGTTTGTTTCAGGCCAGTAACGCTTGTGACAGGCGCGCGCGACCGCCTTGTTTGTACGACTCGATATCACGCCATGCGCCAAAGCGTACGCGCGTAAATCCCACAGGACTGACTGGCCCGAAACAAACGTAGGAGCGAGCGCAGCTCGCGATGCGCCGCGCGAGCGGCGCTCGATCTCACTGACGCTGAATCCCTCAAGACAAACGCCCCCCACAAAACCGCTCCAGCGGAGTACTTCATGCTCGAGCGGGTGTTCAACCGTACAGGTAGTTGATGTCCTTGCAGGCCAGCGGCGGCACCTGGCCGAACAGGAAGTCACGCAGCTTGTGCATTTGCCGCGCCTTGGGGCTGGCCTTGAGCCAGGTCATGTAGTAGCCGTCGCCGGTGGCCACGGCGTGCTTGAACGGTGTGACCAGGCGCCCGGCCGCCAGGTCGGCGCTGGCCAGTACCAGGTCGACCACCGAAATACCCAGGCCTTGCTGGGCGGCTGAAATACCCTGGTCGAGGGTATCGAACACTTGCCCCTGATCGATGCTGATATCCAGCGCATCCATGCGCGCCAGCCACCGCCGCCAGTCACGGCGGTCCGGGGACGGGTGCAGGAATTCGCACTGGGTCAGGTCGGCCAGGGCCGGCTGCGCTTGCGCCATGTAGTCGGGGTGGCACACGGGGATCAGCCATTCATCGAACAGCTTGAAGCTCTCGATATCGGCGGGAAAGCGCCCGTTGGCCAACAGGATGGCGCAGTCGTAGGGCTCGGAATAGAAGTCCACGCTGTCGATGTCCATCCACACGCTGGACAACTGCACGCTGCAGTTGTCCTCGTGCTTCTTGAAGGCATCCAGTGCCCGCAGCAGCCACCGCACAGTGAGCGTGGACGGGGCCTTCAGGCGCAGGCCATAGCGGTCCTGGCGCAGCAATGCGCAGGCATTTTCGATGATCTTGAAGCCCACTTTCAGCTCTTGCGCCAGCAGGCGGCCGTGCTCGGTCAGGCTGAGCTTGGGGCCACGGCGTTCGAACAGGTCGCAGCCGAACATGGCCTCCAGGGTCTTGATGTGATGGCTGACCGCACCCTGGGTCAAGGCGAGCTCTTCCGCAGCGCGGGTAAAGGAGCCATAGCGAGAGGCCACCTCGAAGGCACGCAGGGCGTGCAAGGCCTGAATCCGTTCCGACATGGCGACGTCCCGAGCATGAGTAAGACTAATAGTAGGTCATAGTTCCACGCGTTTTACAACGTCAAGAGCGTCTCGGAAAATGCAGGTAAATAATAAACATAACCAAGATCCTGCCTGCATGTGGCTTGAACGTTCATTAAATTTACGCCTGGGGAAATCATGTTTACGGGATATGGAAATTGCTATCGCCTGGATGCGCTAGAGCTGGCCGATGAACATGTCTGGAACACGCAGCACTGGACTTACAAGACCATAGAGCATTTTCGCAGTATTCTCGCCAACCCTGACTTCCCATGCCTGTTCGGCCGCAAGGCGGTCAACGGCGAAACCTGCCATATTCTTTTCGCCGGCGCCGAGCAGCTGGCCGATAACATCGCCCAAGGGCTGGCCGACTACGTGCGCACCGTCACGCCGATCAAACCCAAACAGCGCATCAGCAGCCCACTGGTGGTGTTTCTCGAAACGGCAGCGGGCAGCACCCTGGCCGAACAACAGGCGCTGGCCTGGAAAGTGTTGCGTGGCGTACATGCGCGCGACCCACACCCGTGGCCGCAAGGCATTCCCACCGACCC
Organism: Pseudomonas sp. FYR_2; assembly: GCF_043106425.1. Classification (NCBI taxonomy): domain Bacteria; kingdom Pseudomonadati; phylum Pseudomonadota; class Gammaproteobacteria; order Pseudomonadales; family Pseudomonadaceae; genus Pseudomonas; species Pseudomonas sp. FYR_2. Next base: position 12,161 of record NZ_JBICMM010000006.1, read on the forward strand.
CGACGACACCGCCTGGTCGTTCTGCTATGCCGGCATGCCCCTGTTCATCAACATGAACTTCCCCGGCCACCAGCAAATGAAAAGCCGCAACCTGGGCCAGCACATCACCTTCGTCATCAACCCACGGGAAAACTTCGACGAAGTGGCCAACGCCAATACCGAGAGCGGCAGGAAAATCCGCGAGCGCATTCGCGAACGCGTGCACCATTACAACGACGGTGTCGTACCTGACACCCTCGGCTTCTTCGGCGATGCCGACAACTACGAGTGGAAGCAGTACCAACTTCAGGAGGCGGGGTCGCTCAACCCGTCGCGCTGCCCATTCCACGCCCATGCCGCACACCCGGCGGCAACCGACATACTGATCGAGAACTGACCGTGAATACCGCACTTACCGCCACCTATGCCCTCACTGTCCTGCTGCTTATCGCTACCCCCGGCCCGGTGGTGGCACTGATCGTCAACACTGCGGCCGCCTCCGGTTCGCGCAAGGCCATGTTTACCGCCGTCGGCACCAACTGGGCGTCACTGGTGCTGATCGGTGCAGCGGCCTGGATCATTCTCACCAGCGCCGCCATCGACAAGGCCTGGCTCAGCACCATGAGCCTGCTGGGCTGCCTGTTCATCGGCTACATCGCGGTGGGCACGTTGAGGGAAGCCCTGAAGGCGCCTGCCCCGGAAGCGGCGAGCGAAGCCCCCAAGGCTGGGCGTGGCGGGCTGCTGCAAGGGTTCATGGTGGGTATCTCCAACCCGAAGGACATCATTTTCTTCATCGCCTTCTTTCCGCAGTTCATCCAGATCACCGAGTCGTTCGGCAAAAGCATGGTGGTCCTGTCGCTCCTGTGGGTGGCCATCGATTTTGCCGTGCTCAGCCTGTACATCTTCGCCATCGGCAAGATCGCCTCGCAGCGGAGCAACCGCATGATAAGCCTGGCTTCCGGTGTGGCCCTGCTGCTGATCGCCGCCGGTGGCCTGCTGTACAACCTCAAGGAGCTGGCAGCCTGAACGTGAAGCGCAACACTCGGCGCAACCGAAGGAGCGACCATGGCCGTGACTGACATGAACGCATCTCCTTCACCGTTGCAGCAGGACTACCAACGCTTTCTGCTGCTGGGCAGCCGGCGTGCCCCGCTCACCGTGCATGTACACGAAAGTGGCTACCGCTCTGGCACCATCAATACCGATGCGCTCGGCCTGCGCTACAGCCATTGCGCCGGCAAGCGCTTTTCCGCAGCCGAGCGCGGCGGTGCTTCGCGTATCAACCTGCTGGTCGGCGGTTCCACGGCCCTGGGTATCGGCGCCAGCTCCGACGAGCACACGGTGGCCTCGCACCTGTCGATGCTCACCGGCGAAGTCTGGCTGAGCCTGGCCGGCTGCGGGCTCAACGCCAGCCAGGAGCTGCTGATGTTCCTGACCCACCAGCACCGCCTTGGCCAGCTCGGCCACGTGGTGGTGCTCAGCGGCCTCAACAGCCTGGCCCACGAAGCCCTCAGTGAAGTCCTCGCCAACCTCAACGGCCCGCAGCACGCCAAGGCCTACCAGGACTTTCTCAACAGTTTCAGCGAAGGCATGCAGCCCGCCGCACCACCCCGTCGGCAGTCGCTGTGGCGGCGTATCCGTCAGGCGCTGGCCACCCCTGTGGTCGCCGCCCCGGTCAGCTGGCCGCTGTCGCCCCCGGAAAAGCGCCTGGCCCGTGCTGCCGATAACATTGGCCGTACCTTGCGCCAATGGGACCGGCTACTGGCAGACAGCCACGCCACCCTCACCTTCATTCTGCAGCCGTTGCTGCCCTGGTGCCGGGATACCCTGCCTGCCGGTGAACAGGCCATGCTGACCGCGCTGCAGCAAAAACCGGCGAACTTCGACCGGCTGCTGGAGGGTGCATTCGACAGCCAGTTGCATTCGGCGTTTTTCCGCCGCATCAAGAGCCAGGCCGACCCTGTGCCTTGCTACGACATGAACTGCATGCTCAACAGCTCACCCGTGTTCGGGGCCGACCTGTTCATCGACCGCCTGCACCTGAACGATCTGGGCAACAATGCCCTGGCAAAGGTGATCACCGCCAAACTCGGTCTGGCCCAGGAAAAACACGCCCTGCGCAAGGTCACGCCGATCAAGCTCGTCTGACAGTTGCCAGGTGGTCTTCCGGCCGCCCGCCTGGGTGGCTAGAATACGTCGTCGTTCCGATTTGCCGAGGCGCACGCTTGACCGCCATGAACATCGAAGCCGTCCATCCTTGCCTGGCCGCCCATGGGGCTTGCCTGTGAGCCGCATGCGACGCCTGCCCCCGCTGTTGATCGCCCTGATGCCGCTGGCTGCGCACGCGCTGGAGGTGCGCATCGACCCTCATGCCGACCTGCTCTACCGCCAGGCTTTGCCGTTGCTGGAGCAGGCCGACAACCAGAGCGACAACGCCGATACTCTGCGCACAGCCGTTGGCGGCGACCCCGAGCTCAGCCGCCAGGGCCAGGCCCTGGCCCACACCTTGCCGACAGCGGTAGCCCTGCTGAAAAAATCGGTCGAGCTGGGCCACCCGGTCGCGCAGTACCGCCTGGCGCTGTACTACATCACGTACCTGCCCGTCGCGCAAATTCCGGATGCCGCCTGCCCGTTACTCGTGGCCAGCCTCCAGCAGGGGTTTGCCGCACCCGCGCCGGCCATCGCCACCTGGTGCCGGCCCTACAACGTCAGCAGCGAGTACCGCGCAGCGCTGGAAGCCATACCCAGCATGGCCACCGTGTACGCCCCCTACTACCCGCAACCGGCCACCCGCCTGACCTGCAACCGCAGCCGGCCACAAGGCCTGGACATGCTGTGGGGGCGCCAGCGTGACTACCAGGCCGAAGTGTACCGCCTGCTCGGCGACCTCGACCCGCAGCACCGCCTGACCCTGCTGCAGAAGGCCGTGGACATCAATGGCTGTGTGACAGCACAACAGCATCTGACCCGCCATCCATAATCCACCGAGCTAACGCGCTGCTACAAGGGACTGCGCGCGGCAGGCGATAGACCAGCAAGATCGTTCAAGCCATGCTCCTACCCCTTCTGGCATGCTGGCCTACCACGTAAAGCATTGCAGCCATCATGCCCCACATCGCCCGCCAAGCCTTTCTCCACGGCGCCATCGCCATTCTTCCCCTGTCCCTGGCCGTCGCCCCCTGGGGGCTGCTGGCCGGCTCCATGGCCATCGAAGCCAACCTCACTGCCTGGGAAGGCCAAGGGCTGTCGGCCATCGTCTTCGCTGGCGCCGCGCAACTGGTGGCCATCGGCATGCTCAAAGGCGGCGCCAACCTGGCGTCGATCCTGCTCACCACCCTGCTGCTGACCTCGCAGCACCTGCTGTACGGCCTGTCGATGCGCCCGGTACTGTCCAGCCAGCCGCTGCGCTGGCGCCTGGGCCTTGGTTTTCTGCTGACCGACGAATTCTTCGCCCTGACCAGCCAGTACGACCAACAGCAGTTCAACCGCTGGTACGCCCTGGGGGTGGGCCTGACCTTCTATATTGCCTGGAACCTGTTTACCCTGGCCGGCATCCTGCTGGGCAAGAACATTCCACACCTGGACCAGTTCGGCCTGGACTTCTCCATCGTCGCCACCTTCGTCGCCCTGATCGCACCGCTGGTGCGCAACCTGCCCACGGTGGTGTGCGTAGCTGTGTCGTTGTTCTGCTCGGTATTGTTCAGCCATTGGCACTGGGAGACCGCCCTGGTGGCCGCAGGCCTGCTGGGTATGGGCGCCGGGTTCATCTGCCAGAAATTTGCCGGAGCCCGAGCATGACCTGGATCCTGATCTTTGCCATGGGCGCCATCGTGTTCCTCAACCGCTATGCATTCTTGGAGCCGCGCCTACCCTTGCGTCTGAGCTCCAACGCCAGGCAGTTCCTTGGCTTTGCCGTGCCGGGCATGCTCACCGCCATCTGCGGCCCGATCATCTTCATGCCCGAGCACCAGCTCAACCTGAGCCTGCTCAACCCCTACCTGCTGGGCTCACTGGTGGCCATCGCCCTGGTGCTGTTGACCCGCAGCGTATTGCTGAGCATGCTGGTGAGCATGTTGATCTTCTTCTTCCTGCGCAGCTGGCTGGCATGAGCACGCCCCTGCGCGAGCAGACACACCTCTGGCAGGCGCCGGCACTGGGCGACGTCGAGATGCTGCACGCGCGTTATTTCCAGCAGCGTTTCGCCCCGCATGTGCACGAAGGCTATGTGTTCACCGTGATCGAATCCGGGGCGCAGCGCTTCTGGCACCGAGGCAGCGAGCACTTGGCGCCGGTTGGCAGCATGGTGCTGATCAACCCTGACGAGCTGCATACCGGTGCCACAGCCCATGAAGCGGGCTGGCGTTATCGCGGTTTCTACCCCGAGCACGAGCGGGTAACCGGCGTGCTCGACGAGCTGGAACTGGGCCGTCACGGCATGCCCAGGTTCAAGGACAGCGTCATCCAGGACCCTGCCCTGGCCATCGCCTTCAGCCAGCTGCATCAGCTGTCCGAAGCCGGCGCCAGCGCCCTGCAGCAACAGACCGCCTGGCGCCAGGCGGTGCTGGCCCTGGTGCAGCGTCATGGGCAATGCGCCGAGCCTTCAGCCCCCGGCCACGAACCCCTGGCCGTGGCCCGCGCCCGCGAACTGCTGGAAAGCCAATTGGCCGACCCACCCTCGCTCGAAGCGCTGGCCGCCGCAGTCAACCTGTCACCGTTCCACTTCGCACGGGTATTCCGCCAGGCCACCGGCCTGCCGCCACATGCCTGGTTGAAACAACGCCGCCTGGCCCGCGCCCGGGAAATGCTGAAGAGCGGCCTGGTCGGTTCGGAAGTGGCGTTTGACCTGGGGTTTGCTGACCAGAGCCATTTGAGCCGGCAGTTCAAGCAGGCGTATGGGGTGACACCGGGGGCGTATCGGCAGGCTTGTGCTCAATCTTCAACACCCGCCTGAGGCATCGCAATACCCGCTCAAGCCTACCTCCACGTGCCACTACCGAGCGTCGCGTTACGCCGTATTGTCGGTATCAAGGGCACGTCCTTTCAGGTTCCAGCGTACCGGTGCGATGAACAGCATGAGCGTCATCCAGATGAAGGTTGCTGACCCCGCAAGCAGGAAGACCATGCTGGCAACCAGCCCTGAAACAGCATCCCCAATGACGGCCGTGAAGTAATAAAGGGAAAAGTTCCTGCCAACTTCGTGCTCATTCGACAAACACTGGATGTTTGTCACGATAGCGATATCGACAAATGCTCCGATGAAGCCAACCAGGAAGAGGATCAGCAGGAACAACCAGGTATTGAATTGCAGCGCTACTGCAGCCGAAAAAAACAGTGCGCCGTAAACCACCCAATAGCGCAGCACCAACCGTGCAGTGGTGCGCGGATTGAAGCGCGTGTAGAGCACGCCCCCCAGCACGGTGCCTGCCGCAAGCAGTGAAAATACGTAACCCACCGCAGCCTCAGAGGCAAAGTGTTCCAACACCGCCGCCGGGAGGATGAAGCGAATCACCGATGTGGCGAACATCGCACAGAGCGTAGTACAGCCAATAACGGCAAATAGCGGGACATTGCTGGCCTTGAGCTGATTCACGCTGCGCACGGTATCGCTAAATATGGCACGCCCATCGAATGCCTGACGGACGCCTTGGCTGGAAGGCCCCACGGTAGCAATGGAAATAAAAGACAACACCAGGCATATCGCAAAGAACAAAAAGGTTGCATCGCGAGATAAAAGCAACACGCAGGCCGAAAACACCAGCGGCCCGATAATCGAGGCTGCATCTTCGATCACCTGAATACTACTGTTGACTGAAGCCAGTTGGCTCTTTTCGACGAGATCCGGAAAGTATGCGCGAAACGTAGGCACATACAGACATTCAAGCGCAGTCATGACCATCGCGAAAGCCATCAACACGGGCAATGTCGGCGTGAACCAACTGAACAGGGCAAAGAAGGCAAGTGCCAGAAGGCATTTGGCCGCCTCGACCGCAAACAGCGTTCGCTTCTTATCAGCGTTATCTGCCAGCCAACCAGCCAAGGGAGAAAACACCATGCTCGGCAAGTAGCGGAAGAAATACGCGACGCCAATCAACAACAAATCCGCCTCGGTGATGAGCACGATGGTCACGGCAAATGCCGCTTCGAAGGCAAATTCACCACACTTGGAAAAGCAATAGCCCAATGCCAGTGAACGCGTTCCGGAGTTAAGACTCAACGCCTGCATAATCGTTGCTTTCCTCAGCCAGCGGTATAGAGCAACTGAATCTAGAGCTCATCCGCGGCTGGGCTCAACGCCAAAGTTGTAACAACACAGGCGCTGCCAGCACAGCCAATAGTGAGGCTCCGAATACGCCTACGCTCACTCACTATTGACGCAATCAGACCTGCCGCTGCCCAGCCGCGCGACAGAACGGCTCAGCACATCTCGTCAGCTCGCAAAAATTCGTGCCGCTAACGACGTAGCGGCATCCACTTTAAACACTGTGTTTACTCTTGCAGATAAGTAACTGTGTGTTACTTAAACGACAGAGTAGTGATTTTGGCGGCCTCGGCACCTTCTGCAAAGCCATCAGGAGCCCCGCCAACCCTCTGCTACACTGACAAGGCTGAATGGGAGGATCCTGCCATGTCCGAAAGAGAGCTCACCACCCTTCTGTCGCTGATGAACCAGCGCCAGGCCTGCCTGAGCAGTGCCTGCAAGGAGATTGCCGACTGGATCGACCGGCAGGGCGATGTGCCCGCCGCCGGCAAGATCCGCGCAAGCCTCAAGGCGCTGGAGGCCGACGAAGCCCAGGTCCGCAAGACGCTGACGTCGCTGACACTCGACAGGCCGCTGCCGCGCTTTCGTAGCTGAAGGGTACGGCTGAAAAGAAAAGGGCCGCTAAACGCGGCCCTTTGATCGGTCAGTGCTTCATGTGCATGTGGTCATGCCCACCGCCGGCCTCGGCGTTGAGCGCACGCACTTCAGCCTGCACGTCCACGGTTTCCTTGCCGCCCTTGGCATCTTCGATGGTCAGGGTCAGTGGCACTTTCTCGCCTTCCTTCACCTGATTGTTCAGGCCCATCAGCATCACATGCAGGCCATTCGGGTCGAGGGTGACGGCCTTGCCAGCCGGCAGCTCGACAGACTTCACCTCACGCATGCCCATCACGTCACCGTTCATGGTCATCTCATGCACCTGCACGGTCTTGGCCACAGGCGAAGCCACGCTCACCAGCTTGCTGTCGCTGCTGGCGGTGAGGGTCATGAACGCACCGGTGGACTGCTGGTGCGGCACGCTGGCACGCACCCAGGCCTCACTCACGGTGGTCTGGGCCAGGGCTGGCAGGGCCAGGCCCATCAGTGCCAGGGCAGCCAGGCCGCGTTTGATCGGTTGCATCGACATTCAGCAGATCTCCATCAGGGTGACCAGGTCTTCGGCACATTCCTTGGCGGTCAGGGAATGGCCCAGGCTCAGGCGCAGGGTGCCACGCGTATCGTAGACGTAGCTGGTGGACGAGTGAGAGATGGTGTAGGTGTCGCCGGCCGGAACCTTTTCGTAGAACACCTTGAACTCCTTGGCCACCGCCGCGATTTCCTCGGGGGTGCCCGTGAGTGCGGTGAACGTGGGGTCGAAGGCTTTGACGTAGGCATCGAGCACTTCGGGCGTGTCACGTTCCGGGTCCAGGGTGATAAACACCACCTGGAACAGGTCACGGTCACGGCCACGCAGCAACTTGCGAATTTGCGCCGCACGCGCCAGGGTGGTCGGGCAAACGGCCGGGCACTGGGTGAAGCCGAAGAACACCATCGGCATGCTGCCGTAGAAGCTCGACAGGGTGCGCACGTTACCTTGCGGGTCTTTGAGACTGAACTTGCGCCCGAGGATTTCGTTGCTCATGTTCTTGCCGTACTTGAACTCGAGCCCCCGGGCCGGGCTGCAGCCTGCCAGCAGGCCAAGCCCGAGAACGCCCATCCCGGCGACAACTGCGCGCCGGGTATATAGATCATTCATGAAACCATCCTTTACAGGGAAGGTGCCGGCCCTCGGGATGGGCCGGCTGAAAAACCGGGGCATTCTGGCATGACACCCCAAGGGGTTCTACCCGACCAAGGCGGGGAAGGCCTGCAACCCTTTGAATACGGGCTGCGGCCTGTTGTCGCAGGGGTTGAAACCGTAACACTTTGTTGCTAGAGAGCCGCCTTTGGCTTAGTAGTAGGCGTTCTCTTTCTGGCTGTGGTCGGTCACGTCACGCACGCCCTTCAATTCCGGAACACGCTCAAGCAGGGTGCGCTCGATACCTTCCTTCAGGGTGACATCGGCCTGGCCGCAACCTTGGCAACCACCACCGAACTGCAACACGGCGATGCCGTCGTCAACCACGTCCACCAGGCTGACCTGGCCGCCGTGGCTGGCCAGACCCGGGTTGATCTCGGTCTGCAGGTAGTAGTTGATGCGCTCGTTGATCGGGCTGTCATCGTTGACCATCGGCACCTTGGCGTTAGGCGCCTTGATGGTCAGCTGACCACCCATGCGGTCGGTGGCGTAGTCAACCAGTGCGTCTTCCAGGAACGGCACGCTGACCGCATCCAAGTAAGCGGTGAAGCTCTTCAGACCCACGGCGGTGTCGTCAGGCTTCTCTTCGCCCGGCTTGCAGTAGGCAATGCACGTCTCGGCGTACTGGGTGCCCGGCTGGGTGATGAAAATGCGAATGCCGATGCCAGGCGTATTCTGCTTGGAGAGCAGATCGGCCAGGTAGTCATGGGCGGCGTCGGTAATGGTTATAGCGCTCATGTAGGTTCCTCACAGACTTGCCGCCAAGTGTACGCCAACCCGCTCATTGAACAAAGTCCTAGTATTTGACTCGGGAAAGCGCATATTCAGGGGCCGCCCCGCGTGGCGCCGCCAGCCAGGCCTGCATGCGCCGGTACAGCCCCCGCTCCAGCCACTGGTAACTGAACCACGACATTAGTCCAATGGACGGCACGCACAGGGCAAACACCAGATACGGGTTCAACTGCAGGCGCTGGCTGGCGAACCAGCCGGCGTACAGCACCAGCACATGGACCAGGTACACCGAATACGAGCAGTCCCCCAAGGCCTTGAGCAGCCGGTTGCCTTGAAAAAGCGGCTCCAGCGCGATGAAGGCCATCACGATCATGGCGCTCGGCAGGCCCCAATGCAGCAAGCGCTGGGACGCATCCAGGTGATAAATGGCCAGGCCCGCCACAACCAGCACGCCCAGCGGCAACCACCGCCCTTGCCGGATCAGCCCACGGCGATACAGCACGCCCAGGCCGATGCCGAGCAAGAACTCGTAGATGATGTCGTTGTTGTAGAAGCGGCTTAGCACACCCAGCCGGCCCAGCACCTCGCTGGCCAGCAACAAGGCCGCGGTAACCAGCAACAGGTGATGACGCTGGCGCACCAGGAAGGCCAGGCCGAACAGCAGGTAGAAGAACATCTCGAAGTTCAGCGTCCAACCCACGTTCAGGGTCGGGTACAGGCCATAGCCTCCGGGGTTTTCTGCCGGGATGAACAGCATCGACAAGACCAGATGATGCCAGGCGAACACCTGATGTGGCATCCATTGGCTAAAAGCCAGCAGCAACAGGGCCATCAACGCGGTGTAGAACCAGTAGGCCGGCACAATACGCAGCACCCGATTGAGCAGGAACTGGCGCGGTTCGATGGTTTTGTCGCGGGTCGACAGGTAGATGACCAGCCCGCTGATGACGAAGAAGATGTCGACGCCTACGGCGCCACGGTCGGTAAGCAGTTGGCCAATGGGGCCGGTGGCGTGGAAGTCGAAGAAGATCTGCATGAAATGGTGGCAGACCACCACCCAGGCGGCGAACGCCCGCAGTGCCTGAAGCGAATACAGCATGAAGTACCCTGCGCTTGCCGGTGCGTTGAGGCCTTGGGAGCCTATGACAGCTCCCAGACCACCCAACCTGTCCGACCGCAGGGTACTCGGAAAGGTCAGCCTACCCGATCAGAGGTTCTCGTAGCGGTTCATGTCCAGCACCCCCGCCTCCACCGGCTGGGTCTCCTTGATGAAGCTGTTCAAGTCATGGAAGTAACGCCAGAACTCAGGGTGACTACGGCGCACGCCCCAGCGCATGACGATGCGCTCGAACTTCGCCGGGTCATCTTTCGCATACTCCATGTCCTCGACGAACTCCGCCACATCCTTGGTCGGGATGTTGAAGATGAAGTTCGGGTAGCTGCTGAGCACGCCCGGGGCCAACGTCAAGGTATCCAGCCCCGGCTGATAGCGGTACGCCTCACCCAGCAGGAACGCCACGTTGCTGTGCGCACGGTTGCGCAGCAGGCTGTACACCTGGCGCTGGCCGCCCTGCCCTTCGATACGCAGCATGGTTGCCTCGGGCAGCTGGTTGATTACCTTCAGCCCCGCAGCGGGGCGCGACACCAGGCGGCTGAGCGACTGCTCGGCATTGCGGAACTCTTCGCTCATCTGCGGCCGTGAGCAGAACGCGCCCTGGCAGCGGTTGATCGGGTCGGGCGTGGCATTCAGGCTGCCGGTGCGCTGCAACAGCTTCAGGCCAAAGTCGCGCTTGGGGTTGCGCGGGTCAAGCTGGATGCCACTCGGGGTGTCGGTGTCGATGTCCTCATAGTCCATCCACATCTTCACCTTGCCGCTGTTCTGGTACCAATCACCCAGGATCGCCTTGCGCTGGTCGGCCGGCATCAGGCGCAAGAAGTTGACCTCGGCACCGTTGCGAATCAGGTCGAAATACAGGCGCGTCTGCAATTGGTGCGAAACATTGCCGAACACGTCAAAGTTGACCGCCAACTGGTAATAGGTGCGCTCGAACAACGGGTAGTCGAACAACCACACGGTCAACGGCACGTCACCGATCAGGCCCTTGCTCACCGAGGCGCTGTCGAAGTGGCGGAAGATGCTCAGCAACGCGTTGTCGTTACCGGCCCACAAGGTCGACCAGCCCGGTGCCGGCATGTCGGCGTAGGCGTCACGGCGCAGCTTTTCGTACTCGTTGCGTTTGTCGCGGTAGGCGTGCCACAGACTCAGCACGCTGCCCACGTCATCGATCTGGCCCGGCATGGCCAGCAGCGGCGTGGCCTCGCCACGGTATTTGGCGTCGGTGATGTAACGGTCGAAGGCCGGCTCCTGGAACAGCGCCCAGAAGTTATCGCGGATCACGTCAGTGGCGATCTGCCCACGGCACACCGGGCCCCGGATGAAGGTGCGTACGAAGTATTCGGCGTTATCCAGCATGAACTGGTAACGCGCCACTGCCGGGATCGCCTCGAAGGTTTCGAACGGGTTGGCCCGGTGACGCGGGCCGTAACCCGGCAGTGCGGTGGCGTGCCAGTCGCCGGCATAGAACAGCTGCTTCACCCGTTTGAGTTTCTGCGGCCCCATCGGGTAGGTGATGTGCGTCTTGTGCACGATCACACCCTGCACCGGGATCAACCGATAGTAGAAGTCGGTGCCCGGCGGGTCGTTGGGACGGCGCGTGGCAATGATGTCGGCCGGCTGGCCGCTCGGCGTGCGTGAACGCACCCACTGAAAGAAGTGGCCCTGCTCGCCGCCAACGAAGTAGATGTGCGCCAGGAACAGGTGCTCGTACAGCCAGCGGCCGACCAGCGCCTCGGTGGAACCCGGGCGGTTGAGCAGTTCTTCCCAATCAGCGATCTGCCTGGCTTCCGTTTCGCTCGGCTTGATCGGCTGGTATTCCACCGGCGCACCGGCCGCCAGCCAGCGGCGCATGGTGTCGTATTCCTTGTCGGTCAGCCCGGTCACCGCCAACGGCATGCCTTCTTTGGGGTGGGCGCCAGCATAGGCGTCGAATTCATGGGGCAACGGGCACATGTTGTTGCGGCTCAGGCCCAGGACGATGTCCTCGGGCAACTTGGCGTTGGGCGTGAGCGGGGTCTTGTGCCCCAGTTCCAGCATGCGCGCCATCAGTGCGGCCTGGCTGCCCTGGTTGTCGAGCACCGAGTAGAAGCCCTTCTTGCGCCATTGCTCTTCGCTGTGGGCGTCGTAGAACAGCCGCGTGGTGGGCACCGCCTTGCTGCGATCGCCCTCATAAACCGGGACCTTGCTGGCTCCGCGCACCGCGCCTTCGGGGCTTTCCAGCTTAAGTTGGCAGGCCGCGTCGTTGCAGGCGTGGCAGGCTACACACTTCTCGGTGAAGATCGGTTGAATGTCCCGGGTGTAGGAAATAGCCGGGCTCGAGTGGGGGGCTTGCCCGAACACCGCGCCGCTGATGAGCAGGGCGAAGGCGCCGGCAAGGATACGATGCACCATGTGCGAAAAGTCCTGGTTCTTGAAAGCCATCACGATTGTGCCTGGTCGTCCTTGGGTGCTGGTAATCGCGCCAACAACATGAGCAGTTTTCATGCAAATGGGCGATGTGCGTAAAAACCGCGCAGCTTTGTTATGATTCCGCACCTTCTGATATTTGCCCGACCAGGTAGTTCCTATGTCCGACCGCAGCGCTCGTCTCCAAGCACTCCAGAACGCACTCAAAGAGCGCATCCTGATCCTCGACGGCGGCATGGGTACTATGATCCAAAGCTACCGTCTCGAGGAACACGACTATCGTGGCACGCGTTTCGCCGATTGGCCAAGCGATGTCAAAGGTAACAACGACCTGTTGCTGCTCAGCCGCCCGGACGTGATCGCCGCCATCGAGAAAGCCTACCTGGATGCCGGCGCCGATATTCTCGAAACCAACACCTTCAACGCCACGCAGATTTCCCAGGCCGACTACGGCATGGAGTCGCTGGTCTACGAACTGAACGTCGAAGGCGCGCGCATCGCCCGCCAGGTGGCCGACGCCAAGACCCTGGAAACCCCCGACAAGCCGCGCTTCGTTGCCGGCGTGCTCGGCCCTACCAGCCGCACCTGCTCGATTTCCCCGGACGTCAACGACCCTGGCTACCGCAACGTCACCTTCGATGAGCTGGTCGAAAACTACATCGAGGCCACCCGCGGCCTGATCGAGGGCGGCGCCGACCTGATCCTGATCGAAACCATCTTCGACACCCTCAACGCCAAGGCGGCGATCTTCGCCGTGCAGCAAGTGTTCGAGGACGACAACGTCGAACTGCCGATCATGATCTCCGGCACCATCACCGACGCCTCCGGCCGTACCCTGTCCGGCCAGACCACCGAAGCGTTCTGGAACTCGGTGCGCCACGCCAAGCCGATTTCCGTGGGCCTGAACTGCGCCCTCGGCGCCAAGGACCTGCGCCCGTACCTGGAAGAGCTGGCGACCAAAGCCGACACTCATGTTTCGGCCCACCCCAACGCCGGCCTGCCGAACGCCTTCGGTGAATACGACGAGACCCCGGCGGAAATGGCTGCGGTGGTCGAGGAGTTCGCCGCCAGCGGCTTCCTGAACATCATCGGCGGCTGCTGTGGTACCACCCCAGGCCACATCCAGGCCATTGCCGAAGCCGTGGCCAAGTACAAGCCGCGTGAGATCCCGGAAATCGCCAAGGCCTGCCGCCTGTCGGGCCTGGAGCCGTTCACCATCGACCGCCAGTCGCTGTTCGTCAACGTCGGCGAGCGCACCAACATCACCGGCTCCGCCAAGTTCGCCCGGCTGATCCGTGAAGAGAACTACACCGAAGCGCTGGAAGTCGCCCTGCAGCAGGTCGAGGCCGGCGCCCAGGTGATCGACATCAACATGGACGAAGGGATGCTCGACTCCCAGGCCGCCATGGTCCGCTTCCTCAACCTGATCGCCGGTGAGCCGGACATTTCCCGCGTGCCGATCATGATCGACTCGTCCAAGTGGGACGTGATCGAAGCGGGCCTCAAGTGCATCCAGGGCAAAGGCATCGTCAACTCCATTTCCATGAAGGAAGGCGTCGAGCAGTTCAAGCACCACGCCCGCCTGTGCAAGCGTTATGGCGCTGCCGTGGTGGTGATGGCCTTCGACGAGGTCGGCCAGGCCGACACCGCCGCGCGCAAGAAGGAAATCTGCCAGCGCAGCTATGACATTCTGGTCAACGAAGTGGGCTTCCCGCCGGAAGACATCATCTTCGACCCGAACATCTTCGCCGTCGCCACCGGTATCGAAGAGCACAACAACTACGCCGTCGATTTCATCGAGGCCTGTGCCTACATCCGCGATCACCTGCCCCACGCGCTGAGTTCGGGCGGTGTGTCCAACGTGTCGTTCTCGTTCCGTGGCAACAACCCGGTGCGTGAGGCGATTCACTCGGTGTTCCTGTACCACGCGATCCAGAACGGCCTGACCATGGGTATCGTCAACGCCGGGCAGCTGGAAATCTACGACGAAATCCCGGCTGCACTGCGCGAAAAAGTCGAGGACGTGGTACTCAACCGCACCCCGCACGGCACCGACGCCCTGCTGGCGATCGCTGACGACTACCGGGGCGGCGGCGCCACCAAAGAAGTGGAAAACGAAGAATGGCGCTCGCTGCCGGTGGTAAAACGCCTGGAGCATGCGCTGGTCAAAGGCATCACCGCGTTCATCGTCGAAGACACCGAGGAATGCCGCCAGCAGTGCGCACGCCCGATCGAAGTGATCGAAGGCCCGCTGATGAACGGCATGAACGTGGTCGGCGACCTGTTCGGCGCGGGCAAAATGTTCCTGCCCCAGGTGGTCAAGTCGGCCCGCGTGATGAAGCAGGCCGTGGCGCACCTGATCCCGTTCATCGAGGCCGAAAAAGGCGACAAGCCGGAAGCCAAGGGCAAGATCCTGATGGCCACGGTCAAAGGCGACGTCCACGACATCGGCAAGAATATCGTCGGCGTGGTACTGGGCTGTAACGGCTACGACATCGTCGACCTCGGCGTGATGGTGCCAGCCGAAAAAATCCTGCAAACCGCCCGCGAACAGAAGTGCGACATCATCGGCCTGTCCGGCCTGATCACCCCGTCGCTGGACGAGATGGTGCACGTTGCCCGTGAAATGCAGCGCCAGGGCTTCGAGCTGCCACTGATGATCGGCGGCGCTACCACCTCCAAGGCGCACACTGCGGTCAAGATCGAGCCGAAGTACAGCAACGATGCGGTCATCTACGTTACCGACGCCTCGCGTGCGGTAGGCGTTGCCACCCAGCTGCTGTCCAAGGAACTCAAGCCGGGCTTCGTCGAGAAAACCCGCCAGGAATACGTGGAAGTACGCGAGCGCACCGCCAACCGCAGCGCCCGCACCGAGCGCCTGAGCTACAGCCAGGCCATCGCCGCCAAGCCGCAATACGACTGGGCCAGCTACCAGCCAGCGGTGCCCTCCTTCACCGGCGTCAAGGTGCTGGAAGACATCGACCTGCGCACCCTGGCCGAATACATCGACTGGACCCCGTTCTTCATCTCCTGGGACCTGGCCGGCAAGTTCCCGCGCATCCTCACCGACGAAGTGGTCGGCGAGGCGGCCACGGCGCTGTACAAGGATGCCCGAGAGATGCTCGACAAGCTGATTGACGAGAAGCTGATCAGCGCCCGCGCGGTGTTCGGCTTCTGGCCAGCCAACCAGGTCGCCGATGACGACATCGAGGTGTACGGCGAGGATGGCCAGCCGTTGGCCACCCTGCACCACCTGCGCCAACAAACCATCAAGCCGGACGGCAAGCCCAACTGGTCGCTGGCCGACTTCGTCGCGCCAAAAGCCAGCGGCGTCACCGACTATGTGGGCGGGTTCATCACCACGGCAGGCATCGGTGCCGAGGAAGTGGCCAAGGCTTACCAGGACAAAGGCGACGACTACAGCTCGATCATGGTCAAGGCCCTGGCCGACCGCCTGGCCGAAGCCTGCGCCGAGTGGCTGCACGAACAGGTGCGTAAAGAGCACTGGGGCTATGCCCGCGACGAGCAGCTGGACAACGAGGCGCTGATCAAGGAGCAGTACAGCGGCATTCGCCCGGCCCCGGGCTACCCGGCCTGCCCCGACCACACCGAGAAGGAAACCCTGTTCCGCCTGCTCGATGGCACCGCCATTGGCGAAACCGGGCCGAGCGGCGTGTTCCTGACCGAGCACTTCGCGATGTTCCCGGCGGCGGCGGTCAGCGGCTGGTACTTTGCCCACCCGCAGGCGCAATACTTTGCCGTGGGCAAGGTGGACAAGGACCAGATCGAGAACTACAGCGCGCGTAAAGGCCAGGATGTGAGCGTGAGCGAGCGCTGGCTGGCGCCTAACCTCGGGTACGACAGCTAACACCGCGCTGGCTTCTTCGCGGGTAAAACCGCGAAGAGGCCGGCACAGGCAACCCCATAGACATTGCCTACACTGTCCCTGATTGCCTCTGATTCTTCAGGAGCCACCATGGACGATTCCAGCCAGGGCAAACCGCCTACCTTCTGGCAGATGCTGCACAGCATTCTCGCCGCCGCCTTCGGCGTGCAAAGCGGCAAGAACCGCGCCCGCGACTTTACCCACGGCAAAGCCAGCCATTTCATCGCACTGGGGACGCTGTTCACCCTGGTGTTCATTGCCGTCCTGATCGGCCTGGTGCAACTGGCCATGCACCTTACCGCCCGCTAGAAATGAAAACGCCTGCAGGATTCCCTCCCGCAGGCGCTCGGACGGCTTCACGGTCTTGAGAACAGGTCTACTGGTGGCTGACCCAATACACGGCAGTGACCACCACCAACACGATCAGGCAGAGGATCGCCCAGGCATCGACGCTGCTGTCAGCTTTGCGGACCTTGGTTGAGTTTCCCATTGCATTGCCTCTTGTAGTGGTTATGGGAATGCACTTCACCACCAGCAGTTAAGACGAGCAATGCCCTTTCCTCAAGCAGGGTCTTTCAATATTCGACCGGTGCCGTCAGAAACGGATACTGGTAGCCAGACGGCCGCCCTTCGGCACTGTAACGCTGGAAATCGACACCGTAGTCGTCCCGTTCCAGCAGTTTCAGCCAACGCCTGGCCTTGGCCTGGTCGATCAACTGCAGCACCGGCACGCTGTGCTCGCGCAGGCCATCGCGGTTCAGCGCCAGCCCGTGTGCGTCGTCGTGCAGCATCACCATGGCCCAGCCACCCAGGGTAAAGTGCCCGCCCATCAAAACGCTCAGGCGCCCGTCGATACGCGCGCGCAAGGCCTCGGGCGAACTGTTGACCGCGCTGAACAGCACATCGCGCCCCGGCTTGCGCCCGGCGGCTTCGAACGCCTGCATGGCGCCAAAGGCCATTTCGTCATTGGCCGACCACACCAGACGCGTGGCCGGGTAGCGCTCCAGCAACTGCTGCGCCTGCTCGTAGGCGCGCTGGCGGCTCCAGCCGCCATACACCACCTGGCGCAGGCGCACCTGAGGGAAGTCGGCCAGCGCACGGCGCATGCCCTCCTCGCGCAGCTGCGAGGCCGGGGTCGTCTTGACCCCGGCAAACGCCACAAGGTCCACCGCCCCGACGTCGTGCGGCAGTTGCGCGACCATCTGGTGCAACATCTGGAAGCCCGCCTGCTCGTCGTTGCTCATCAAGGTGCCCAGCGGCTCGGCATACTTGTCGGGCTGGGCCTGAATGCTGCGAACCTGGCTGGCCGTCAGGCCGTTGTTGACCAACAGCAGTTTCACCCCCGTGCCACGCGACAGGCGCAGCACTTCGGGCGCGACGTACTGCTCGTTGACCAGCACCAGGTAATCCGGCCGCTGCGCCCCACTCAGGATCGCCCGGGCCTGGGTCAGGGCCAGGTCGGCGCGGCGCTCGCTGTATTCCACCCTGAGGGTCATGCCCAGCTCATCTGCGGCGGCCTGCATGAAGCGGGTGTAGCTGGTCCAGAACGTCTCGGTGGACAGCCCCGGGTTGAGGAAAACCACCGATGGCTGCGCGCTTGCCGCCAGCGGCAGGGCTAGACACAAGCTTTGGCACAGGGCCTTGAGCATAGGGTCACATCTCTGCGAAGCAAACACCGGATTATAAACGCCCTGCCTCGCCCAAGGCACAAATGGCAGTCAGTCTCACATAGTCCATTTGGTTCTTTTCATATGCTAAAACATCACTTTAGCGCATAACCGCAACCTGATATCGTTCCACGGCTCCGTACCGGAGTGCGCGGCCGTGCGCGCGAATAGCTGCATGCCTGAGACAGGACTTATATGTACGTATACGACGAGTACGATCAGCGGATCATCGAGGACCGCGTCAAGCAGTTCCGTGATCAGACCCGCCGCTACCTGGCCGGGGAGCTGAGCGAAGAAGAATTCCGCCCTCTGCGCCTGCAGAACGGCCTTTACATCCAACGTTTCGCGCCGATGCTGCGTGTCGCCGTGCCGTACGGCCAGCTGAACGCCACCCAGGTCCGCACCCTGGCCAAGATCGCTCGCGACTACGACAAGGGCTATGCCCACATTTCCACCCGCCAGAACGTGCAGTACAACTGGCCGGCACTGGAAGACATCCCGGACATCCTCGCCGAGCTGGCCACCGTGCAGATGCACGCGATCCAGACCAGCGGCAACTGCCTGCGCAACACCACCACCGACCAGTTCGCCGGTGTGGCCGCAGACGAAATCATCGACCCGCGCCCGTGGTGCGAGATCGTCCGTCAGTGGACCACCTTCCACCCGGAATTCGCTTACCTGCCGCGCAAGTTCAAAATCGCCATCAACGGCTCGCAGGAAGACCGCGCCGCCATCGAAGTGCACGACATCGGCCTGGAGCCGGTGCGCAACGCTGCCGGCGAGCTGGGCTTCCGTGTATTGGTCGGCGGTGGCCTGGGCCGTACCCCGGTGGTGGGCTCGTTCATCAACGAATTCCTGCCGTGGCAAGACCTGATCAGCTACCTGGACGCCATCCTGCGCGTGTACAACCGTTACGGTCGCCGTGACAACAAGTACAAGGCTCGGATCAAGATCCTGGTCAAGGCCCTGACCCCGGAAGTGTTCGCCGAGAAGGTCGAGGCCGAAATGGTCCACCTGCGTGGCGGCAGCACCACCCTGACCGAAGATGAAGTCCAGCGCGTGTCGCGCCACTTCGTCGACCCGGACTACCTGGCCCTCGACAACGTCGACTACGCCGCCCAGGACGCCGAATACCCAGGCTTCGCCCGCTGGCGTTCGCGCAACACCCGCGCCCACAAGCGCCCGGGTTACGTGGCGGTGACCCTGTCGCTCAAGCCGACCGGCGTTGCCCCGGGCGACCTGACCGACAAACAGCTGGACGCCGTGGCCGACCTGGCCGAGCGCTACAGCTTCGGCTTCTTGCGCACCTCGCACGAGCAGAACATCATCCTCGCCGACGTCGAGCAGCGCCAGCTGCACGCGCTGTGGCTGGAGCTGCGCGAAGGCGGCTTCGCCACACCGAACATCGGCCTGCTGACCGACATCATCTGCTGCCCGGGCGGTGACTACTGCTCGCTGGCCAACGCCAAGTCGATCCCGATCGCCGAATCCATCCAGCGCCGTTTCGACGACCTGGACTACCTGTTCGACATCGGTGAAATCGACCTGAACATCTCTGGCTGCATGAACGCCTGCGGCCACCACCACGTGGGCCACATCGGCATCCTCGGCGTGGACAAGAAGGGTGAGGAGTTCTACCAGGTGTCGCTGGGCGGCAACGCCGCGCGTGGCGCGAGCCTGGGCAAGATCCTCGGCCCGTCCTTCGCCCAGGATGACATGGCCGATGTGATCGAGAAGCTGATCGCCGTGTATGTCGAGCAACGCACCGAGGAAGAGCGTTTCATCGACACCTACCAGCGTATCGGCATCGACCCCTTCAAGGAACGCGTCTATGCAGCGAATCATTAAGAACAACCAGATCGTCGACGAAACCTGGCACTTGTTGCCCAAGGAAACGTCCTTTGACGAGCTGACCAACTGCGACGACTACATCGTCCCGCTGCAACTGTGGCGTGACCACGCCCATGTGCTCAAGGCGCGCGACGGCGGCCTGGGCATCTGGCTGGACAGCGACGAAGAAGCCGAAGAAATCGGCGAAGACGTGCATCACTTCCAGGTCATCGCGCTGAACTTCCCGGCCTTCACCGACGGGCGCAACTACTCCAATGCGCGCTTGCTGCGTGACCGCTACAAGTTCAAGGGCGAGCTGCGCGCCATTGGCGACGTGCTGCGCGACCAGCTGTTCTTCATGGCCCGCTGCGGTTTCGATGCATTCGCCATCCGTGCCGACAAGGACCCGGAAGACGCACTGCAAAGCCTGAAGGACTTTTCGGTGACCTACCAGGCCGCCACCGACGAGCCGCTGCCGCTGTTCCGCCGCCGCTGATCGTCACCTGCAATGCCTGACGGCCCGCCTCCATGGCGGGCCGTTTCGTTTCCTGCCCCCTGACGCAGTCACAACTTGGCCACCGATTCTTGACTGTGAATCAAATGACCTTGGCCCTGCCCTGCCTTAATCCGGCGCACCGAAACCCGCACACTGCACCTATACCCAATGAGATCGACGTTGAGCGACCAGGCTCAATGCTATTCCCCACTCACCAGGAGCAGATTCATGAGCATTCCCTCTTTCGGCCTCGGCACCTTCCGCCTCACCGGCCAGGCCGTCATCGATTCGGTCAAGTCGGCCCTGGCGCTGGGCTACCGGGTGATCGACACCGCGCAAATCTACAAGAACGAAGCTGACGTTGGCCAAGCGATTGCCGAAAGCGGCGTGCCACGCAGCGAGCTGTTCATCACCACCAAGATCTGGGTGGACAACTACGCCGCCGACACGCTCATCCCCAGCCTGCGCGACAGCCTGAGCAAACTGCGTACCGACTATGTCGACCTGCTGCTGATCCACTGGCCAGCGCCGGGCAACGGGGTGGAACTGCGCGAATACATGACCGCACTGGCCGAAGCGAAGAAACTGGGCCTGACACGCCAGATCGGTGTGTCCAATTTCAACATCGAGCTGACCCGCCAGGCCATCGAGGTGGTCGGCAAAGGCGAAATCGCTACCAACCAGATCGAACTCAGCCCTTACCTGCAAAACGGCAAGCTGACCGCGTTCCTAAAGGAACAGGGCATCACCGTCACCTCTTACATGACCCTGGCCTACGGCAAGGTGCTGAAGGATCCGGTACTGGCCGAGATTGCCGCGAAGCACAAGGCTACTGTCGCCCAAGTGGCCCTGGCCTGGGCCTTGCGGTTGGGCTATGCGGTCATCCCGTCGTCGACCAAGCGTGAAAACCTGGCCAGCAACCTGCTTGCCCGAGACCTGAAGCTGGACGCAGACGACATGGCACGCATCGCCACGCTCGAACGCAATGGCCGCGAAGTCAGCCCAGACGGCCTGGCACCGGCCTGGGACTGACCGGGGTACGCCCTTGTGCAGGGGTTACACAAGGGCAGCACCTGGGCACTACACCTCAGTACTGTTTCACGCACCGCAATTATGAAGTGCCCGGCACATCCATTCTCTGTCCAGGCAGCGGCAGCTAACCTGCTACAAGCCAAACGACTCGAGGAGTACACCGATGTCCCGCCCACCCCTTCCACCCTTCACCCGCGAAAGTGCCATCGAAAAAGTCCGGCTGGCCGAAGATGGCTGGAACGGCCGCGACCCGGCCAAGGTTGCGCTCGCCTACACCCCGGACACGGTGTGGCGCAACCGCGTCGAGTTCCCCCGTGGCCGTGCCGAGATCGAAGCGTTTCTGACCCGTAAATGGCACCACGAACTGGAATACCGCCTGATCAAGGAACTGTGGGCCTTCACCGGCAACCGCATTGCCGTGCGCTACGCCTACGAATACCACGACGACAGCGGCCAATGGTTCCGCGCCTACGGCAACGAGAACTGGGAGTTTGCCGACGACGGACTGATGCAGAACCGTCATTCGAGCATCAACGAACACCCCATCAGCGAAGCCGAGCGCAAGTTCCACTGGCCGCTGGGCCGGCGCCCGGATGATCACCCCGGGCTCAGCGAGCTGGGGCTCTGATCAACCCAGTGGCAGCGTGACCTTGGCTTGCAAACCGCCATCGAGGCGGTTGCTCAGTGTCAGGCTGCCACCTTGTTCCAGCACGATGGCCCGTGCGGCGGGCAGGCCCAGCCCCACACCGCCCGTGCCGCGGTTACGTGAGCCTTCAATACGGTAAAACGGCACGAATACCTGCTCCTGCAGGTCTGGCGCGATGCCCGGCCCGCGATCCTGCACGGTAGTCTCTATCTGCCTGGCGGTTACTGCCAAGACCACCGTGGGTTCGCAACCGTACTTCGCGGCATTGTCGATCAGGTTGACCAGCACCCGCTTGATGCCCACGGGCCGCCCGGTGTAAACACAGCGGCGCGGCCCGCTGAGGCGAACCTCCACGCCCGCATCCTTGAAGTCGTCCACCACGGTCAGCAGCAGCTCGCCCAGGTCGAACACGGTGGTCGGTTCAAGCCGCGCGTCATCACGGAAAAACGCCAGCGCGGCATCGACCATGGCCTGCATCTCGTCAACGTCCTGAAACAACTTGGCCTGGGGCTGAGCCAGCACCGTTCAGACTTTGGCCAGACCTTCGGGGTCTGGGGCATCGCCAATGGCCCCATCATCGAGCTGCCACTGCTGGGTACGCACAACGTGCGCGACGCTACCGGCAAGGTGTTGAGCATGGCCGTGGACCCGTTCGGCGATAACAGCGATACGGTTGCCACCCTCACGACCGGGGCCACTGCCGGGCACATCGTGAATGGGCGCGCCGCCGCCCTGCCGTTGACCGATCTGCTGCATACCTGGCCCGACTACTACCTGGCAATGCGCGACTACACCGCCCAGCAGCGCAGCAACCTGGTGGCAGAGGGCAAGGCAGGCAAACCTGGAACGTGGCAAGCCCATTGCCCGGAGGCAACCGGCCATGAATGATGCCCAGGCAGCCATGCTGCTGCTCCGGCGCCTGGAAGGTGCCGCCCGGCAACCCGTGTTGCTGCATGAACTGGAGGCGCGGCTATCGGCTGATGGCCGTAACCTGGTCCTTAGCCGGTATCGGGAGCGCTACAGCGCCGAAGGCAAGCCCTACCGATGCGAGGCTCACCGCAGCATATCGATTGCGGCATTGCTACGCTGGATGGCCAGGCACGAACGCTAAAAGGCTTACCGCCGCCCGATTGGCCTTGATATCGAGCAGCACCCCTGCCAAGCCGTGTACAGTACTCCTACAACAACGCCCGATAAGGAGCCCGGCCCATGACCGTGACGCTGTCCCCCGTGCAGATCGACTGCGCTTTCGATTCCGGCAACATTCAGGTGCTGGACGCCAGCAACCCGGCCCAGGTGCACCTGGCCATCCGTCCCGACACCCACAGCGGCCACTACCAGTGGTTCCACTTCAAGGTCAGTGGGCTGACCCCGGGCCAGGTTCATCGCTTCAGCCTCGACAACGCATCGGGCTCCTCGTACAAAAATGCCTGGAGCGGCTACAACGCAGTGGCCAGCTATGACCAGAACACCTGGTTCCGCGTACCCAGTCAGTTCGACGGCACGGCGCTGTCGTTCGAAGTGAAAGCAGAGCAGGAGCAGATCTGGTTCGCCTACTTCGAGCCCTACCCGCGCGCCCGTCACAACCAGCTGATCGAACGTGCTCGCCAGTTGCCAGGGGTCGAGTTGCTGGCCAGCGGCCGAAGCGTACAGGGCCGCGACATTCCGCTGCTGCGCGCCGGCGATGGCGCCATCGGCAAGCGCAAGCTGTGGCTGATTGCCCAACAGCACCCGGGCGAGCACATGGCCGAATGGTTCATGGAAGGGGTAATCGATCGCCTGCAGGCCAACGATGCAGTGATCCAGCAGTTGCTGGCCAAGGCCGACCTGTACCTGATCCCCAACATGAACCCGGACGGCGCCTTCCTCGGCCACCTGCGCACCAACTTCAAGGGCAAGGACCTCAACCGCGCCTGGCAGGACGCCAGCGTCGAGCTGACCCCGGAGGTGTTCTTTGCCCAGGCGCAGATGAAGCAGTACGGGGTGGATGCCTTTATCGATGTACACGGCGATGAAGAGATCCCCCACGTATTCACCGCCGCCTGCGAGGGCAACCCGGGCTACTCGCCACGCCTGGCAACGCTGGAGGAGCAGTTCCGCAGCACCTTGTGCAGCCTGACCCGGGACTTCCAGACCGTGCATGGCTATACCCGTGACGAGCCAGGGCAGGCCAATACCACGCTGGCCTGCAACGCGGTGGGCATGGCGCATGACTGCCTGTCACTTACCCTGGAGATGCCGTTCAAGGACCATGATGACGCGCCCGATGCGGTTACCGGGTGGTCGGGGGCGCGGTCGAAGGCACTCGCCGGGGCGGTGCTGGAGACATTGGCGAAGATGGTGGGCGATTTGCGCTAACGGGCAGACTGACGTCACATCCTGTGGGAGCGGGCTTGCCCGCGAAGAATACGACGCGGTGTATGGCACCGGCTTCGCCGCTGTTCGCGGGCGAGCCCGCTCCCACAGTGATCGCGCAAACCCTCAAAACCGTTGCCGCAACAGAAAACCGCGTCAGGCTCAGTCAGAACTGCACATCCAGTATCACACTGTCGGAATAGGTCGCCGCTGGCGGCGTAGCCTGGTCCGTGTAGACCTTGGCGTTATAGTTGAACACCTGGCTCCCAGTGCCGGTACCCGCCCCTGGATTCACGTCCGCATCGGCACTGGCACGTCGCGCCGCCCCTGACGATCCCCAGCGCACCGTCCCTGCACTCTTGAAAATGTCGTAGGCCAGGTAATTGTTGGCCGATGACTTCATTCGCCGCCGCCCACCGGACACGTTCTGCCCGTCATCCAGCCCCACCGTGTAACTGCTGCCCTTGGTGCACGACACGTTGATACCCTGGCTTACCGTACCGAACCCCGACACCACCGGCGCACTGCTGAAGCTGATGTTGGGGGTGGTGATCTGACAATCGTTGGTCACCGTCAGGCTCACTGTCATGGGTTTGGAATCGCTACCTTGGTCATACCCTATGCATAAACCGCCAAGGCCAATCCCATCGCAGTACTTCCAGGTCCACTCGACATTGAGAGTTTCCTGATAAAGCCCCGCTGCAACATTAGCGCCGGTCTGAGTGCGCATGTAGATCGGAACAGCCTTGGGCGTACCGTTGAGCAAGCCCAGCAAATCGAGGATGCCGGTGGTCCTGAATTCGAAGGGCGTGCCACGGGCGATCGGATAGGTGGTGGTGGCGTCGGCATACAGCGTGTAGGGGATGACATCGCCGGTTGGCCCTACCAGGCCGCTGGTGGTGGAAGTGATCTTTATTACAAAGGAGTCGGTGTTACTGAGCACGCTGAGCACCGAGCCGTTGCACTGCAACCCCGAGTTGGCGCTGGACGCCGACTGTGACGTGCCGCGCACCTGGGTAGAGTTAAGCGCACCAAACGCCGCTGGCAAGGTGGCCACTGACGTGCACTTGGCCCAGGACGAGCCCGCCAACAACAGCATGGCGCCCGCCCACAACCCTCCCCAGCCGGCCTTCATTTACACACCAACGGGCCAATCAAGGGGACCGAGCCCTGTGCTTGCGGCAAGTCGAATTCCACCTCGCAATGCCCGCCCCCTTCGATCTCTACCTGCAAGCGGTTGTGCGGCGACAGGTTCTCCAGATAGACCAGGCCGTCCCAGCCCACCACCGCCTGGCCGCCACTTTGCTCGTGGGTAACGCGGCTGCCCAACTTGAGTACCTGCTGGTTTGCGTCCACCAGCTCAACGCTGGCCGCCATCACGCGCTTGAGCGGGAACTCCAGCAAGTAGCCGCTGCCCCGGCGTACCGCCACGCGCTGTTCTACGTCCGATGCGAGGACATCCGGCGGCAGGTTCATGGGGTCGATTTCGTACTTGCCCCGGTAGTAACCGCTGCTGTACGGCACCAGCAAGTGCCCCTTGGCATCGGTGCGGCCGACTTCCTGGTTTTCGTAGCGCACCGGTACATCGGCATACCCCGCCGTGCTGACCACCACAAAGGCGTCGTCGATGCGGTTGGCGGCAAACAGCCCGGCGTCCATCCACACCAGCGAGCCACTGGCGTCGGCCCAGCGGGTCATTCCGCCGCTGCTGCCATACACACCAGCCTGCAGCTGCACCGACTGCAGGCGCCAGGTGACGTCGGCCTGGCGGTAGGCATCGCGATCACTGCCTGCGGCATACCCCAGGTTGTAACCAACACCGCCACCTACCGGCACCGCACGGCTGTAGTTGACCCGTTGCAGGCGCTCGCCTTCCTTGCTGCGCTCCATGCCCAGCGCCAGGGTGCCATGCAGGTCGAACGGGATTACCAACTGCGCCTGCACCGCCCAATGGCTGTCGCCCACCTCGCGGTTGGCCGACAGGTACACACTGCTGCTGCCCCACAGCGGCCTGCTGTAACTCAGGTTGATCAACCGGGTACGCGTGCCATCACCGGCGCGCACATCGAAGTAACCGGCGCCGACGCTGCCATACTCGTTCAGGTTGAGGCTGAGGGTGACCTGCTCGCTGCTTTTACTCAGTTGCATGTCCGGGGCATCGACCCGGGTCAGGTCGGCATAGTCCCCATGGCGTTGCAGGCGCTGGTAGCTGAAGCCAATGCGCTGGCTGTTGTACTGATAACCCAAGGCGACCTGGTGGCCCTTGTCACCGTCAAACCGGCTTTGCGCCAACGCGGCGTTAAGCACGCCGAAGTTGCCCAGCCGCATGTTGCCGCCCAGGCCACCCAATGCCAGCGACTCAGCGGTTTCGGCGTGGGTTTCCAGGGTGAAGCTGTCGCTGACGCCGTAACGCAAGCTGGCCGACGCAACGCCTGGGCCGTATGCGAAATCGCGTACGGCGTAATCACGGCGCAAACTGCCTGCGGCCACCGAATAATCCGACAGGCCTTTCTGCAGCAGGCTACTGGTTACATAGAACGGCAAGGTGGTCGACACCTGCCGGCCCAGCGCATCGGTAGTAACGACCACCGCCTCCCCCGCGCCATTGATGAAGGGCACGTTGGTCAAGGTGTAAGGGCCTGGCTGTAGCTCGGTAGTGCTGGATTTGTAGCCGTTGATGAACAGGTCCAGCGACGTTGGTACTGCCGCCTCCCCTGCGAACGCTGGCAACGGGTAAGTGACCAGGTCGGGGCGCGCACCAAAGTCACGTGACAACTGCAAGCCGCCCACGCGTACCGAACTGCTCCAGGGCAAGGCGTCGGTCACGAAATCACCCGCCTCATACGTCAGCAGGCGCTGCTCGTCGGTGAAGCGCCAGGTGGTGTCGTAGCGCATGAAGCCTTGCCGCGTGGCGTCCGCCTGTACGCCATTGAACGACTGGCGCCACTGCCCGGTGCTGGAAAAGGTGCCCCAGCTGTCGAACAGGCGCAGCTCGTTCCAGGCCGCCAGGTAGGTGCCGCCGTCGTCGGTGTCATTCAGGTACAGGTCATAGTTGAACAAGGCGCCGAAACTGCTGCGGGCATCGCTGGCCGGGTACAGGTTGCGGTCGCCCAGCTGCTGGTCTGGCAGCCAGGCTGGCGGCACCTGCAGCAGCAGGCGTTGATTCTGGCTGTCGTAGTCGGTATGCAACCCCACGATGCGCTCCAGGGCCACTTCGCCCTGAGGGTTGCCCGGCAGCGAGATGCCCGCCGCGCGCAATACCTCGCTGTCCAGGTACAACTGCCCGGCCCGCTGCTGCACCGGCACCAGTTCAGCCCTGGGCATCTGGTTCACCAGCAGGTCGAGGTACAGCGTGGCATCGGCGATGGCGGACATCTCCGTGGGCGGCGGGGGCAGGCCGTCGGCCAGCGCCAGCCCAGGGCTGACCACGGCCAGCCCCAGGCACCAGCGGTGCGTCATCGCCGTCAGCCACTTCACACACGGTTTCCAACCATTGCCGGGTCCTCCCTGGCCCATGCACTGCATTCAGTTGCTGGCTCATTGGCCTTGGCGGATGGCGTCCGCCGAGCCTTGGCCGTTGACCCGCCCCTTGAGCACGCTGGTGCTGCCGGGCGCCACGGGTGCCGGCCAACGCATGCTGGCACCTGGCAGTACATAGCCCAGCAAGCCCTCGGCCAACGGTTTGCTCTGGCTGCCTTGCTGCACCACCACATCGGTCAGGCGCGCATGCACCGGGCCCGTGTTACGCAGCTCAACGTAGGGTTTGCCCTGCACGGTCACGGGGCGCCAGCTGAGCTGCGGCTTGCCCACACCCTCGACATTACGCTTGCCCTCGGGGTCGGCCTTGCCCCACAGCCCCTCGCCGTAGACGAACAAAGGCACCGAGTAACGCATCTGCAGGCGGATGGCCGCTGTTGCGCCAGGCTCGGCCTTTTCGACAGGGAGGGCGGACGGGATTTCGTCGATGATGATGCGGTAGGCCTGCTCCTGGCCGGCTGGCGAGGGGCCGGTGCGGGTCAGGCGGATCAGCTGCTTTTGCCCCGGCGCAATGTTGGCCACCGGCGGGCTGCCTATGATTTCGCGCTGCGCCTGGAACTGCTCCTGGTAATCACCCTGGCGCCAGGCAAACACGCGCACCTGCAAGTTGGCCGGCGCAGTGCCACGGTTTTCCAGCCACAGGGCACCGGCCTTCTGGTCGGCTTCCAGCACCGGGTCGATCGGCCAGATCAGCACCGACGTCGCCGCCCCTGCCGGCAAGCTTGCCAGCCACAACAATCCGATCAATCCATGCGCCCACTTCGCGCCTTCCCGCATGCAGCTCTCCTTAGACACTTGTCGTTGCTGGCGCTGGCGTCTACCAGGTCACCGTCACTTGCACCACATCGGTGTAGGTCCCTGCCGGCAGGGTGCCGGTCAGCTGGACCCGCCCGTACACCGGCAGCTTGATCGCCGTCGGGTCGGAATAGCTCACGGCCACGCTCTGGCCGATCCCCAGGCTCTGGCTGAAGGCCGCGTCCCGGTACAACTGGTAGGCCAGCAATTGTGCCCCGCTCGCACGCTTGAGGTTGCGTGTGCCGCTGGCACTGTTCTGCCCCCCGTCAAGGCTCATGCTCATGGCCACGCCTGGCGTGCACTGGAACGTCACCGTGCTGCCGCCCAGCGAAGTGCTGAGTGTGCTGGTGGACAACGCTGACTGCGTGCCGTAGTCCAGCGCCCCGTAGTTGGTGACGCCGCCCATCACCAGGCAGCCGGCAACGATTTGAGCCGTCACCGTGAAGGTGCTGGTGGTCACCGCACTCAGCGGGGTGGCCAGCAACAGGCCGGTACCGGTCAGGCCCCACGTCAACCAGCGGCGCATGGCTCAGAACGACAGCTCAACCGAAATAGTGTCGGTGTAGGTCCCGGGTGGCAAACCGGCCTTGCCCACCGCCCTGCCGTAAAGATTGACCGTCTGGGCCGCGCCGGTGCTGGTTGGTAACGTGATGGTGCCGTCGATCGCCAGCAAGTTCGAAGCACCGGAGTCGGTATAAAGGTCGTAGGGCACAAAATTGCCAGCGCCATCGGCAAGCGCCCGCGTCCCCCCGCTCGACTGGCCATCATGCAGGCCGGCGCGCACCTTGATCACAGGGATCGCACCCGCCGAGCACAGAATGCTCATGGCACCGCCACCACTCCTCTGTACCTGAGCATTGGCGCTGGTGAACAAGGCATCCACGGTGCCGAAGTTCAGCGCGCCGAAATTCAGCCCTGATGTCGCCGTACCGCCATTGACCTGGCATGCGGCAATCAGGGTCAACGTCGAGGTAATGCTCCCGGTCACCGTGGCGGCCTGTGCCGGAGAGGCCAGCGCCAGGCCGAGGCCTGCAAGCATGCAGCATGAAAGGTTCGTTCGCATCGGAGTCTCCTTGCGTAGTTACCAGTCCAGGGTCACTCTCAGGGTGTCGCGGTACAGCCCGGCCGGCAGCGCGCGGGGTTGCGCCACTACCACACCGTAGATGGGAATCGGGATCTGCCGGGCGCTGTTGATGGTGAAAGCGCGTGCCTGGCCGATGACGTAGCGGCTATTGCCGCCCGGGTCGACCGCCAGTTGATAAGGGATCAGTTCACGGCCGTTGCTCAGGCGGCGAATACCATCATCGCCATTCAGGCCACCATTGATCCGTACGTTGAAGGCCCGAACCTCGGGTGTGCAGCTGATCTGCAGGCTGCCCTCGCCGCTCGCTTCGTCAACCCGGCTACGCAGCGGCTGGTCCCAGTTCGGGCCGCGCTCGCCAAAGTCCAGTACACCCGGGTTGCCAAGCACGGCCGGTTGCGTTTCGTTGCTGCTGATCTGGCAGGCCGCGCTGATGACCAGCCTCGCCTGGATGAAGCCGGTGGTGCTGCCATGCGCCGTGCTACCGGGTACCAGCAGTGGCCCCAGGGTGAGCAACAGGATCGAAGTGCGCTTCATGGCATCGCGTCCTTGTGCATGGTGATATCCCTACCAGGTGACCGTGACTTTGAGCAGGTCGGCGTACAGCCCTGCATCCGGCACCCAGGCCAGTTTGTCGACACGCGCATACAGCGGCAGCTCGACCGAGCCACTGCTTGGCACCCGCGCCGACTGGGCCACGCCAACCTCCAAGGGGTCGCGCCAGGCAGCATCGCGGTACAAGCGATAAGGTATGGGCCGGGCCGTGCGGTCGTCGCTGGCCAGGTAACGCAGTTCGCCAACGCCGCCATGCTGGCCGCCGTCGACGCGCACTTGATAAGGGGTGCCCGGGTTGCACTCCAGGCGCGGCGGGCGCTGGCTCAGCAGAACCCCGCTCAAAGGCGCGCCAAGGCCGTCCAGACGCGCCGTCGCACCCAGGTCGATCCGCCCCAGCGCCTGGGCTCCCGCATCGCGTGCCTGGGTCACCAGCATGCAGCCACGCTGCACCAGTACCCGCACTTCCACGAGAAAATCCGCTGCCACGGTACTGCCGCTGAACAACAGGCCCAACAGCACGGCCACCAAGCGCTCCGTCACCTTATTATCCTTGTCGTTACGTCCTGAATTGAGCGTAGCAGCGAGGCAGCGCGACCGTGGTGGCATCAAGCCATTTTTTTGTATTAGCGATAAAGCGATACCGCCCCGTCAAAAAAAACCAGCACCGCGTAGAACCCCTCGCTACCCAATGCCTCCAATGGCCAGAGGCCGGTAAAACTGCTGATATTCTGTTAGGGTGACACACCTTATCCTGTGCCATACAGGGACGGACAAGACAGGAGCGTTTTCACTGATGACTGCAGACAACACGCTGGAAGAAGCCATGGAACGCTGTGCCCGGGAACCGATCCACGTGCCGAGCAGCATCCAGCCCCACGGTTTCTTGCTGGTGCTGGATGCCACCGACCTGTGCGTGCTGCAGGCCAGTGAAAATGTCGAACAGTGGCTGGGTTTGCCGGCCCGGGAACTGATCGGTTGCCAATTCACCCACCTGGTCGGCGACGGTTTTGACCTACGCGCGCAGCTCGCGCGCATACCCGACGATGAAATCTTCCCTTTTCACATAGGCGACGTGCGCTTGCGCCAAGGCGCGCCGTTCAGCACCCCGTTGCACCTGCTGGTGCACTGTCACGACGACGTGCTGGTGGCCGAGCTCGAACCCCCACGCCTGCCACCGGACCTGGTCGGGCAAGGCGACTACTACCCACTGGTGCGCAGCTTCGTTGGCAGCCTTCAGCTGGCCAGCAGCCTTGAAGACCTGCTGCAGCAAACGGTGCTGCAACTCAAGCGCATCACCGGTTTTGGCCGGGTCAAGGCGTACCGTTTCGATGCCGATGGCAACGGCCAGGTGCTGGCCGAGGTGGCCGACCCGGGCTACCCCCGTTACCTGGGCCTATGCTTCCCGGCTGCAGACATCCCGCGCCAGGCGCGCGAGCTGTACCGGATGAACCGCATACGCGTGATCGAAGATGCCAACTACCAACCCTCGCCCCTGCACCCGGCCACCAACCCGCGTACCGGCAAGGCACTGGACATGAGTTTTGCCACGCTGCGCAGCGTGTCACCGGTGCACCTGCAATACATGCGCAACATGGGCACGCTGGCGTCGATGTCGTTGTCGATCGTGGTCGACGGTGAACTGTGGGGGCTGGTGTCCTGCCACCATGAGCAGCCGCGCGCAGTGGACCTGCGTACCCGCACGGCCAGCGAGCTGCTGGCCAGCGTGCTGTCGCTGCAGATCGAGTCCCGCGAGGCGCATGCCAGCACACGCAAGCTGCTGGCGCTGCGCCAACACATCGTGCGCATGATCTCGTCCATGGCCGACCATGACAGCGTCAGCGACGGCCTGCGCGACCTGCCCCATGTGCTACTGGCCTTTGCCGATGCGCAGGGTGCCGCCGTGATCTCGGCCGAACGCTGCGACCTGATCGGCAAGACCCCGCCCGAAGCCCAGGTGACCGCGCTGGTACACTGGCTTGGCCAGCGCGGTGCAGACACCGTGTTCCACAGTGACAACCTGCGCCGTGACATCACCGACCTGCCCGAGCTGGCCGCCCATGCGGGCGGTGTGCTGGCGGTGGCCATCTCGCAGATCCACTCGCACTACCTGCTGTGGTTTCGCCCCGAGCAGGTGCGCACAGTGAACTGGGCTGGCCAGCCGACCAAGCAGGCCGGGCCGCAGGGCAACCTCGACCCGCGGCACAGTTTCGAACGCTGGCAGGAAGAACTGCGCGACTACTGCGAGCCCTGGGACCCGCTGGTGATCGAGGGCGTGATGGAGTTGCGCAGCGCGGTGCTGGGCATTGTGTTGCGCAAGGCCGAAGAGCTGGCGCAACTGGCAGGCGAGCTGCGCCGTTCGAACAAAGAGCTTGAAGCATTTTCATACAGCGTGTCCCACGACCTGCGCG
Source organism: Pseudomonas sp. FYR_2 (assembly GCF_043106425.1). Lineage (NCBI taxonomy): Bacteria > Pseudomonadati > Pseudomonadota > Gammaproteobacteria > Pseudomonadales > Pseudomonadaceae > Pseudomonas > Pseudomonas sp. FYR_2. Next base: position 44,719 of record NZ_JBICMM010000006.1, read on the forward strand.
CCCCCTTGCGGCACATTGCCGGCTACACCGAACTGCTCGGCGAAATCGAAGGCCTGGGTCTGAGCGAACGCGGCAAGCGCTACCTTCAGCATATCGGAGAAGCAGCGCACTTCGCCGGCAGCCTGGTGGACAACCTGCTCAACTTCTCGCAAATGGGCCGCTCGGCCTTGCGCCTGTCCGACGTCGACCTCAACACGCTGGTCGATGCGATTCGCAGCGAGCTGGCACCGGATTACGAAGGCCGCGCAATCGTTTGGGACATTGCTGAACTGCCCAAGGTGATCGGCGATCCGGCATTCATCAACATGGCCTTGCACAACCTGATCGCCAATGCCATCAAGTACACGCGTGGCCGTAACCCCGCGCACATTGGCATCCGCGCGGTACAGCACCCTGACGAAACCGAAATCATCATCGTCGATAATGGCGTAGGCTTCGACATGGCCTACGCCAACAAGCTGTTCGGGGTGTTCCAGCGCCTGCACCGCATGGAGGACTTCGAAGGCACCGGGATTGGCCTGGCCAGCGTACGTCGTATCATCGAGCGCCATGACGGCCGGGTCTGGGCCACTGGCCAGATCGACCAGGGTGCCAGCTTCCACTTCACCCTGCCACACCACCCCGCATCCACCTGAGGCACCACTATCACCATGCTCAAACCCATCCTGCTGGTCGAAGACAACCCAAGGGACCTGGAGCTGACGCTGCTGGCCCTGGAGCGCAGCCAGTTGGCCAACGAAGTCATCGTGCTGCGCGACGGCGCCGATGCCCTGGACTATCTGCTGCGCCGCAATGCCTATGCCGATCGCGACGACGGCAACCCTGCCGTGCTGCTACTGGACCTGAAACTGCCCAAGGTCGATGGCCTTGAAGTGCTCAAGGCAGTTCGTACCACACCTGAACTGCGCAGCATCCCCACGGTCATGCTGACCTCCTCGCGGGAGGAGCCCGACCTGCTGCGCGCCTACGAGTTGGGGGTGAACGCGTATGTGGTCAAACCGGTGGAATTCAAGGAATTCGTCGCCGCCATCTCCGACCTCGGGGTATTCTGGGCAGTGCTCAACGAACCGCCACCCGGCTCACTGCGGCTGAACCGTCGCGGTAGCAACTGAGGCCGCCGCAACGATGCAGCAAACGCCGTTGAAAATACTGATGGTCGAGGACAGCTCGATGGACGCCGAGCTGACCCTGATGCGCCTGGAGCGCAGCGGGCTGAATGTGCAGCACCGGCTGGTGTTCGACCATGGGGGTGTCGAACATGCCCTGCGTGAGGCCCACTATGACCTGATCCTGTGCGACTGCGTGCTGCCAGGCTCGTCCGGCACCGAGGTGCTGGCCATCGCCCAACGCCTGGCGCCAGCCGTACCGTTCATTTTCCTGTCCGGCATCTATGGCGAAGAGCACGCGGTGGAAATGATCCGCCTCGGCGCCACCGACTATGTGCTGAAGAAAAACTTGCCGCTGCTGCCCAAGGCCGTGCGCCGGGCCCTGACCGAGGTGCAGGAACGCCAGCGACGGCGCCGCGCCGAAGAGGCACTGGCAGATGTCGAAGCCCGTGCCCGCATCGCCATCGACGCCGCCGGCATGGGCACCTGGGACCTGCGCCCGCAAGAAGGCTTGCTGCTGTGGGACGACCGCTGCAAGACGTTGTTCGGCCTGCCCACCAGCACCGAAATGAGCCTTGACGTGTTCTACGCCGGCATCTACCCCGACGACCTGCCACTGGTGCGCGAGGCGGTGGAGCACGCCATGCGCCCGGAAAGCGGCGGCCACTACCGGGTCGAGTTCCGTATTGCCCAACCCAACGGGCTGGAGCCACGCTGGTTGCTTAGCAGCGGCCAGTGCCAGTTCGTCAACGACCAGTGCGTGCGTTTTTCCGGCGTACTGCAGGACATCCACACCCAGCGCCTGGCCACCCAGGCGCTGCGCCAGCTCAACGAGATGCTGGGCGAGCGGGTGGAGCGCCGCACCCGAGAACGCGACCGCGCCTGGGAGCTGTCGCAGGACCTGCTGGCCGTGCTCAACAAAGACCTGACCCCAGTCGCACTCAACCCCGCCTGGGAAGCCAGCCTGGGCTTCTCCCGCGAGCGTCTGAGCCAGTCCTCCTTGCTGCACCTGCTGCCCGAGCACGACCAGGAACTGTTGCTTACCGAGCTGGCCGCCCTCGCCCACGGCCGCACCAGTGCCCGCTTCGTCGGGCGCATCCAGCACGCCGGTGGGCAGCAGCGCTGGCTCTCGTGGGTAGTGGTGCCCGAAGACACCTTGCTGTACGTGGTGGCGCGCGACATTACCAGCGAGCGCGAAGCCGCCCTTGGCCTGGCAGAAGCCAACACGCGCCTGCGCGAGCAGATCAACGAGCGCGAACGCATCGAGGCGGCGCTGCAACAGATGCAGCGGCTGGAAGCGGTCGGCCAGCTGACCGCAGGCGTGGCCCACGACTTCAACAACCTGCTGACGGTCATCCTCACCGGCGCCAGCTTTCTCGAGCGCGACCTGGCCAAGGCCAACCTGGACAAAGCCCGCGCGCGCCTCACCCACATCCGCGAAGCCGGCGAGCGTGGCGCCAAGCTGACCTCACAGCTGCTGGCGTTTTCCCGCCGTCAGCGCCTGGAACCCGTGCCGCTGAACCTCAATCGCACCCTGGCCGGCCTGCAAGAACTGTTAAGCCGCACCTTGGGCGGTAACGTCTCGGTACGCCTGGACCTGGACCCGGCCCTGTGGCAGGCCCTGACCGACCCTACCCAGACCGAAATGATCATCCTCAACCTGGCGATCAATGCCCGCGATGCCATGCCCGATGGCGGCCAACTGACCCTGACCACCCGCAACACCCGCATCGATACCCGCCCGCAGCGCCCCGAAGACCCGGAGCCTGGGGAGTATGTGATGCTGAGCATCCGCGATACCGGCTGTGGCATGAGCGAAGACGTGCTGGCCAAGGTGTTCGAGCCGTTCTTTACCACCAAGGACATCGGCAAGGGCTCCGGTCTTGGCCTGGCCCAGGTGTTCGGCTTTGCCAAACAGTCCGGGGGCGGCGTGCGCATCGACACCGTACCTGGCCGTGGCACGCAAGTGGCGGTGTATCTGCCGGCGGTCAAGGAGCAGGCCATGAGCGAACCGGCCGTACCGCTGCTCAGGCAGTCGGTCAGCGACAGTGGCTGCAACCGTACGGTACTGCTGGTGGATGATGACCACCTGGTGCGCGACATGCTGGGCGACGTGTTGCGCCAGTACGGCTACCAGGTGCGCCAGGCGCACAGCGGCGAACAGGCCCTGGCCCTGCTGGATGGGGAAATCGACCTGCTGCTTACCGACTTCGCCATGCCCGAGTTCAACGGCGCGCAGTTGGCGCTGGCGGCCCGTGACCGCTACCCGCACCTGCCGGTGGTGTTTCTAACTGGCTATGCGGAGTTGCAAGGGCTGGATTTACCGGGCAGCGTGGTGATCCAGAAACCCGTGCAGGCGGATGAACTGGCCAGGGTGCTAAATGAAATGCTGGGGATTGCAGGTTAGTTGAGAGCGGCACACGGCCGCTCTACAAACATCGCGCAAAAACGACAAAAACGACAAAAACCAGCGCTCATTTTCCTAAGCACCGGGTGATATACGTTTGAATCTGGAAAATGGCAGGGGCGGCTGGATTCGAACCAACGCATGGCAGGATCAAAACCTGCTGCCTTACCGCTTGGCGACGCCCCTGTATCGGATGCAGCGTTTGCTGCTCTGACAATTCCAACTGAGTGACAACTGGGTTGTTGTCTTGGAATGCGCGGCACTTTAACAACAAAGTTTTGATCTGTGAAGCCCCTAATGAAAAAAAATTGCCAGAAAACAGCGAGTTAGTCATATTCCCCCACGCTGATGCCAGACCTATCGCATGAAGCGATCATTGCCGGCCACTTTCTGTATTGGCCAAAATGGCCGCCCTCGGGCAAGCTGCACGCTGCCCCGCCATCGCCCAAGGAGCTGTGCATTTGTCTGCCTGGATCCCCGCCCCACTTCGCCAGCTTGGCCAACGCCTGCGTGGCGCCGAAGCCAACCACAGTGAACTGCTCGACTGGTTCGAGGACAAAGCCCGCAGCCGGGGTTACCAGCTGAGTGATGGCCAGCGACGGGTGATCCAGTGCATGGCCACACAACTGGCACAGCTCGAACAGGGGCAGCCACGCAGCCTTTACCTGTACGGGTCGGTGGGACGCGGCAAGAGCTGGCTGCTCGATGGCTTTTTCCAGGCGGTGCCGGTGGACGCCAAACTGCGCCTGCACTTTCATGACTTCTTTGCCCGCCTGCACCAGGGCATGCACCGCCACCGGGCATTGGACGATGCACTGGGTGCCACACTCGATGACCTGGTGGGCGATTGCCGGGTGCTGTGCTTCGATGAGTTCCATGTGCATGACATTGGCGATGCGATGCTGCTCACCCGGTTGTTCAACGCCTTGTTCAGCCGTGGCGTGTTCCTGCTGGTGACCTCCAACTACGCCCCTGAAGGCTTGCTGCCCAACCCGCTGTACCACGAGCGTTTCCTGCCCGTGATCCGCCTGATCAACAGCGCCATGGAAGTGCTGGAGGTAGGCGGCGATATGGATTTTCGCAGCCTGCCGGCCAACCGCGAGCACCAGCGTTTCACCCAGGGCCATTATGTGTGGCCAGGCGATGCCGCGCAGCGCCTGGCGCTGAACGTGCCCCGCGAACAGCCGGTGATGCTGGAGGTGAACAAGCGCCCCTTACGCGCACTGGCCATTGAGGGCCGGCGGGTGGTGCTCGGGTTTGACGACTTGTGCGAAAAGGCCACGGCGGTGATCGACTACCTGGTGCTGGCGCAGCAGTACGATGAGTGGATCATTGATGGGCTGGATGACCTGGCGGAATGTTCGCTGGCAGCCCAGCAGCGCTTCGTGAACCTGGTGGATGTGCTGTATGACCAGGACCGCCAAGTGACGGTGATTGGCAAGCGACCGCTGGAAGAGAGCCTGGGCGGGCCGCTTGCCGACCTGATGCGAACCCGCAGCCGGTTGGGGCAACTGCACCAGGTAGCCCTTTAGATCGACATTGCCTGAAACGGCCTTTTCGCGGGTAAACCCGCGAAGAGGCCAGAACCGTCAGCTCATCAACACGCCCTGGGCAGATCCGCCAGCACCGCCTCGATCTCCCCCAGCACCGCAGGGTCATCCAGGGTCGAGGGCGGCACATACTCCTGCCCATCGGCAATCTTGCGCAGCACCGCCCGCAAGATCTTCCCCGAACGCGTTTTAGGCAAACGCTTCACCCGCCGAACCCGGTTGAAACAGGCCAGCGGGCCGATTGCCTCGCGCACGCTGCCCACCAGGTCCACCAGCAACTGCGCCTCGCTGATGCCCTCGCCGTCCTTGAGCACAACGAGCGCCAGCGGCACCTGCCCCTTGATCTCGTCGTGCACGCCAATCACCGCGCACTCGGCCACCGCCGGGTGACAGGCCACCAGGTCCTCCATTTCGCCGGTGGAAAGCCGGTGCCCGGACACGTTGATCACGTCATCCGTGCGCCCCATGATGTAGACAAAGCCATCATCGTCCAGGTAGCCGCCATCGCCTGTGTGGTAGTAACCCGGATAGGTGCGCAGGTAGGCCTGCAAGTAACGCTCGTGGTCGCCCCATAGCGTCTGGCTGCACCCGGGCGGCAACGGCAGCGCAATGACAATCGAGCCTTGCTGATCAGGCCCCAGCAAGTGGCCTTCGTCATCCACGACACGCACATGGTAGCCCGGTACCGCCCGGTTGCTTGAGCCCGGCCTGGCCGCGCTGCCTTCCAGCCCGACGCAGGGCGCAGTGACCGGCCAGCCGGTTTCGGTCTGCCACCAATGGTCGTGCACCGGCTTGCCACTGACCCGCTCCAGCCATTCATGGGTGCTTGAGTCGAGCTTCTCACCCGCCAGGAACAGCTGGCGCAGCGAGCTGAGGTCGTGCTTGCGGATCAGCTCGCCCTCCGGGTCTTCCTTGCGGATGGCACGCATGGCGGTGGGCGCACAGAACAGCGCATTGACGTTGTATTGCTCCACCACCCGCCAGTAGGCCGAGGCGTCCGGGGTGCGAATTGGCTTACCTTCGTAGAACACCGTGGTGCAGCCGCTCATCAGCGGCCCGTAAACGATCAGCGAATGGCCGACCACCCAGCCCACGTCGGAAATGCCCCACCACACATCGCCGGCCTGCATGCCATAGATATGGCGCATGGCATAGCACAGCGCCACAGCATTACCGCCGTTTTCCCGGACGATACCCTTGGGTTTGCCGGTGGTACCCGAGGTGTACATGATGTAAAGCGGGTCACCGGCATCCAGTTCGACCGGGGCGACCGGCGTGGCGCCGGCCAGTGCCGCCTGCCAGTCCAGGTCGCGGCCTGGCTGCAGTTCAGCTTGCGCCTGCGGCCGTTGCAGCACCAGCACATTGCGCGGCTGGTGCCGGGCCAGTTGCAGGGCACGGTCGACCAGCGGCTTGTAAGCAATCACCCGGTCGAACTCCAGCCCGCAGGATGCCGTGAGCAACAGCGTCGGCCGGGCGTCATCGATGCGCAGGGCCAGCTCGTTGGCGGCAAAGCCACCGAACACCACCGAGTGCACCGCACCAATGCGCGCGCAGGCCAGCATGGCCATGGCCGCCTGCGGCACCATGGGCATGTAGATGATCACACCATCGCCCTTGTTGACCCCCAACTGGCGCAGCAAGCCGGCCAGGCGCGCCACTTCGTCGCGCAACTGGTTGTAGGTGTAAGCCTGCTGCACGCCCGTCACCGGCGAGTCGTAAATCAGTGCCAGCTGCTCGCCACGACCCTGCTCGATCTGGTGATCGAGGGCCAGGTAGCAGCTGTTCAGGCGGCCATCGGCGAACCAGCGGTGGGTACCGTCGGCGTTGTCTTGCAGGGTAAGGGCAGGCTTGCGGTGCCAGGCCAGGTGCGCGGCCTGTTCCGCCCAAAATGCGGCAGGGTCGGAAATGGAATGGGCGTAGCTGTGCTGATAGCTCATAGCGAAAGGAACCCGGTACTTGTTGTTATTGAAGGGCGAACCTTGAGTATGGACCGCTACAACAGCGCCGCCATGGGACTAAAGTCACAACCGACCTGCAAATTTGCAGACAACGCAAAAGCGCCCCTAACGGTGCAAAGCCTCTAGAATAGGCCACCCCTCAGCCACCGAGCAGCCCATGGATATCGAACAGGCCCGAACCTTTCTGGAAATCGTGCGTTGCGGCAGCCTGGTCGCCGCTGCCGAGCGCCTGTTCGTGTCACAGACGGCCATTACCGCCCGGGTGCAGCGCCTGGAGCAGCAATTGGGCTGCCAGCTGTTCGTGCGCAGCCGCAACGGTGCCAGCCTGACCAGCGACGGCGAGGCCTTTGTCAGTTATGCCAACCAGCTGGTGCAAACCTGGGAAGCAGCGCGGCGCGACCTGCCGCTGCCTGAAGGCTGCCAGCAGGTGCTGCATGTGGGGGCAGAAGTCAGCCTGGGTAACCCGATGTTGCTTGACTGGGTCACTGCCCTGCACCGTGAACTGCCCAGCCACGCCATACGCAGCGAAGTGAGCGACGGCGAGTCGCTGCTGCGCAAGGTCGAGATGGGCCTGCTGGACGCTGCACTGGTGTACCAGCCGACCTACGGGCCGGGTTTGCAGGTGGAACAGTTGATGGAAGAAAAACTGATCCGCGTGCGCCGCGTCGACCAACCCGAGCCGTACATCTACATCGACTGGGGCGAGGCCTTCCGCCGCCGGCACGATGCCGCCCTGCCCGATTGCGCGCGCCCGGCGTTAAGCTTCAACCTCGGCCCGTTGGCTTTGCAGTTCATTCTCGACCAAGGTGGCAGCGGTTACTTTCGCACGCGTGTGGTGCAGGCATACCTGGACAGCGGTGTGTTCGAGCGGGTACCACAGGCGCCAGAGTTCACTTACCCAACCTTCCTGGTGTATCCACGCGAACACGACAGCGAAGCCCTTCAACAGGCCTTCGCTATCTTGCGCCGACTTGTAGCTGCAGGCGCCAGCGACTGGTCACAGCGCTGGGACCCGGTTATCTGACGCCTCGGCTTTGCTGAGCAAATGGCGCTTGAGGCCGGCAATCAGGTCAGTCTGGGTAATCACCCCCACCAGCTGGTCGGCGTCGAGCACCGGCAGGCAGTGCAAGCCCTGTTCGCACAACAGTGGCAGCAGGTGCTCCAACGGGTGCTGACTGCTGACACTCACCACCCGCCGGCTCATCACCTGCTCCATGCGCACCGCCTTGCGGCCAAACAGCCCGCGCCAGCTGAAACGGCCGCGCTGCATCGCCGGGCCAACCAGGTCGCTGAGGCTGACGATGCCCACCAGTTTGCCGTGCTGTAACACCGGCAGGGTTTTCAGGTGGTAGCTGGCGAGCATTTTCCAGGCCTGTTCAAGGGTGGTGTCGGGCGTGGCGAACTGCACGTCGCGGGACATCACCGAGGCCGCCGTAATACCGCCGAGACTGCGCTGCAGGGCGTGTTGCTCGGTGGCGAGGATGATGCGCTCCAGCTCGTCACGGGTGACGTCGACGAACTCGCCCAGCTGTTCCAGGGCCTGGTCCAGGTCTTCACTGCGGATGCCCACCCGCTCGCCGGGCAGCGGGTCATGGGTGTGGTGCAGGTCTTTGCGCGGCACCGCGCCTTTCGGGTAGCGCACGCCCGTCAAGCGGTTGTAGACAATCGCCACCGCCACCAGGATCAACGCATTGAGCAGCACCGGCTCCAGCAGGTGGTCGCCCATGGCGTTCAGCCCTGAGTCAGCCAGCACGGCGCTCACCGCCACCCCGCCACCCGGTGGGTGCAGGCAGCGCAGCAGGCACATCACCAGCAGCGAGATGCCCAGGGCGGCAGCGGCCACCCACAGCTCGGGGCCGAAGCCTTCACGCATGGCCAGGCCGACCGCGCCCGCCAGGGCATAGCTGCCCAGCACCGGCCAGGGTTGGGCCAGTGGGCCGGAATGCACGGCGAACACCAGCACAGCCGAGGCGGCCAGCGGGCCAAGCAGGTGCAGGGCGATACCGGGGCCATAGGCGATGCTGGTCAGCCAGCCGGCGAGGAACAGGCCGAGCAACGCACCGATAGCGGCACGCAGCCATTCTTTTGGGGGAATATTCAGGGGCGCCGGCAACAGCCGCTGCAGACGACTTTCGGAACGCGAGGCAGGCATTTGAGTAGTCGGAATCTTTGGTTTTTCTGATTAAAAAGAAAGCCCAGCCGAGGTGGCCTGGGCCTCGTATTGCGCGTGCAATACCACAAGGGGCTCCGTCCGTGGAGAGATGGAAAGCGCAGGGTTTCGTGAACGGGATTTTGCCGGGAGGGGGGAGATTGGGCTAATTCAAAAAAATGCGGCTGTACTGCAATTTTTTTGCAGTACTGATCATCCTCAAGCCCGCTCCCACAGGGGATCTCGGCCCCGGCATTATCGGGCCTTGCGCGGCAGGTCGATATTGACGCGAAGCCCACCCAGCGGGCTCTCCAGCAAGGCCAGCCGCCCACCCCAGGCCTCGACGATATCGCGCACGATGCCCAGCCCCAGGCCGTGCCCGTCCACCTGCTCGTCCAGCCGCGAACCGCGCTCCAGCACCTGCTGCCGCTGGCCCTCGGGAATCCCCGGGCCGTCATCATCGACCCATACCTGATAGCCCTCGGCGTTCGGCTCAATGCCAAGGCGCACTTCGCTGTCGGCCCACTTGCAGGCGTTGTCCAGCAGGTTGCCCAGCAACTCCAGGAAGTCCTCACGGTCCCATGGCAACAGCAACCCGGGGGGCACATCGCTGGCCAGCAGCAGCCCTTCCCCATGGATCATGCCCAACGTGCTCAGCAACCCCGGCAGTTCGGCATCGCAATCGAATTGCGCACCGGGCAAGGCATCACCCGCCAACCGCGCGCGATTCAGTTCGCGCGCCAACCGCTGCTGAATCTGCTCCAGCTGCTCACGCATCTGCGCCCGCACCTCGGGCAAGTCCTTCAGGCGCTCGCTGGACGCCAGGCTCAGCAGCACCGCCAACGGCGTCTTCAGTGCATGCCCCAGGTTACCCAAAGCATTGCGCGAACGGCGCAGGCTGTCTTCGGTATGGCTGAGCAAGTGGTTGATCTGCCCCACCAACGGGGCCAGCTCGCTGGGCACCTCGGCATCCAGTTGTGACCGCTGGCCTTGCTGCAGTTGGGCGATCTGCTGGCGCGCCCGTTCCAACGGCCGCAGCGAACGCGTTACGGTCATGCGCTGCAGCACCAACACCAGAATCAGTGCCACCAGGCCCATGCCAAGGCCGATCTGCTGCATGCGCCGAAAGCCCTCACGCACCGGCGAGTAATCCTGCGCGACGCTGATGGAGATGTCTTGGCCCAGGCGCCGGTAGTCAGCGCGCAGGGCTAGCAGTTGCTGCCCTTCCGGGCCGAGTTCATGGCTGTCGGAAAGGCCTGGCGCAGCTGGCTTGGGCATGTCCAGGTCCCACAGCGAGCGTGAGCGCCAGGTGCCTTTGTCGAAATCGATACGGAAGTAATAACCGGAAAAAGGCCGCTGATACGCCGCCGAGATGCGGCGCTCATCCAGCTGCAGGCCGGATGGCCCGCGCACCAGCGCCACCAGCAGGTTCTCGCTTTCCTTGCGCAGGCCGTTTTCCAGGTAACGCTGCAGGCCGGCTTCGAACAACCACAAGGTCAGTTGCGCCAGGACCACGCCGATGACCACCAGCACCGCGACCAGGCCAAGGCTCAAACGCGCCTGGATCGACTTCACCCGGTGCTCCCCGCGTAGATATAGCCTTGCCCGCGCCGGGTCTCGATCACGCTGCGGCCCAGCTTGCGGCGCAAGTGGTTGACGTGTACTTCCAGCACGTTCGAATCCCGCTCGGTTTCACCGTCGTAGAGGTGCTCGGCCAGGTGGCTCTTGGACAGGATCTGCTGCGGGTGCAGCATGAAGTAGCGCAGCAGGCGGAACTCGGCGGCGGTCAGCTGCACATCCACGCCATCACGGCTCACGCACTGGCGGCTTTCATCCAGGTGCAGGCCGGCAGCTTCCAGTGTTGGCTGATTGGCCAGACCACGCGCACGGCGCAGCAGCGACTGGATGCGCAGTTGCAACTCCTCCGGGTGGAACGGTTTGCTCAGGTAGTCATCAGCCCCGGCTTTCAGCCCTTCGATACGCTCGGCCCACGAGCCACGGGCGGTAAGGATCAGCACCGGCGTGGCCAGGCCGGCGGCACGCCACTGGGCCAGCACGTCCAGGCCCGGCAAGCCCGGCAGGCCAAGGTCGAGGATGATCAGGTCGTAGGGCTCGCTCTGGCCCTGGTACACCGCATCGCGGCCGTCAGCCAGCCAGTCCACGGCATAACCCTGGCGCTGCAGGCCGGTGGTCAGCTCGTCGGCCAGCGGTACATTGTCCTCGACAAGCAACAGGCGCATTCAGTCGTCTTCCTCGTCTTTGAGCAAGGCGCCGGTGCTGGCATCGAGCTTGATCTCGCGCACCACACCGTCCGCCGTCAGCAGTTCGACTTCATATTCGTAGCGATCGTCGTCCTCTTCCAACTCGGCCTCCAGCAAACGCGCCCCGGGGTAACGCCCCAGGGCGGTTTCCAGCAACTGTTCGAGCGGCAGGATGACGCCCTTCTGGCGCAGCTTCAGGGCTTCGTCCTGGTCAAGGTCGCGGGCGGCGGCCAGCGAACACACGGCCAGCAGCGCCAGCGCGAGGTAGCGCGCTGGCCGCGGTAAGTGAATCATCAGTTGTCCCGCTCGTCCTTCAGCACTTCACCGGTCTTGGCGTCCAGCGCCACGTCCCATTCTACGTTCTGCGTGTCACGCAATTCGACCTTGTAGATGTAGCGGCCGTACTCGTCTTCCAGCTCCGAATCGGTGACAGTGGCGCCCGGGTGCTTGGCCACGGCGGTGGCTTTCAGCTCGTCGAGCGACTTAATGGTCTTGGCGTTGACCAGTTTGACCACTTCGTCAGGCTGTACGTCCTTGGCGAAGGCGGCATTGGCGCCCAGGGCAAGGGCGGCGGCGGTGAACAGGGCAGTCAAGGTTTTCATCGTTCTTCTCTCCTGAGAACTGTGCAAGTTGTCTACGGGGTTAAGATTAACCACCGGTCCTTAATTCAACCTGAAAACAGCTGGCGCCATGATAGCTCAGGTCAAGACCACACCACCGGGCGGTTGCATGAACACCTGCAAGCCTTGTAGCGGGCATGCTGGTAGACTGCGAGCATTATTGATTCGCACAGAGTTATGACAGCGTGGAAATCTTCAAGGAATTTACATTCGAATCGGCTCACCGCCTGCCCCACGTCCCTGAAGGGCACAAATGCGGCCGCCTGCATGGCCATTCGTTCAAGGTCGGCCTGCACCTGACCGGCCCGCTGGACCCGCACACCGGCTGGATTCGCGACTTCGCCGAGGTCAAGGCGATCTTCAAGCCAATCTATGACAAGCTGGACCACAACTACCTGAACGACATCCCGGGCCTGGAAAACCCCACCAGTGAAGTGATCGCCAAGTGGATCTGGGAGCAGGTCAAACCGCTGATGCCAGAGCTGTCGAAGGTGCGCATCCACGAAACCTGCACCAGCGGGTGTGAATACACCGGCGACTGATTCGGTCGCTTCACTGGCCTCTTCGCGGGCAAGCCCGCTCCCACAGGTACATCACGCCATCAAGAGCAGTGGTAATGCTGTCGGAGCGGGCTTGCCCGCGAAGAGACCAGCAGCTTTATCAAATAGTTTCAGCCATGCCCCGACTGCAAGGCATCACGCAGGAAACTTGGCGCGATGTAGCGCTGGTAATGCGCTTCTGAAAGCAGGAAGAATTCGCGGTCGATGGCATCGCGCAATTGCGGCAGTTCCCAGTCACGGAACTCTGGCAGCAAGACCATGCCATAGGCCTCAAGGTCCCGGATCATCCGCGCCCCACGGGCAATCAACTGGTACGCCCAGCAATACGCCGACTGCTGCTCGACAAAGCGGATGGAGCGCTGTTCCAGCTGCTGGCGCAGCAAGCCTTTGTCGAACACCTCCAGCTTGGCCATCATCACCTGCACCAGCAACTGCTCAAGGCGCAGCCATACCGCGCGCTTCTGCGCGTCGTCGTAGCCGTTCCAGTTGATCACTTCGTGGTGGAAGCGCTTGCAGCCACGGCACACCGTGTCTCCGTACACCGTGGAGCACAGGCCGACGCAAGGGGTCTTGATGGACTTGTTGGACATGAAAAACAACAGCTTGGCGGTGGAACACGGCCCCATGTTAGCCCTTTGTCTAACCAGGGTCACTCGTTAAAGTCATCTTCTGCGCCTTACCTTCAGGCTTTTTTTGCCGTAGAATCATCCCGCCTTTTCAAAGGCAACAATGTCCGTTGGAAGCTGTTTTCAAAGCGTCACGAGCACAGTTAATCCGGTAGAACGGCGTTGGCCCGGGCCATGCACCCCTCGCATGCCCGCGCCAGCCCTCATCAGCTCCCCGTTCTGCAGGCGTAAAACTTTGAAAGCAGCTTCTGTAAGGATTCTTTGCGACCCTGGCTGGGCGGCCCACAAAGCCGTAGCAGCGCATGGGTGCATGGAATGCTGGATGAGCGTCCCGGACCCCCTTTAGGGACCACTGATGAGGGAAATAACTGTGCTTGAAGCCTACCGCAAACACATCGAAGAGCGTGCCGCCCTGGGTATCGTGCCCCAGCCGCTGAACGCCGAACAAACTGCAGGCCTGGTCGAGCTGCTGAAAAACCCGCCGGCCGGCGAAGAAGCCTTCCTCGTAGACCTGATCACCAACCGCGTACCGCCAGGGGTCGACGAAGCTGCCTACGTCAAGGCTGCTTTCCTCTCCGCCGTCGCCAAGGGCGAAGCCAAGTCGCCACTGATCGACCGCAAGCACGCCACCGAACTGCTGGGCACCATGCAGGGCGGCTACAACATCGAAACGCTGGTCGCACTGCTGGATGACGCCGAACTGGGCGCCGTCGCGGCCGAACAGCTCAAGCACACCCTGCTGATGTTCGATGCCTTCCACGACGTGGCCGAAAAAGCCAAGGCGGGCAACGTCCACGCCAAGGCCGTCCTGGAGTCCTGGGCTGCCGGCGAGTGGTTCACCTCGCGCCCGGCCATCGCCGACAAGTACACCCTGACCGTGTTCAAGGTGCCTGGCGAGACCAACACCGACGACCTGTCCCCTGCCCCGGACGCCTGGTCGCGCCCTGACATCCCGCTGCACGCCCTGGCCATGCTGAAAATGGCCCGTGACGGCATCGAGCCGTCGCAGCCAGGTTCGGTCGGCCCGCTGGCCCAGATCGAAGCCGTCAAGGCCAAAGGCTTCCCGGTTGCCTACGTCGGTGACGTGGTCGGTACCGGTTCGTCGCGTAAATCCGCCACCAACTCGGTGCTGTGGTTCTTCGGTGACGACATCCCGTACGTGCCGAACAAGCGCGCCGGCGGCTTCTGCTTCGGCACCAAGATCGCCCCGATCTTCTACAACACCATGGAAGACGCCGGCGCCCTGCCGATCGAATTCGACTGCACCAACCTGGCCATGGGCGACGTCATCGACGTGTACCCGTTCAAAGGTGAAGTGCGCCGCCACGGCAGCGACGAGCTGGTTACCGAGTTCGCGCTGAAAACCGAAGTATTGCTGGATGAAGTCCGCGCTGGCGGCCGCATCCCGCTGATCGTCGGCCGTGGCCTGACCGAAAAAGCACGCGCCGAGCTGGGCCAGGGCCCATCGGACCTGTTCAAGAAGCCAGAGCAGCCTGCCGACACCGGCAAGGGCTTCACCCTGGCGCAGAAGATGGTCGGCCGTGCCTGTGGCCTGCCAGAAGGCCAGGGCGTGCGCCCGGGTGCCTACTGCGAGCCTAAGATGACCACCGTCGGCTCCCAGGACACCACTGGCCCGATGACCCGTGACGAGCTGAAAGACCTGGCTTGCCTGGGCTTCTCCGCTGACCTGGTCATGCAGTCGTTCTGCCACACCGCGGCCTATCCGAAGCCGATCGACGTCACCACCCACCACACCCTGCCAGACTTCATCCGCACCCGTGGCGGCGTGTCGCTGCGCCCGGGCGACGGCATCATCCACAGCTGGCTGAACCGCATGCTGATGCCTGACACCGTGGGTACCGGTGGCGACTCGCACACCCGCTTCCCGATCGGCATCTCGTTCCCGGCCGGTTCCGGCCTGGTAGCCTTCGCCGCTGCCACCGGCGTCATGCCGCTGGACATGCCAGAGTCGATCCTGGTGCGCTTCAAGGGCAAACTGCAACCTGGCATCACCCTGCGTGACCTGGTGCATGCGATCCCTTACTACGCCATCCAGCAAGGCCTGCTGACCGTCGAGAAGAAAGGCAAGAAAAACGCCTTCTCCGGCCGCATCCTGGAAATCGAAGGCCTGGACGAACTGACCGTCGAGCAAGCCTTCGAGCTGTCCGACGCCTCGGCTGAGCGTTCTGCTGCCGGTTGCACCATCAAACTGCCAGAGAAGGCCATCGCCGAGTACCTGCAGTCCAACATCACCCTGCTGCGCTGGATGATCGGCGAAGGCTACGGCGATGCCCGCACCCTGGAGCGCCGCGCCCAGGCCATGGAAGCCTGGCTGGCCAAGCCTGAGCTGCTGTCGGCCGACGCCGATGCCGAATACGCCGAAATCATCGAAATCGACCTGGCCGACGTCAAAGAGCCTGTGCTCTGCGCGCCGAACGACCCGGACGATGCCCGCCTGCTGTCTTCGGTACAGGGCGAGAAGATCGACGAAGTGTTCATCGGCTCGTGCATGACCAACATCGGTCACTTCCGCGCTGCCGGCAAGCTGCTGGAAAAGGTCAAGGGCGGTATTCCGACCCGTCTGTGGCTGGCCCCGCCAACCAAGATGGACGCCCACCAGCTGACCGAAGAAGGCTACTACGGCATCTACGGCAAGGCCGGTGCGCGCATGGAAATGCCAGGCTGCTCGCTGTGCATGGGTAACCAGGCACGTGTTCAGACCGGTTCGACCGTGGTCTCCACCTCGACCCGTAACTTCCCGAACCGTCTGGGCGACGCCACCAACGTGTACCTGGCATCGGCCGAGCTGGCTGCTGTCGCTTCGATCATCGGCAAGCTGCCGACCGTCGAAGAGTACATGCAGTACGCGAAAGACATCGACAGCATGGCTGCCGACGTTTACCGCTACCTGAGCTTCGACCAGATCGCCGAGTTCCGCGAAGCGGCAGCCAACGCCAAGATCCCGGTGGTTCAGGCGTAAGCTGAGTTACACGCTGTAAAAGAAAGCCCCGGCAGCGATGCCGGGGCTTTTTCATTTGCCTGCTCACACCCGCTCAGATCACGAACAAATCCACAAAGCGGTGCACCGCCATCGCTTCCAGCATTTGCTGGTCCTTGCACACTTCCAGCACCTCCCCACACCGCTGCCGCGCAAACCGCGTTGCCAGGTTGGCCCTGAACTTGGCCTCCAGCAGGGGTATGCCCTCCCCTCGCCGCCGCCGGTGCCCGATCGGGTATTCCACCACCACCTGCTCGGTACTGCTGCCATCCTTGAAGAACACCTGCAGCGCATTGGCGATCGAGCGCTTGTCCGGCTCGAGGTACTCGCGGCTGAAGCGCGGGTCTTCCACCACTTCCATCTTCTCGCGCAGGCGGTCGATGCTGGGGTGGTTGGCATGGAAGGTGTCTTCATAGTGCTCCGCCACCAGATGCCCGAAGATCAACGGCACTGCCACCATGTACTGCAAACAGTGGTCACGGTCAGCGGCATTGGCCAGCGGGCCGCTCTTGGAAATGATGCGGATTGCCGACTCCTGGGTGGTGATGACGATGCGGTCGATTTCATGCAGGCGGTTACGCACCCGTGGGTGCAGGGTGACCGCCGCTTCGCAGGCAGTCTGGGCGTGAAATTCGGCGGGGAAGCTGACCTTGAACAGCACATTTTCCATCACGTAGCTGCCCAGGGCCTGAGGCAGACGCAGTTCGTACTGCCCGGCGGGCTTGAGCGCCAGGTCCTTGTTGGTATGGCTGAACGATACGTCGTAGAAGCCCCACTGTGGGGCCGTGAGCACACCCGGTACGCCCATCTCACCGCGCAGGGCGATATCGGCCAGGCGCACGCCACGGCTGGACGCATCACCCGCCGCCCAGGACTTGCGTGAGCCGGCATTGGGCGCATGCCGATAGGTGCGCAGGGCCTGGCCATCGACGAAGGCATGGGACAACGCCGAGAGCATCTGCTCGCGGTTGGCGCCCATCAACCTGGCGCACACGGCAGTCGAGGCCACTTTCACCAAAATGACATGATCGAGACCGACACGGTTGAACGCGTTTTCCAGTGCCAGCACACCCTGGATCTCATGGGCCATGACCATGGCTTCGAGCACATCACGCATCAGCAGCGGTTTTTCACCAGCGGCCACACGCTTCTGCGACAGGTGATCGGCAACGGCCAGGATACCGCCCAGGTTGTCCGAGGGGTGAGCCCATTCGGCTGCCAGCCAGGTGTCGTTGTAATCCAGCCAGCGCACGGTGCAGCCAATGTCCCAGGCCGCCTTGACCGGGTCGAGCCGGTAGGCGGTACCGGGGACGCGGGCACCATTGGGCACCAACGTGCCTTCAACCTGAGGACCGAGCAGCTTGGTACATTCGGGAAAGCGCAGGGCCAGCAGGCCGCAGCCCAAGGTGTCCATCAGGCAGTTGCGTGCGGTGTCGAGGGCTTCGGCGGAATCGACCCGGTAGCCGAGGGCGTAGTCGGCCAGGGTTTGCAGCACTCGGTCGTAGTCCGGGCGGTCGTTCAGGTCAACGTTGGCGCTCATATGCAGCTCCTGTGAAAGGGGGCTGCTGTGCAGCCCCTCTTGAAGCCGAGCGCCATTGGTGCGTTAGAAGCTATCGCCAGGCACGCGAACCCAGCCCTCCATCAGCACGCGAGCACTGCGGCTCATGATTGCCTTGGTCACTGTCCACTCACCATTCACCTGACGCGCCTCGGCCCCGACCCGCAAGGTGCCCGAGGGGTGGCCGAAACGCACGGCGCTACGCTCCCCCCCGCCAGCCGCGAGGTTGACCAGCGTGCCCGGAATGGCCGCCGCAGTGCCAATCGCCACCGCAGCCGTCCCCATCATCGCATGGTGCAGCTTACCCATGGACAAGGCGCGCACCAGCAGGTCGATATCACCCGCTTGCACCGCCTTGCCACTGGACGCAGTGTAGGTGCTCGGCGGCGCAACGAACGCCACTTTTGGTGTGTGCTGACGTCCGGCTGCCTGGTCGACGTTTTCAATAAGGCCCATGCGCACGGCACCGTAAGCGCGAATGGTCTCGAAGCGCAGCAGCGCCTGAGGGTCCCCGTTGATGGCATCCTGCAGTTCAGCACCGGTGTAACCGATATCGGCCGCATTGACAAAGATGGTAGGAATGCCGGCGTTGATCAGGGTGGCCTTGAACGTGCCTACGCCCGGCACCTCCAGCTCATCGACCAGGTTACCGGTCGGGAACATCGAACCGCCGTCACCGTCTTCGTCGGCTGCCGGGTCGAGAAACTCCAGCTGCACCTCGGCCGCCGGGAAGGTCACCCCGTCCAGCTCGAAATCGCCGGTTTCCTGCACTTCACCTTCGGTGATCGGCACATGGGCGATGATGGTCTTGCCGATGTTGGCCTGCCAGATGCGCACCGTGGCGATACCGTTGCGTGGAATGCGCGCCGCGCTCACCAGGCCACTGCTGATGGCGAACGAACCGACCGCCGCAGACAGGTTGCCGCAGTTGCCGCTCCAGTCGACAAACGCCTTGTCGATACTGACCTGGCCGAACAGGTAGTCCACATCATGCCCGGGCTTGATGCTTCGCGACAGGATCACGGTCTTGCTGGTGCTGGAGGTGGCACCGCCCATGCCGTCGATCTGCTTGCCGTAAGGGTCGGGGCTACCGATTACCCGCAACAGCAGCGCATCGCGGGCCGGCCCCGGGATTTGCGCCTGCTCGGGCAGGTCTTGCAGGCGGAAGAACACACCCTTGCTGGTGCCGCCACGGATGTAGGTGGCGGGGATTTTTACTTGCGGTACATGTGCCATGTTCAAGTCCTGTTCAAGCGGTTGCTTCGAGGAAGTCCTGGGCAAAACGCTGCAGCACGCCACCCGCCTCGTAGATCGACACTTCCTCGGCGGTATCCAGGCGGCAGGTCACCGGCACTTCCAGGCGCTCACCATTGCTGCGGGTAACCATCAGGGTCAGAGTCGCCCGCGGCGTACGCGCGCCCAGCACGTCATACGTCTCGCTACCGTCCAGGCCCAGGGTCTTGCGGTCGGTGCCCGGCTTGAACTCCAGCGGCAGCACGCCCATGCCCACCAGGTTGGTACGGTGAATGCGCTCGAAGCCTTCGGCCACGATCGCCTCGACACCCGCCAACCGCACGCCCTTGGCCGCCCAGTCACGGGACGAACCCTGGCCGTAATCGGCGCCGGCCACGATGATCAGCGGCTGCTTGCGCTGCATGTAGGTTTCGATGGCTTCCCACATGCGGGTGACCTTGCCTTCCGGCTCGATACGCGCCAGCGAACCCTGCCTTACGCTGCCGTCTTCCTTGCGCACCATTTCGTTGAACAGCTTGGGGTTGGCGAAGGTGGCACGCTGGGCGGTCAGGTGGTCGCCACGGTGGGTGGCGTAGGAGTTGAAGTCTTCTTCCGGCAAGCCCATTTTCGCCAGGTACTCGCCAGCGGCACTGTCGAGCATGATGGCGTTGGACGGCGACAGGTGGTCGGTGGTGATGTTGTCCGGCAACACCGCCAGCGGGCGCATGCCGCGCAGGGTGCGCTCACCGGCCAGGGCACCTTCCCAATAGGGCGGGCGGCGGATGTAGGTGCTCATCGGGCGCCAGTCGTACAGCGGCGCCACCTTCGGTCCACGGTCTTCCTCGATGGCGAACATCGGGATGTACACCTTGCGGAACTGCTCTGGCTTGACCGCAGCACGCACCACGGCGTCGATCTCTTCATCGCTCGGCCAGATATCCTTGAGGCGGATTTCCTTGCCATCGACCACACCCAGCACATCCTTCTCGATATCGAAGCGGATGGTGCCGGCAATGGCATAGGCCACCACCAGTGGCGGGGACGCCAGGAAGGCCTGCTTGGCATACGGGTGGATACGCCCGTCGAAGTTACGGTTACCCGACAGCACGGCGGTGGCGTACAGGTCGCGGTCGATGATTTCTTGCTGGATTAGCGGGTCCAGGGCGCCGGACATGCCGTTGCAGGTGGTGCAGGCAAAGGCGACGATACCAAAGCCCAGTTGCTCCAGCTCCTTCTCCAGCCCCGCCTCTTCCAGGTACAGCTGCACGGCCTTGGAGCCCGGTGCCAGCGACGACTTGACCCAGGGTTTGCGGGCCAGGCCCAGCTTGTTGGCATTGCGCGCCAGCAGGCCTGCGGCAATCACGTTGCGCGGGTTGCTGGTGTTGGTGCAGCTGGTGATGGCGGCGATGATCACCGCGCCGTCAGGCATTTGCCCCGGTACTTCTTCCCAACTGCCGGCGATGCCTTTGGCCGCCAGGTCGCTGGTGGCCACGCGTGCGTGTGGGTTGGACGGCCCGGCCATGTTGCGCACCACGCTCGACAGGTCGAAGCTCAGGGTGCGCTCGTAGACGGCGGCGCCCAGGCTGTCGGCCCACAGGCCGGCGGCCTTGGCGTAGGTCTCGACCAGCTTGACCTGCTGCTCTTCGCGACCGGTCAGGCGCAGGTAATCGATGGTCTGCTGGTCAATGGCGAACATGGCTGCAGTGGCGCCGTATTCCGGGGCCATGTTGGAGATGGTGGCGCGGTCGCCCAAGGTCAGGGCACGGGCACCCTCGCCATGGAACTCCAGGTACGCGCCAACGACTTTCTGCTTGCGCAGGAACTCGGTCAGGGCCAGCACCAGGTCGGTGGCGGTGATGTTCGGTGCCAGCTTGCCGGTCAGTTCGACGCCGACAATTTCCGGCAGGCGCATCCACGAGGCACGGCCCAGCATCACGTTCTCGGCTTCCAGCCCGCCGACGCCTATGGCGATTACGCCCAGGGCGTCGACATGGGGCGTGTGGCTGTCGGTGCCGACGCAGGTGTCCGGGTAGGCCACGCCACGGTCGTTGTGGATGACTGGCGACATCTTCTCCAGGTTGATCTGGTGCATGATGCCGTTGCCCGGCTGGATCACGTCGACGTTCTTGAACGCTTTCTTGGTCCAGTTGATGAAGTGGAAGCGGTCTTCGTTGCGGCGGTCTTCGATGGCGCGGTTCTTTTCGAACGCCTGCGGGTCGAAGCCACCGCACTCGACGGCCAGCGAGTGGTCGACGATCAGCTGCACCGGCACCACCGGGTTGACCGCGGCCGGGTCACCGCCTTTGTCGGCAATGGCATCACGCAGGCCGGCGAGGTCGACTAGCGCGGTCTGGCCGAGGATGTCGTGGCACACCACGCGGGCCGGGAACCAAGGGAAGTCGAGGTCGCGCTTGCGCTCGATCAGTTGGCTCAGCGAGGCATCGAGGGTGGCCGGATCGCAGCGGCGCACCAGGTTTTCGGCGAGCACGCGGGAGGTGTATGGCAGGCCGTCGTAGGCGCCGGGCTTGATCGCCTCGACCGCCGCACGGGCATCGAAGTAGTCCAGGTCGGTGCCTGGCAGGTTTTTGCGGTATGCAGTATTCATTGTTCAGGCTCGGTCAAGGATTCGGAAAGCTCCGCCGCACCCTTGTAGGAGCGGGCTTGCCCGCGCATGCGTCAGCAGGTGCTCCGCTGTTGCCCGGTCGGGCGCATTCGCGGGCAAGCCCGCTCCCACAGGGGAAACGGGTTGCCTCTCTATTTCTGTTCAGCGCTGTTCGATCGGCACGAACTGGCGCTGCTCGACGCCGACATATTCGGCACTCGGGCGGATGATGCGGTTGTTGGCGCGCTGCTCGAAGACATGCGCCGCCCAGCCGGTCAGACGCGAGCAGACGAAGATCGGGGTGAACAGCTTGGTCGGAATGCCCATGAAGTGGTACGCCGAAGCATGGTAGAAATCGGCATTGGGGAACAGGCGTTTCTGCTCCCACATGGTCTTGTCGATGGCTTCGGAAACCGGGTACAGCACCTTGTCACCCACTTCGTCGGCCAACTGCTTCGACCAGCCCTTGATCACCTCGTTGCGCGGGTCGGACTCTTTGTAGATCGCGTGGCCAAAGCCCATGATCTTGTCCTTGCGCTCCAGCATGCGCAGCAGCTCGGCGGTGGCGTCCTGCGGGCTCTGGAAACGCTCGATCAGCTCCATGGCCGCCTCATTGGCACCGCCGTGCAGCGGGCCGCGCAGCGAGCCGATGGCAGCGGTGACGCAGGAGTACAGGTCGGACAGGGTCGAGGCACAGACGCGGGCAGTGAAGGTCGAGGCGTTGAACTCGTGCTCGGCGTAGAGGATCAGCGACACGTTCATCACCTTGACGTGCAGCGCGCTCGGCTTCTTGCCATGCAGCAGGTGCAGGAAGTGGCCACCGAGGGTGTCTTCGTCGCTGGTGCAATCGATGCGCACACCCTCATGGGTGAAGCGGTACCAGTAGCACATCACGGCCGGGAACAGTGCCAGCAAGCGGTCAGTCTTGTCGCGCTGGGCCTCGAAGGTGAGCTCGGGCTCCAGGGTGCCCAGCACGGAGCAACCCGTGCGCATCACGTCCATCGGGTGAGCGTCACGCGGGATGCGCTCCAGCACTTCCTTCAGTGCTTGCGGCAGGTCACGCAGGCCCTTGAGCTTGCGCTTGTAATCCGCCAGCTCGGCCTGGGTTGGCAGCTCGCCGTACAGCAGCAGGTAGGCGACTTCTTCGAATTCGGCACCGGCCGCCAGGTCACGCACGTCATAACCACGGTAGGTCAGCCCGGCACCGGCCTGGCCCACGGTCGACAGTGCGGTCTGGCCAGCCACTTGGCCGCGCAGGCCTGCACCACTGAGTACTTTTGCTTCGGCCACGGTGATTCTCCTTTCTTGAATTTGTTATGGATGCTTTCTGGCTAATTCGGGGTGTTGCTCAGCCCTTCTTCTGGGCAAACAGCGCATCGAGGCTCTGCTCGAAGGCGTGGTAACCAATGGCATCGTAGAGCTCCATGCGGGTCTGCATGGTGTCGATCACGTTTTTCTGCGTGCCGTCGCGGCGCAGCGCGGTGTACACATTCTCGGCTGCCTTGTTCATGGCACGGAACGCCGACAGCGGGTACAGCACCAGCGACACGTCAACCGAGGCCAGCTCTTCGGTGGTGTACAGCGGCGTGGCGCCGAACTCGGTGATGTTGGCCAGGATCGGTGCCTTCACCCGGTCAGCGAACGTCTTGTACATCTGCAGTTCGGTGATGGCTTCCGGGAAGATCATGTCGGCGCCCGCTTCGATACAGGCCTCGGCACGGTCCAGGGCCGCGTTCAGGCCTTCGACGGCCAGGGCATCGGTACGCGCCATGATCACGAAGCTGTCATCAGTGCGGGCATCGACGGCGGCCTTGATGCGGTCGACCATTTCCTGCTGGCTGACGATTTCCTTGTTCGGGCGGTGACCACAGCGCTTGGCGCCCACCTGGTCCTCGATATGGATGGCGGCAGCACCGAACTTGCTCATCGAACGCACGGTGCGGGCAACGTTGAAGGCCGAGGCACCGAAGCCGGTGTCGACATCCACCAGCAACGGCAGGTCGCACACGTCGGTGATACGGCGCACGTCAGTGAGCACGTCGTCCAGGCCACTGATGCCCAGGTCCGGCAGGCCCAGGGAGCCGGCGGCCACGCCGCCACCGGACAGGTAGATGGCCTTGAAGCCGGCGCGCTTGGCCAGCAGGGCATGGTTGGCGTTGATGGTGCCAACCACCTGCAGCGGGTGCTCAGCGGCAACGGCATCGCGGAAACGCTGACCGGGGGTGCTCTTCACAGTCATTTCTCACCTCGTGGGCTGTTGTTGTGGGCGTCCAGGTAGTGACGCTCGATATTGCGCTTGGACGCGCCGATGTGGCGGCGCATCAGGAGTTCGGCCAGTTCGCCGTCACGGTCGGCGATGGCATCGAGAATGCGGTGGTGCTCGGAAAACGCCTGGCGTGGGCGGTTGGGCGTGGCCGAGAACTGGATGCGGTACATGCGCACCAGCTGGTACAGCTCGCCACACAGCATCTTGACCAGGGTCTGGTTGCCGCTGCCCTGGATAATCCGGTAATGGAAGTCGTAGTCGCCTTCCTGCTGGTAATAACCCAGGCCGGCCTGGAACGCGGCATCGCGCTCGTGGGTGTCGAGCACCCGGCGCAGCTCGTCGATGTCTGCCTGGCTCATGCGCTCGGCGGCCAGCCGGCAGGCCATGCCTTCGAGCGATTCACGGATTTCATACAGCTCGATCAGCTCGGCGTGGTTGAGTGACACAACCCGCGCCCCCACATGCGGCACGCGCACCAGCAGGCGCTGGCCTTCAAGGCGGTGAATGGCCTCGCGCAGCGGCCCGCGGCTGATGCCATAGGTGCGCGCCAGCTCCGGCTCGGAGATCTTGCTGCCAGGGGCGATTTCACCTTTGACGATGGCCGCCTGGATGCGCCGGAAGACGTTTTCGGAAAGGGTTTCCGTTTCGTCTGCCTGCACCGGGCTGGGGGTGGAAAGGTCCTGCATATTGTCGACACCTTGAAAAACTCTTCGCCAGAAATTAACGAACAGAGCCCTCCAAGTCAAAGACAAAATGAATATTGTCGACAATCGTCTAAGAACGAACTATCACCCTCTCGATGCTGTCAGATCGCGCACCGCTGGCGTCAAGACGTCGGCGTGATAGAATGCCGCGCCTCCGATGGGGTATGGATAGCCTGTCTGTCATCCATTCATGCTTGTTGACAGATAAACGAGGAAGCTTGCGCAGTCGTTGCCAGTCGCCTTGCCCTTAACATAGCCCGAACCTTGCACCGCACCGCGCCAGGATTATGAGACTTACACCCGTTTTATTGCTGCTATGCCTCACCCTGCTACCGGCCCTTGGCCAGGCGGCGGGCAAGACCGTGTATGGTCTCAACGAATACGCCCGCCTGGGCGACCTGGACCTGGAAGTGGCCGCCAAGCTCGACACCGGTGCCAAGACCGCATCGCTCAGCGCCCGCGACATCAAGCGTTTCAAGCGCAACGGCGAAAGCTGGGTGCGCTTCTACCTGGCCATCGATGCGGCGCACTCGCACCCGATCGAGCGCCCACTGGCACGCGTGAGCAAGATCAAGCGCCGGGCCGGCGACTATGATGCCGAATCGGGCAAGGCCTATACCGCCCGCCCGGTCATCGAACTCGAAATCTGCCTGGGCCAGGCCATGCGCACCATCGAAGTCAACCTCACCGACCGCAGCGCGTTCCAGTTCCCGCTGCTGATCGGCTCCGAGGCGCTCAAGCACTTCGACGCGCTGGTCGACCCAAGCCTTAAATATGCGGCCGGCAAACCTGCCTGTGCCACCGACGCTCCCAAAGCAGAGTAATCCCGATGCGCTCTCTTACCCTCCATCTGAAAGTCCTGATCACCGTCCTGGTGCTACTGGGCGTGGCGGTCACGGCTTATCAGATCTTCTTCCTCGGCATCCCGGTGACCGAGGATGAAACCGACGACCTGTGGAACATCGACGCCAAGGTCGAGTTCGTGGCCAGCACCAAGGACCCGGTCAAGGTGCAGATGTTCGTGCCACCGCTGAACCGCGACTACGTCAGCCTTAACGAGAGCTTCATCTCCAACAACTACGGGGTCAGCGTCAACCGCGCCGACGGCAACCGCAAGGTTACCTGGTCGGCCCGCCGCGCCAGCGGCAACCAGACCCTGTACTACCGCCTGGTGCTGACCAAGCGCTACAGCAACGAGAAGACCACCGTCAAAGGCCCGACCTTCCGTGACAGCCTGGCGATCGAAGGCCCCGAGAAGATTGCCGCCGAAGCCCTGATGGCGCCGATTCGCCAGCACTCCGCCGACGTCGAGACCTTCGTCAGCGAGACCATCAAGCGGGTCAACAACCTCAACGACGACAACGTCAAGCTGCTGCTGGCCGGCGACACCTCGCCAATGAAAAAGGCCCAGATCATCGACCTGCTGCTGTCGATCGCCCATGTGCCGATGGAGAAGGTGCACACCATCCGCCTGGTGGCCGATACCCCGCAAACCCCTGAGCTGTGGCTGCGCAGCTTCAACGGTAACGACTGGCTGTACTTCAACCCGGACACCGGCGAGCAGGGCCTGCCCAGCGACCGCCTGCTGTGGTGGACCGGTGACGACAACCTGATTACCGTCGATGGCGGCAAGAAGGCCAACGTCACCTTCAGCATGAACAACAGCGAGATGAACGCCATCCGCCTGGCCAAGCTGACCGACGAGAACACCGACGCCGACTTCCTCGAATACTCGCTGTACGGCTTGCCGCTGCAAACCCAGCAAACCTTCATGATCATGGTGATGATCCCGATCGGCGTGCTGGTGATCCTGGTATTGCGCAACCTGATCGGCCTGCAGACCCTGGGCACCTTCACCCCGGTGCTGATCGCCCTGGCCTTCCGCGAGACCCAGCTGGGCTTCGGCATCGTGCTGTTCACGGTCATCACGGCCTTGGGCCTGTCACTGCGCTCGTACCTGGAACACCTCAAGCTGCAGATGCTGCCGCGCCTGTCGGTGGTACTCACCTTTGTCGTGGTGCTGATCGCCGCCATCAGCCTGTTCAGCCACAAGCTGGGCCTGGAGCGCGGGCTGTCGGTGGCATTGTTCCCGATGGTGATCCTGACCATGACCATCGAACGCCTGTCCATTACCTGGGAAGAACGTGGCGGTGGCCATGCCATGAAAGTGGCCATCGGCACCCTGTTCGCCGCATCGCTTGCGCACCTGCTGATGATGGTGCCGGAACTGGTGTACTTCGTGTTCACCTTCCCTGCCGTGTTGTTGATCCTGGTGGGCTTCATGCTGGCGATGGGCCGCTACCGCGGCTACCGCCTCACCGAGCTCGTGCGCTTCAAGGCATTCCTGAAGAAGGCTGACGCCTGATGTTTGGCCTGATCAAGACGTGGAAAGCCCTGGAGGCCCGGGGCATCATGGGTATCAACCGGCGCAACGCGGACTACGTGTTGAAGTACAACAAGCGCCACCTGTACCCGATCGTCGACGACAAGATCATCACCAAGGAGCGTGCCCTGGCGGCCGGCATCCATGTGCCGGAAATGTACGGCATCATCGAGACCGAAAAAGAGATTGAAAAGCTCGACCAGATCATTGGCGGGCGCAGCGACTTCGTCATCAAGCCGGCGCAGGGTGCCGGCGGTGATGGCATCCTGGTCATCGCTGACCGCTTCGAGGACCGCTACCGCACCGTGTCGGGGAGGATCATCAGCCATGAGGAAATCGAGCACCAGATTTCGAGCATCCTCACCGGCCTGTACTCGCTGGGCGGCCACCGCGACCGCGCACTGATCGAATACCGGGTCACCCCCGACCAGATCTTCAAGAGCATCAGCTACGAAGGCGTGCCGGACATCCGCATCATCGTGCTGATGGGCTACCCGGTCATGGCCATGCTGCGCCTGCCGACCCGCCAGTCCGGCGGCAAGGCCAACCTGCACCAGGGCGCCATCGGCGTGGGTGTCGACCTAGCCACCGGCGTGACCCTGCGCGGTACCTGGCTGAACAACATCATCAGCAAGCACCCGGACACCACCAATGCGGTGGACGGCGTGCAACTGCCGAACTGGGACGGCTTCATGAAGCTGGCGGCCGGCTGCTATGAGCTGTGCGGCCTGGGCTACATTGGCGTGGACATGGTGCTGGACCAGGACAAAGGCCCGCTGATTCTGGAACTTAACGCCCGCCCGGGCCTGAACATCCAGATTGCCAACGACTGCGGCCTGACCCAGCGCACCCATGCCATCGAAGCGCACATCGAAGCACTGGCGAAGGACGGCATTACCGAAGATGCCGAACAGCGCGTTCGTGTAGCGCAGGGGTTGTTCGGGCACGTGCCTAACCGCTGAAATATTGGGACCGCTGTGCGGTCCCTGCATAAAACACAATGTTGAATGTCGCGCCCAGTGCTAGGCGCTTTTCCTACACAGGTCTACAATCGCCCTCCTCGCTTTTACATCGCCGTCCACACTGATGCCGACCTGTACGCTGCACCCCCTGCCCTACCAGCCCGACCCTGCTGCCTATTTCGCCCGCCTGCGCCTGGCCCCCGGCGCGATCCTGCTCGACAGCGCCCGCCCCAGCGCCGAACGCGGTCGCTTCGACCTGCTCAGCGCCTGGCCGCTGCAACAGTTGCAAGCACAGTTCGATGAAGACGGCCGCGCATTCCTTCAGCGTCTGCGTGCCGGCCTGGCGCAACTGGGCCACGCCAGCTTGCCCAAGGGCGTTGAGCTGCCCTTTGCCGGTGGCCTGATCGGCTACCTGAGCTACGACTTCGGCCGCCGACTGGAACACCTGCCAAGCCTGGCTGTGGACGACCTCGGCCTACCTGACGCGCAACTGGGCCTCTACGCTTGGGCACTGGTCAGCGACCACCTGCACGGCACCAGCCAGCTGGTGTTCCACCCGAGCCTGGCAAGCGACGAGCGAGAACGCCTGATCAGCCTGTTCGAAGGCAGTAGCTGCACCGAAACCGGTGATTTCCAGTTGCTCGCCCCAATGGCGGGTGACCTGCAGCCGGAACAGTACAAAGCCGCTTTCGACCAGGTACAGCGCTACATCCAGGCCGGTGACTGCTACCAGATCAACCTGACTCAACGCTTCCGCGCCCCCTGCCAGGGCGACCCCTGGCGAGCCTACCAGGCCCTGCGCAAGGCATGCCCCACGCCGTTTTCCGGCTACCAGCAATTGGCTGACGGCAGCGCCTTGCTGAGCTTCTCGCCCGAGCGCTTCATCCGTGTCAGCCAGGGCCAGGTGGAAACCCGGCCAATCAAAGGCACCCGTCCGCGCGCCAGCGACCCAGGTGAAGACGCACGCAATGCCGAGGAGCTGCTGCGCAGCCCCAAGGACCGCTCGGAAAACCTGATGATCGTCGACCTGCTGCGCAACGACCTGGGGCGCACCTGCGAAATCGGCTCGGTGAAAGTACCGGAGCTGTTCAGCCTGGAGAGCTACCCCAACGTCCATCACCTGGTCAGCAGTGTCACTGGCCAGCTTGCCAACGACAAGGATGCCCTGGACCTGATCGGCGACAGCTTCCCCGGCGGCTCGATCACCGGCGCGCCGAAAATTCGCGCCATGCAGATCATCGACGAGCTGGAACCCGCGCGCCGGGCGCTGTACTGCGGCTCGCTGCTGTATGTGGATGTGCGCGGCGAGATGGACAGCTCGATTGCCATTCGCAGCCTGCTGGTCAAAGACGGCCAGGTCAGCTGCTGGGGTGGCGGCGCGGTCGTGGCCGACTCCGAATGGCAAGCCGAATATGAAGAGTCGATCGCCAAAGTGCGGGTGTTGATGCAGACCTTGCAGGGCTTGTGAGTCCGTCTAGCCCGCGTTTTTTTGTTACCATCACCTTACTACGAGCGCACAGCGCCACAGCCAAGATGGAAACCGCCTGATGAGCCAACCCTTCGACGTCGCCGCCCTGGCCGCGACCTATGCCAACAAGTCCCCGCAGGACATCCTCAAGCTTGCCTTCGAGCACTTTGGCGATGACCTGTGGATTTCTTTCAGCGGCGCCGAGGACGTGGTGCTGGTCGACATGGCCTGGAAGCTGAACAAGCAGGTCAAGGTGTTCAGCCTCGACACCGGCCGACTCCACCCGGAGACCTACCGGTTCATCGACCAGGTTCGCGAGCAGTACAACCTGCCAATCGAAATCCTCAGCCCGGACCGCGACAAGCTTGACCCGTTCGTGAAAGAAAAGGGCCTGTTCAGCTTCTACAAGGACGGCCACGGCGAGTGCTGCGGCATCCGCAAGATCGAACCGCTGCGCCGCAAGCTGGCTAGCGTGCGCGCCTGGGCCACCGGCCAGCGCCGCGACCAGAGCCCGGGCACCCGCAGCCAGGTCGCGGCACTGGAAATCGACAGCGCCTTCTCCACACCCGAGCGCACGCTGTACAAGTTCAACCCGCTGGCGCAGATGAGCAGCGAGGAAGTGTGGGGTTATATCCGCATGCTTGAGCTGCCGTACAACAGCCTGCATGAACGAGGCTTCATCAGCATTGGCTGCGAGCCTTGCACCCGGCCGGTACTGCCGAATCAGCATGAGCGCGAGGGGCGCTGGTGGTGGGAAGAGTCGACACAGAAGGAATGCGGGTTGCACGCGGGCAACCTGATCAGCAAGGCCTGATAAGGAGCTTTAAGTTACAAGCTGCAAGCCACAAGAAAAAAGCAGCCCGTAGATGGACTGCCTTTTCTTGAAGCTTGCAGCTTAAAGCTCGTAGCTGCTTTCAGTGCACCGGCAGTTCGACACCTTCGAACAGCTCTTCCAGCTCCTGCTTGTTATGGCACTGAATGGCCTTGGCCATCACTTCGCGGGTCAGGTGCGGGGCGAACTTCTCGATGAAGTCGCACATGAAGCCACGCAGGAAGGTGCCACGGCGGAAGCCGATCTTCGTGATACTGGCCTCGAACAGCTCGCTGGCATCCAGCGCCACCAGGTCACTGTCGAGCTTGGCATCCACAGCCATGCCCGCGACGATACCCACGCCCAGCCCCAGGCGCACATAGGTCTTGATAACGTCGGCGTCGGCCGCAGTGAACACCACTTTCGGCGTGAGGCCGCGGTGGTTGAACGCTTCGTCCAGCTTCGAGCGCCCGGTAAAGCCGAACACATAGGTAACGATCGGGTATTCGGCAACCGCTTCCAGAGTGAGTTTCGGCAGCTTGGCCAGCGGGTGACCCTGCGGCACCACCACGCAACGGTTCCACTTGTAGCACGGCATCATGATCAGGTCGCCGAACAGCTCCAGGGCCTCGGTGGCGATGGCGAAATCTACCGTGCCGTCTGCTGCCATCTCGGCGATCTGCATGGGCGACCCCTGGTGCATGTGCAGGGACACTTCCGGGTACTGCTTGATGAAGCTGCTGATCACCGGCGGCAAGGCATAGCGCGCCTGGGTGTGGGTAGTGGCGATGGACAGCGTGCCCTTCTTCTCGTTAGAGAACTCCTGGGCAATCTGCTTGATGCTTTCGACCTTGCGCAGGATTTCGCCAGCGGTATTGATGATGCGCTCGCCGGCCGGCGTGACGCGGGTCAGGTGCTTGCCGCTACGCGCAAAGACTTCAACACCCAGTTCGTCTTCGAGCAGGCGAATCTGCTTGCTGATACCTGGCTGGGAGGTATACAGGCTCTGCGCCGTCGCGGAGACGTTGAGGTCATGGTGCGCCACTTCCCAGATGTAGCGCAGTTGTTGAAGCTTCATAGGTTCCCCTCGGTTCAGCGATGAGTCCGCGGCAGCAGGCAGCGACGATATATAACTATATTAGTGGTTCTGGAAATAAATCTAGAACAATTTTGTTACATGCCCCCGGAAACAGCCTACAGCCATCTTCATGCTTTCCTACGCCCCAAGTGCTGCGCCAACGGCACCATGTACACCGGCACCGGTGACAGCTGCAGCAGCCGAACCGCCGTTCGCCCAAGGGGCACATCCACGCCGGCACCGGCGCTGTGGCTGCCGAAAATCAGCAGGTCGACACTCAACCGTTGTGCCTGGTCAAGGATTACCTGCGCGGGGTCACCCTGGCGCACCCGCACCGCCTTGATCACCGCGAGGTCGGCCTCCTCGCCCAGCTCATCACGAAAGTTTTCCAGCACGCGCTGCTCGATGTTGGCCATCACCGTGTTCACGCCCTGGCTGTGCAACTGGTCGAGCGTCTGCTCATCAAGGTAGCTTTGCAGGAGGGATTCGGCGAACTGCCCCATGGGTTCCACTGCATGGATCACATACAACTCGGCATTGAACGTACGCGCCAGGGCCAGCGCGTGTTGCATCACAAAAGGTGCGTAGACACCGAGGTCGGTGGCGTACAGCATGGAGCGGATCATTCGACCTCCTCGACTGCCGCAGCGGCAGAGCAAGCTTCAGCTTAGCAGCGCGCCGGATGCACGCTTTGCCGTCCGGCGCGCTACTGGCGCGGGCTGAAGCGCTCAGCCGAGGTCAGTGCCGCCCTCAGTGAGGCCGGTGGTTGCTGTCGAGGAAGCTCAGCGACTGATAGAGCATTTCCATACGCGGCAAGCAGCAGCCTGCCGCACGCGCACGGGCCAGCGGCTCGGCATAGATGGCCTGCAATTCCAGTGGGCGTTTGAACGTATGGTCGTGATACATGCTTGGCCAGTAGTCGGGCATGCGCTCGGTCACCTGGAACAAGTGCTCGGCATAGCCCTCGGGCAACACGTGGCCACAGGCTGCGGCGCCCTGCACCACCTCGGCCATCAATGCCTGGATGAGATCACGGCTGTGGCTGTCTGCCATCAGCGGCGTGGTGCTGGCCCCCAGCAGCACAGACAGGCCATTGTAGGGCACGTTCCACACCAGCTTCTGCCAGCGCGCCGAGTCGAGATTTGGCATGGCCTGCGAATCGATGCCCGCGCGTTTGAACAACGCCACCCCCTCACCGACCAGCGCAGCACCGCCATCACTTGCCGGCCCACTGTGGTAACCCAGGTTGACAGCTCCGAGTGCCTGATGGCGGATCACGCCTGGCGCATGACGGTTGACACAGATAAAGCACAGGCCGCCCAGCAGGTGCATGTCGCTACGCAAGGCCGGGCGCAATTGCTCCTCCACGCCCAGACCGTTCTGCAGCAGTACAACCTTGGCGCCGGATGCGCCGGCCTGCACGATCAGCGGTGCCAGCTGATCATTGCTGGTGGCCTTGGCACCGATCAGCAACCAGTCGCAAGGCGGCATGTCGGCGGCACTGGCATAGGTTTGTACCTGCATCTGCAACGCACCATGCACATCACTGTCCAGGGTCAGCCCTTGCTCACTGACGGCCTGGTACTCGCTGCGCAACAGAAAATGCACATCGAAACCGGCCCGGGCCAGCATCAACCCATAGAAGCCGCCGATGGCGCCACTGCCGATGATTCCGATGCGAGGGGTGTGCGGATGCATGCCGATCTCCGAGTATAAAGTCAGCCCTCTTTTTACACAGGTTACGCAGCGCTGGGCAGCCCATTCGCGCTCAACGCACTTGATCAGGGAAAAACCCCACAATGACTGGGCCAAGCCCATTGTCGCGCCACCTGTAACGCGCTAAGGTTCGGCTCCCCGCTGCGAATATTCTTGCTGCTGGGCCGCACGGGGATAGCTGGCGGCCGGCACCCGTGACCTGACGAGTAACACGATGGCTGATTTACCGATCGATGACTTGAACGTTGCCTCCAACGAGACCCTGATCACCCCCGATCAGCTCAAGAAGGAAATCCCCCTCAGCGCCAAGGCCCTGCAGACCGTGACTGCCGGCCGTGAAGTGGTGCGCAATATTCTCGACGGCAAGGACCATCGCCTGTTCGTCGTGGTCGGCCCTTGCTCCATCCACGACATCAAGGCCGCCCACGAGTACGCCGAGCGCCTGAAGGTGCTGGCCGAAGAAGTGTCCGATACGCTGTACCTGGTCATGCGCGTGTACTTCGAAAAGCCACGCACCACCGTGGGCTGGAAAGGCCTGATCAACGACCCGTACCTGGATGACTCGTTCAAGATCCAGGACGGCCTGCACATTGGCCGTCAGCTGCTGCTGGACCTGGCCGAGATGGGCCTGCCGACCGCCACCGAGGCGCTCGACCCGATTTCGCCGCAATACCTGCAAGACCTGATCAGCTGGTCGGCCATCGGTGCCCGCACCACCGAATCGCAAACCCACCGCGAGATGGCCTCGGGCCTGTCTTCGGCGGTCGGCTTCAAGAACGGCACCGACGGCGGCCTGACCGTTGCCATCAACGCCCTGCAGTCGGTGTCCAAACCACACCGCTTCCTTGGCATCAACCAGGAAGGCGGCGTGTCGATCGTCACCACCAAGGGTAACCCTTACGGCCACGTGGTACTGCGCGGCGGCAACGGCAAGCCGAACTACGACTCGGTCAGCGTCGCCCTGTGCGAGCAGGACCTGGCCAAAGCCAGGATCAAGGCCAACATCATGGTCGATTGCAGCCACGCCAACTCCAACAAGGACCCGGCCCTGCAACCGCTGGTGATGGAGAACGTTGCCAACCAGATCCTCGAAGGCAACCAGTCGATCATCGGCCTGATGGTCGAGAGCCATCTGAACTGGGGCTGCCAGTCGATCCCGAAAAACCTGGAAGAGCTGCAGTATGGCGTCTCGATCACCGATGCCTGCATCGACTGGTCGGCTACCGAGAAAACCCTGCGCAGCATGCGTACCAAGCTGAAGGACGTGCTACCGCAGCGTAAGCGCGGCTGAGCATTGCAATAAACAAAACGCCGGGCATTGCCCGGCGTTTTTGTATCTGCTGCCTTTCGGCAGCTCAGGCCTTGCTGGAATGCCGCTGCTGACGCTCCATGTAGCGTTCCACATACGAGCAGGACGGAATGACCGTGTAGCCCATCTGTTCGGCGTACGCCAAGGCCTGCTCGGTCAACGCGGCGGCAATCCCGCGGCCCCGCAAGGCGTTCGGCACGAAGGTGCGATAGATGTCCAGCGTCTGCTTGCCCAGATCCATGTACGTCAGATAGGCACGATGACCGTCCACGTTGGTCTCGAACTGATGACCGGCCTGGTCATGGTGGATGGTCAGCGCTTCGCTCATCACTACTCCTCGCAGGTCTTCTCGGCAGACCCATACCTTCACCGATGGTGGTTTATCCGGCACAGAATCCTCTATGCCACCTGTTGCCCCTTCGACCTCTGGACGATTGCAATCGTTCGGATTCTCTGGCACTCACAAGATAGTAGGCGCCGTAAACGGGATTGCTCAAGGTGGTAGCGGCTAAAAATGGCGAAAATGCCCGGAAAGCGACTCTTCCCTGCACGTTCAACAGCCACCGGATGTTGTAGGGCTTAAGACGTCGAAGGACAGTTAAAGTCACCCTTAGTTCAACAAAAAAGTTCCTGTAGTACAACCGCTTGCGAGCCCTGCACGTTTTTTTCACACACGCGTCGCAAATCTTGTCGGCACGGCGTCAAGCAACATTTTTTTTGCAGTTCTTGCGCTCAGTCAGTTTACTTACTACAAGTAATGGGTACTATGTACGCCGGCCAGTTTCTCTTTTCCTGAGAGATGGCTATTTAATAGAAAGTCCTTGAAGGGGAACACGATGAACAACGTTCTGAAATTCTCTGCTCTGGCTCTGGCCGCAGTTCTGGCTACCGGTTGCAGCAGCGTATCCAAAGAAACCGAAGCTCGTCTGACTGCGACTGAAGACGCAGCAGCTCGCGCTCAAGCTCGTGCTGACGAAGCCTACCGTAAGGCTGACGATGCACTGGCAGCCGCTCAGAAGGCTCAGCAGACCGCTGACGAAGCCAACGAGCGCGCCCTGCGTATGCTGGACAAAGCCAGCCGCAAGTAATAATCCTCACGGATTGTTATGGAGCCGACCCACTTGTGGGTCGGCTTTTTTATTGCCTGCAAACAAGGCAAACGCGTCACGCAGATACGAAAAGGCCCGCACTAAGGCGGGCCCGGGTGTGTCGCGAATACCTTACTGCAGTTCGGGCGGTATGCTCGTCACCATCGGCGCATTGCCCTGGTTTTGCACCGGCACGGCAATTTCTACCGGCATGCCATCTTCTGCAGCCACCACGTCACGCACCATGTCCCAGTTCATGCGCAGGTTGTTGGCCAGGTCTTCCCGCTTGAGCAAAGCGTTGATAACCGCAGTGTGTTTGTCGACCACCGACGGGTTACCCTGGTCGTCCAGCGGCGTGTGCGCCTCCAGATAGACCTTGCCGCCACTGATACCAAACTTGTAGGGCTCGTTGATGATGCGTACCGGCGTACCGACCGGCACCATCTTCGACAGTTCCAACACGTTGTTGTTGAGCATGCGGAAGCAACCGTGGCTGGTACGCATGCCGATGCCGAACTTCTTGTTCGACCCATGGATCAGGTAGCCCGGTACGCCCAAGGTGAACTTGAACGGCCCCAGCGGGTTATCCGGACCTGCCGGCACCACAGCCGGCAGGATGTCACCGTCTGCGGCGTGTTCTTTACGGATGGAGGCAGGCGGCGTCCAGGTCGGGTTCGGCGTCTTGGCGGTGATCTTGGTGTTGGCGATCGGCGAACCCCACCCCTCACGGCCAATACCCAGCGGGAAGGTATGCACTACGTTCTGACCTTTCGGGAAGTAATACAGACGGTACTCGGCCAGGTTGATGACGATACCTTCACGCGGGCCCGGCGGCAGGATGTAGCGGGTCGGCAGGATGATCTCGGTACCGGCGCCCGGCAGCCACGGGTCGACGCCCGGGTTGGCGGCGATCATTTCCAGGTAGCCGAGGTCGTTGGCGGTGCCGATATCGGCGAACGTGTCCTCGTACTTGGCCTTGATCGTATGCACCTGGCCGACGATGTCTTCACCGGGCGGTGGCAGTGGCAATTCCAGCGCAGCAGCGGGGCCCGCTACCAGCAGGGCGGCCAGGGACAGGCTACGGGTGACGGCAGGAAAGCGCGGCAACATCCGGTAAATCCTTCGAAAGATAGGTCAAGAGGAACGATTGTACACCCGCCTTGATGCAAGCGGGAGGCATTGGCGCCCATGCAAGCGTTTCAGATGATGAAAGGTGCTTGCCGTTCAGCTGGCCTGCAGCTCTGGCCAGACCGGGCGCATGCCGCGCCGCTGGGCATCGAGGATGGCACGGCACAGGTCACACAGGCGGCTGTCACGGTAGATGGCGCGCGGCACGGCCGACCAGCGCGGCTGCGCAGGCAGCAGGCCGCCGCACAAGGTGCGGTCTACCGGCACGCCCAGCTCAAGCTGGCGAGCCACCAGGTGAACGCGGATTTCCTGGCAGGCGAACAGGTCGAGCTGCTCATCAGGCTCGATCAGTTGGTAGGCATACAGGGACCAGGCAGGGCGCGGCATCGGGGGCACTCGAAACGGGGGGCGCAACATTAGCCGAAAGCCGGCCCCGTTTAAAGCGTCAGAGCAAGGGTTTTATCGCCGGCCAGGCATTTTCCAGCAAACGCTGCTGGGCACCCTGGGCCGGGTGGATGCCATCGGCCTGCATCAACTCAGGCACGCCCCCTATTCCTTCGAGGAAAAACGGCACCAATGGCACCTGTTTATCCGCCGCCAGCTGTTCATACACCTTGGCGAATGCGGTGGTATAGCGCACGCCATAATTGGGCGGCAGGCGCATGCCCAGCAGCACCACCTTGGCGCCGGCCTGGCGCGCGCTTTCAATCATCGAGGCAAGATTTTGTTGCAATTGCGCAGGCGGCTGCCCACGCAAGCCATCGTTACCGCCCAGCTCCAGCACCACCAAGCTCGGTTTATGGGCTGCAAGCAGCGCCGGTAGCCGCGCCTGGCCACCTGCACTGGTGTCACCGCTGATCGAGGCGTTGACCACTTTATCGTCGAAACCTTCGTCCTTGAGCCGGGTCTGCAACAAAGAGACCCAACCCTGGCGGCTATCCAGGCCAAAACCGGCGCTGATACTATCGCCAACAACCAGCAGTGTTCCCGCCGCCGCGCTCTGGGCCAGGCAATACAGGGCCAGACCGGCACTCAACCACCACACTCGCATCGGATTCTCCATGGGCCCCAGCATTCTCGTTGCGCAGAACCTTAGCAAAGTGGTCTCCAGCGCGGAAGGTGACCTGACCATCCTTCACGCACTCTCCCTCGACCTGGCCCAAGGCGACAGCCTGGCTATCGTCGGCGCCTCGGGCTCCGGCAAGTCGACCCTGCTCGGTTTGCTTGCCGGCCTCGATCAGCCCAGCGCCGGCCAGGTCATCCTTGCCGGCCATGACCTGGGCCCCCTGGATGAAGACCAGCGCGCCCGCGTGCGCGCCGAACATGTGGGCTTCGTGTTCCAGTCGTTCCAGCTGCTCGACAGCCTCAACGCCCTGGAAAACGTGATGCTGCCATTGGAGCTGGACGGCCGCCGGGATGCCCGCGAACATGCGCGCACCCTGCTGGAACGGGTCGGCCTCGGCAAGCGCCTGAGCCACACGCCCCGTCAACTGTCAGGCGGTGAGCAGCAGCGGGTTGCTATCGCCCGCGCCTTCGCGGCACAACCGGCGGTGCTGTTTGCCGACGAGCCCACAGGCAACCTCGACAGCCACACGGGCGAGCGCATCAGCGATTTACTGTTTGAGCTGAACAAGGAGCGCGGTACCACCCTGGTGCTCGTCACCCATGACGAACGCCTGGCCCGGCGCTGCCGCCGCCAGATCCGCCTGGACGCGGGGCGCCTGGTGGCCCCGGTGGAGGCCTGATGACCCACATGCCGTTGTCCCGCCTGTGCGGCCTGGCCCTGCGCCAGCTGCTGCGCGACATTCGCGCCAGCGAAGTACGCGTGTTGTTCTTTGCCCTGCTGGTGGCCGTGGCGGCCAGCACCGCCATCGGCTATTTCGGCGCCCGCCTCAACGGCGCCATGCAGCTGCGCGCCAGTGAATTCCTGGGCGCCGACCTGGTGCTGCAGGGCAGCGCCCCGGCCCGTGCACAGCAGATCGATACCGGCACGGCACTTGGCTTGCGCCATGCACAGCTGGTCGAATTCACCAGCGTGGTAGGCGGCGACAATGGCATCCAGCTGTCCAGTGTAAAGGCTGCCGATGGCGCCTACCCGCTACGTGGGCAAGTACGCAGCGCAGCGGCACCCTATGCCGAGGAAACCCCAGGCGGCGGCCCGGCACCTGGCGAGGCATGGGTCGAGCCCCGCCTGCTGGCCGCCTTGGGGCTGGCGATTGGCGACAGCATCGACGTGGGCATGAAAACCCTGCGCATGAGCCGCGTGCTGACCTACGAACCTGACCGCGCCAACAACTTCTACAGCCTTACCCCCCGGGTGATGATGAACCTGGCCGACCTCGAGGCCACTGGCGTCATTCAGCCGGGTAGCCGGGTTACCTACCGCGACCTGTGGCGTGGCGATACCGAGGCTCTGGCCCAATACCGCCAGGCCGTTGAAAAAGACCTGGCCGCCAACCAGCGCCTGCGCGACACCCGCGATGGCAACCAGCAGATCGGCGGCGCACTGGGCAAGGCCGAACGCTACCTGAACATGGCCAGCCTGGTGGCGGTACTGCTGGCGGGCGTGGCCGTGGCCCTGTCGGCCAGCCGCTATGCCGCACGCCGCCTGGACGCCAGCGCCCTGCTGCGCTGCCTGGGCCTGTCGCGCCGTCAGGCACTGGGACTGTATTGCCTGCAAATGGCCATGCTCGGCCTGGTCGCCGCCCTGGCCGGTGCTCTGCTCGGCTGGCTGGCCCAGCTGGGCCTGTTCCGCCTGCTGCAGGGGCTGTTGCCAAGCGTGGTGCCTGCTGGAGGTATCGTACCCGCCCTGGCCGGCATCGGTACCGGGCTGGTGGCACTGGCCGGTTTCGCCCTGCCGCCGATCGCTGCACTGGGCCAGGTGCCCCCGCTGCGGGTGCTGCGCCGCGACCTGCTGCCGATACCGCCCAGCAGCTGGCTGGTGTATGGCGCCGCGCTGTTTGCCTTGGGCCTGATCATGTGGCGGCTGAGCCTTGACCTGCTGCTCACCTTCGCCCTGCTCGGTGGCGGTCTGGTCGCCGCATTGTTGCTCGGCGGCCTGCTGTTGCTCGGTTTGCGCAGCCTGCGCCAGTTGCTGGCCGGCGCACCGCTGACCTGGCGCCTGGGGTTGGGCCAGCTGCTGCGTCACCCCACGGCCGCCGCCGGCCAGGCCCTGGCCTTCGGCCTGATCTTGCTGGCCATGGCCCTGGTCGCCCTGCTGCGCGCCGAACTGCTCGACACCTGGCAAGCCCAACTGCCCAAGGATGCACCCAACCATTTCGCCCTGAACATCCTGCCGGATGACCGCGAACCGTTCGCGCAACGCCTGCACCAGGTCAATGCAGCCTCGGCGCCGCTTTACCCGGTTACGCCCGGGCGCCTGGTGCAAATCAACGAGCAGCCGGTGCAGCAAGTTGTCAGCAAAGACTCGGCGGGTGAACGCGCCGTGCAGCGAGACCTTAGCCTGACCTGGGCCGCCGAACTGCCCGAAGGCAATCAACTCACTGCTGGCAGTTGGTGGCAAGCCTTGCCGGCCGACAGCGAAATTCCCGGTGTTTCGGTGGAAGCGGAACTGGCCACCAGCCTGAAACTACACATCGGCGACCTGCTGACCTTCGACATCGGCGGCCAGCAGCGCCAGGCCCGGGTCAGCAGCCTGCGCAGCGTGCATTGGGACAGCTTCCAGCCGAACTTCTACATGATCTTCCAGCCCGGCACGCTGCAGGGGTTGCCGACCACTTACCTGACCAGTTTCTACCTGGCACCCGGCCACGACCTGGATGTGGTGGCGCTGTCGCGGGCATTTCCGGCGGTGACCATCCTGCAGGTGGACGCCTTGCTCGACCAGTTGCGCAGCATCCTCGCCCAGGTGACCCTGGCGGTGGAGTATGTGCTGCTGTTCGTGCTGGCGGCCGGGCTGGCGGTGCTGTTCGCCGGCTTGCAGGCAACGCTGGACGAACGCATTCGCCAAGGCGCTTTGCTGCGTGCGCTAGGGGCGGCGCGGCCATTGCTGGTGAAGGCGCGGCGTATCGAGTTCGGTTTGCTGGGTGCGGCCAGTGGGCTGTTGGCGGCAGTGGGTTGTGAACTGATTACCCTGGTGCTGTATCGCTATGCCTTCGATTTGCAGTGGAGCCCGCATCCTTGGCTGCTTGTGTTGCCGCTGGCGGGGGCGCTGCTGGTGGGAGGCGCGGGGGTGCTGGGGACGCGGCGGGCATTGAATGCGAGCCCGCTGGCGGTTTTGCGGGAGAGCTGATGGTTACCCGCGAAGAGGCCGGTACAGGCAACCCATAATCACTGTCCGTAGCTGATGCTGCTCACATACCAGGTCGCTTCACCGGTAGGTGTATGCACCACCACCTCATCGCCCTCTTCCTTCTTCAACAAGGCACGGGCCATGGGCGAATCGATCGAGATGTAGTCGTTGCGCCCGTAGATTTCGTCATAACCGACAATGCGAAACTTCATGGCCTCGCCATCATCATTCTCGATCTCGACCCAGGCGCCGAAAAACACCTTGCCTTCCTGCTGCGGCGAATAAGCCACCACCTTCACATCTTCAAGACGCTTTCGCAGATAACGCACCCTGCGGTCGATTTCGCGCAGCAGCTTCTTGTTGTACTGGTAGTCGGCGTTTTCGCTGCGATCCCCCAGGGATGCCGCCCAGGCAACCTTCTGAGTGATCTCCGGGCGATATACCCGCCACAGGTGGTCCAGCTCTTTCTTCAGCGCCTCATGGCCTTCCGTGGTAATGATGTTGGTGCTCAACAGCGCACTCCTTAACGGCGGGTAATCAGGCCTTGGCGCGCGATACGGGTGAGGTGGCCAATAACGTCTGCGGCCTCATCCTGCGCCGGAGCCTGGATGACGGCCAGGTCAAAACGGTCATTGCCGTACTGCGCCAGGCGGCAGCCGGTTTCGGCAAACTGAATCAGAAAAGCGCGTGCCTGGCCCTTGCGCCGGGACAGGCCTTCGAGGTGACGCAAAAGGGTGGGCTGATGCTGGCCGCCGAGCAGAATGCGCGGTGTGCGGGACGCCTGGTTGGCAGGCAATGGGCTTAAACAGACACTGGTACGTGGGCAACTCATGGAGCTTCTCTCCGCCTCGCGAATCCCGCTGGGCAGCGGTGGGAGGCGTCACCGAACCAGCGCTTTAGCGGTATTTCGGATAACCCGGATGGGGGCTTTCCTGCGCCCCGCAAGTAGCTGTTTAAATCGGCGCAGGCGGTATGCTAGAGCGATGAGCCACAAGTTGCAAGCTACAAGCCGCAAGCAAAAGCAGGCCGAGTATTGGCCCGCTCTTGCTTGCGGCTTGTAGCTCAAAGCTTGCAGCGGGTTACCGGGCGATCAGGCGGTCCAGCGAGAAGCGGCCAGCGCCTTCGATCATGACGGCGACAGTGCCCGCCAGCAGGGCCAGGGCGAACTCATAGCCGTTATTGGACATGAACAGGCCGTTGCCGATATGCACCGAGAAGATCGCCACCACCAGGGTCACGGTCAGCGCCAGAGCCGCCGGGCGGGCCAGCAGGCCGATCACCAGGGCCAGGCCGCCGAAGAATTCGGCACTGCCGGACAGCAAGGCCATCAGGTAACCCGGCGCCAGGCCGATGCTTTCCATCCACTGGCCGGTACCTTCCAGGCCATAACCGCCAAACAGGCCGAACAGTTTTTGCGCGCCATGCGCCATGAAGATGATGCCAACCAGGATGCGGATAACGCTGAGGCCAGCGCCGGCGCGGGTGGAGAACAGGGCGTGGAGGGTCGTGTTGTTCATGTCGAAGCGTCCTTGAAGCGGAGAAGTTGTGTTGGGATGGGCGCTATCATAATCAATTCAATAGATATGAAAATCGCAAAAACCCCAACATAACAATCGATAAAATCGATTTCTCAACGCTTTGCTACGCGCTCCAGCACCGCACGCTCGCGGTTGAACGCCAGGAAGTACTTGTTGACGCTATTGACGAAGTTGACCGGCCCCATGCCGACCTGCTCCATGGCAATGCGCTCGGTCTGGAAGAACCACTGGTTGCCATTGAGGCCACGCCGCCGGGCCTCGGCACGCATGGCCTGGACCCGCTCGGGGCCGAGGTTGTAGGCCGCCAGTACAAAGGCCATGCGTTCACGCTCGTTGATCTTGGGGCTGGCAAAGAACTTGCGGCGGATTAGCGCCAGGTAACGGGCACTGGCTTGTACATTGCCATCTACCGTGGCGGTGTTGCTCACCCCTACCCGCTGGGCCGCCGAAGGCGTTATCTGCATCAAGCCGTGGGCACCGCCAGTGCCACGCGCGGCCGGGTTGAGGGTGGACTCCTTGAAGGCCAGCGCGGCCAGGTTGAGCCAATCGATCTGCTGCGCCTGGCCATGCTTCTGCAGCACTGCACGCACCGAGGCCAGGCGCTGACGGTCCTTGCTGGCCAACGGGTTGTGCACCCGGTACTGGCGGCGGTAGATGCGCTCGAAGGCGGCATCCTGGTTGTCCGGTGCACGGTAGCCCTGCAGGAAACGGTCGACCGTGGCCAGCAATTGCGGTGCATCGCGCCCTACATACCAACGCATGGCCTGCGGCGCCCCCAGGTGCACCCGGGTGTCCAGGCGCAGGCGTGGCATCACCCGCGCCCAGCGCCGGGCAATGGGTTGCTCGACCACTGTCAGGTGATAGATGCCCGCCTGCACCATCTCCAGCACATCCTCTACCGCCAGCGTTGAGTCGACCCACTCCACCTTGATCGGCGGCCGTTTGCGCAGGGCCAGTTGCTGGTTGGCCTGCTGGATCAGCGGCCCGGCGGCACTGGCACTGGTCAAGGCCACGGTACGCCCGGAAAGCTGTTCGACCTTGCTGAAGCTTCGCTCGCCCTTGCGCCCCACCAGCGTCAGCGGCACTTGGTCGAGAATTGGCGCACTGCTGCTGACG
Source organism: Pseudomonas sp. FYR_2 (assembly GCF_043106425.1). Classification (NCBI taxonomy): domain Bacteria; kingdom Pseudomonadati; phylum Pseudomonadota; class Gammaproteobacteria; order Pseudomonadales; family Pseudomonadaceae; genus Pseudomonas; species Pseudomonas sp. FYR_2. The sequence continues at coordinate 88,166 of NZ_JBICMM010000006.1, forward strand.
CCGCGCACGGTGCCGGGGTCAAGCAGCTCGCCCGGCGCTGCCAGGTCACCCTCGCCGCGAGCCAGTGCGCCCAGCAGTTGTTCCTTGGCGCGTGGGATGAGCTTGAGTTGAATCTCCTGGCCATCGGCGGCACGGGCATTGAGGTAATGCTCCAGGGCGCGCAGGCGATAGTATTCGATACCGACCGGCTCACCCTTGACCTCGCCTGAGCTGTTACGGCTTTGATTGACCAACACCCGCAGCACCTGGCTGGAGCGGATCTGTTGTAGGTCGCGCACCTTGGCAGGCGGCATATTCTGCTGCGGCCCCGGCGCGCGCGCATGGGCGGCACCGGGCAGGGTCAGCCCAATCGTCAGCCCGAGCGTGAACAGGAAGGTGAGCCAGCATCGCAGCATGCGAAAACGTGTCCGTGGTCGGTGGGCGCATCCATGGCTTGCACCGCCAAGTGAGAAATGACGGTAAAAGACCACGGCAACAGCATGAAGTTCTTGGTTTTTTCAGAAAAACGCGGTTTTTGCTATGCTGGCCGCCCCGCGGCACGAGATAGCACCATGCAACTGATCGATATCGGCGTCAACCTGACCAACAGCAGTTTCCACGACCAGCAGGCAGCCATTGTCGAGCGCGCGCTTGAAGCCGGTGTAACGCAAATGGTGCTGACAGGCACCAGCCTGGCGGTCAGCGAGCAGGCACTGGAGCTGTGCCAGCAGCTGGATAACAGCGGCGCGCACCTGTTCGCCACGGCAGGCGTACACCCTCACGATGCCAAGGCCTGGGATGCCAGTAGCGAGCGCCAGTTGCGCCAACTGCTGAATGAGCCGCGCGTGCGTGCGGTGGGCGAATGCGGCCTGGATTTCAACCGCGACTTCTCCCCTCGCCCGCTGCAGGAAAAAGCCCTGGAAGCCCAGCTGGCCCTGGCTGCGGAACTGCGCCTGCCGGTGTTCCTGCATGAGCGCGATGCCAGCGAGCGTTTGCTGGCAATCCTGAAGGATTACCGCGACCACCTGACCGGCGCGGTGGTGCACTGCTTTACCGGCGAACGCAAGGCGCTGTTCGCCTACCTGGACATGGACCTGCACATCGGCATTACCGGCTGGATCTGCGACGAACGCCGTGGCACTCATCTGCACCCGCTGGTAGGCAACATTGCCGAAGGCCGGCTGATGCTGGAAAGCGACGCCCCCTACCTGCTGCCACGCAGCCTTCGGCCCAAGCCGAAGAACGGGCGCAACGAGCCGGCGTTTTTGCCAGAGGTGCTGCGTGAGGTCGCCTTGCACCGGGGCGAATCAACCGAGCATACGGCTGCCCATACCACCGCAACGGCGCGGGCATTCTTCCAGCTTCCCTGAGCCCTGCGTTCGGGCCGTTGATATGTATCAACATCTTGCTGAGTAGATACAGGCACAATGATGGCACCTTGCCAATATTGTTTCCGCTCAACTCAGAGAAGACCTGCCCATGGGTGCCTGGCTTAGCAACGTTTCCCTGAAGTACAAATTCTGGGCCGTCAACGCGGTGGCCTTTGTCACGACCTTACTGCTGGTGCTCTACGCCGTGCATCTGGAGCAACGCGCCCGCGCCGAGGCCGCGCAGGCCCAGGCGGCCGCGCAGGCCCAGCTGATAGCCGCCTGGCCGGCTGGGCAAGCACTGCCCCGCCTTGCCAATGTCATCAGTTGGCCTGCGGGGCAAACGCCGACGTTCGCCGGTGAGGCGCTCGACCCCCTGCGCAACGCCCAAGGCTGGGTCGAACTGCTAGGCGCCTGGGTCCTCGGAGAAAACCCGCTGCGCGGCGCACAGGTGCTGCGCAACGGTGACCAGCACGTGGCCGTGGTGGCCCAGTCGCCAAGCCTGCGCCAGGTGTTCTTCGACCGATTCAGTAACTACGCGGTGTGCGTGCTGATCCTGATGCTGGCCATGCTTGGCGCTTCGCAGTTGCTGATCCGCTTCCTGCTCAGCCAGCTCAACACCTTGAAAGACGTGATGCTGCATGTGGAGAAAACCGGTGACCTGGCTGCCCGCGTGCCGCTGGCCTGCGGCGACGAGGTCGGCCAGATGGCCGGGGCCTTCAATGCCATGCAGGCCACCTACCACCGGGTCGTCAGCACGGTCGCCCACACGGCGGCACAATTGGACTCCGGCGCCGCACGCCTGGCCGCCAGCATGAGCGACGTGCGCCACGGCATGCTCGGCCAGCAAAGCGAAACCGACCAGGCCGCCACCGCCATCAACGAAATGTCGGCGACGGTACACCACATCGCCCAGCATGCCGGCGCCACCCGCGACCTGTCGCAAACCGCCGACACCTTGGCCGGCAGTGGCAAAGAGGTGGTCAGCCGGGTACAGGACTCGATTTCCGGGCTTTCCAGCGGCGTGCAGCAAACTGCCGAAATGATTCGCCAGCTGGCCGACGACAGCCAGAAGATCAACGGCGTGGTCAGCGTGATCCACAGCATCGCCGAGCAAACCAACCTGCTGGCGCTCAACGCTGCCATCGAAGCGGCGCGTGCTGGCGACCTGGGGCGCGGCTTTGCCGTGGTGGCCGATGAGGTGCGCAACCTGGCCAAGCGCGTGCAAACCTCTACCGACGAAATCACCACCATGGTCTCGGCCCTGCAATCGGGCACCCGCGATGCGGTGGAGTTCATGCAGGAAAGCTCTTACAAAGCCGACGACTGCGTGCGACAAGCCCAGGAGGCCGGCGAAGCGCTGGCCGAGATTACCGGCGCAGTGGCGCAGATGCGCGAAAGCAACACCCAGATCGCCGTGGCCGCCGAGCAACAAAGCCAGGTGGCTGAGGAAATGAACCGCGCCGTGGTGAGCATCCGCGATGTCACCGAGCAGACCGTGCAGCAGACGGTGGGCTCGGCCACCACCAGCAGCGAACTGGCGACCCTGGCCGGCGAACTCAGCAAGGCCATTGGCCAGCTCAAGCTATAGTCACCATAGCCAGCCTCGATTGGCCCCCGCCCGGGGGCCGCACTAAGCTTTGGGCACGACTGTGAGGAAATGCCCATGAGCAAGCGTCTGCCCAACCTGCCCGCCTGGCAATGGCGTGGCTACCACCATAACCACCGCCACCCGGCTAACCTGGTGCTGCACCTGATTGCCGTGCCGCTGTTCATCCTTGGCGCGCTGTTGGTTCTGTCCGGCCTGTTCGCCCTGGACCTGGGGCAGATTGCTGTTGGCGTGATCGCCCTGATTGCGGGGCTTGGCTTGCAGCGCCAGGGGCACCGGCTGGAAGCCGAGCAGCCTGAGCCGTTCGCCAATCGTCAGGACGCCGTGCAGCGATTGCTGACCGAGCAGTTCATTACCTTTCCACGCTTTGTGCTGAGCGGGGCGTGGTGGAAGGCCTGGCGGGAGCGGCATAAACACCGGCATTGATGCCAAGAGGCTGCTTTGCAGCCCAATCGTGACGTAAGGCCGTTCCCACAGGAATCGCGCAGTCCCTGAGGGAGCGGCCTTGCGTCGCGAAAGGAGCACGCAGTGCTCCCAGGGGTGATCAGGCAAATACGGTCACGGTCTGTCGGCTCAGGGCCAGCAACTCGCCCTCTGCCGTCCAAAGGGCGGCCGCCGCATGCCCATACCCGTCCCGCGCATGTTCGGTTTCCACGCAATAGCGGCACCAGTCCAAGGTCGACAATTTCGCCGTAGGCTGGATGAACTCGATGGTCCAGGTCAGCGTACTGCCTGCAGCCGGTTGCTTGAGAAACGGCATCAGGCTCGGCGGCCAGGCATCGACCAGCGCCAGCAGGTGTGCTTCATTGACCTGGTCTTCTGCCACATCCCGCAACCGCACCCAACCGCCCATCTTGCGCGACTGATTGCCACTGAACGGCAACCCGCCCACCGCCCAGCGCAAGGCAACATGGCGCATGAACTCGGGTGTGACGCCCTTGATGTAGGGCAGTTCGGGTGCGGCGTCTTCAAGCGCTTTCATTTCCATGGCCGGTAATGCCGGTACATCGACCACAGATGGCCGCCCCGCGCCGAAATTGCCTTGCACCAAGGTCACCACCTGGCCATCCTGGACCGCGCGGCCCAGCAAGGTGCTGACAGCCTTGCCTTCACGCAGCACCTCCACCTCGAAGCGAATTGGCACGTCCGCGGCCGCAGGCGCTACGAAGCTGATGGCCAGCGAGCGCACCGGGCGGCTGTCGGTGAGCTTCAGGCGCATGGCCTCATAGACCATGGCCGCCATCAGCCCGCCAAAGGCAGCGCGGCCCTGGGCCCAGCTGGGGGGGATGCTGACGGCTTGCGGGTTGGCTCGCACAGCGTCGAGTAGTTGGTTGAAATTCATGGGCCGACTCCTGCCTGTAGAAAGGGTCGGCCCATCCTAGCCAGCAAACCCTGGGCGATCAGCCCGCATATCGGTCATTGTTCGGGCTAACGCCGCGCCAGTGCCTGCAACAAGGCATCCAGCGTCACGTCCGACTGGCGCTCGGCTTCGTGCAACTCTTGCTCCCAGTCGGCCTGGCAGGGGGCGAGGTCTGCATGGTCGCGCGCCTGCAGCAGCCACTGCAGGCGGTCATGCCAGCCCCCCAGGTCGCCCTGCGCCTTTTTCAGCAAGCGCTGTAGCTTTTTCCCGGCGTGATCAAGCTGTGGATACGCTTCATCGCCATAGCGCGCACGCTTGATCAGCAAGCGCAGGCGGTGACGGTCGTGAGCCGGATCCTGCAAGGCTTTGCGCAATGTACGCCACTGCTTGACCAGGCGCTTGTCGATGCGCTTGCCCAGTGACCGGGTCAGCCCCTCGCGGCCGGCTGCCCGCAGAAACAACGGAAACGCGTCGACAATCGCCAACACACGCGCCAGCTGCGGGCTGGCAGCGACACTGGCGAAGGTCCTGTCCCGCCCTTCCAGGCGCCGCTGCCCGACCGCGACGTGGCCGCGCCCGATCAGTTCGGCTGCCAGCACCTCACGATCGCGCAGCGGCGTGGTCAGGGTACCCAAGGCCCTGGCGGCATCCTCCAGCTGTTCCACGCCAGGCAGCCCGCGCAGGGGCCTGAGCAGGCTGCGCAGACGGCGCAAGGTGATACGCAGGTCATGCAGCGCCTCGCTGTCGGTATTGACAGCCAGGCGCTCGCGACACGCCAGCAGGCGTACCTGCACGGCCAGCATCTGGGCAACTACATGATCGAGCATGGCAGACATAAGACGCTCCTCGGTCAGCGCCCGGCGCGAGACTCACGAATGTAGAACCGCGCCTTCTCAGCCTTGCGGGTACAGCTTTCGTAGCCTTCGAACTGCTGCTGGGTCTTCGCGCCGGTCAGCAGCGACAAGGCTTTGGAGTAGCTCACGGCACCGGCAAAGCCTTCGGCCTTGGCCAGGTCCAGCTCCTTCCAGGCGGCATCCAGCTGGGTGGCGCAGCTGTCACGGTAGGCCGTCTTGCCCGCGCAGCCTGCCAAGGCCAGGGCAATCAGTGGAAGGCAGATCCAGGCTTTCATCGGTATGACCTCAATGGTAAAAAAACGGTGGCTGTTCGACGCCCGGGCAACTGAAAAGTGCCCGGCCCAGCCAACTTTGCGTGGCCAGCATTATCACAGTAGCTCAGCGCGATCTACATTGAAGCACAGGCCGCCAAGGGTGCATTGTAGGACCATGGTTGCACGGCCCGAGGAATGTTCATGAGTAAACGCGTGGCACTGGTATTGGGATCGGGCGGCGCCCGGGGATATGCGCACATTGGCGTGATTGAGGAAATCGAGCGCCGGGGCTACGACATCGCCTGCATCGCCGGTTGCTCCATGGGGGCGGTGATTGGCGGCATCTACGCCGCCGGCAAGCTGGAAGACTACCGCAACTGGATCGAGAGCCTCGACTACCTGGATGTACTGCGCCTGGTAGACGTGAGCTTTCGCCTCGGCGCCATTCGTGGCGACAAGGTGTTCGGGCAGATCCGCAAGATCGTCGGCGAGATCAACATCGAACAACTGCGCATCCCCTACACGGCGGTTGCCGCCGACCTCACCAACCAGCAGGAAATCTGGTTTCAGGAGGGTTGCCTGCACCAGGCCATGCGCGCCTCGGCGGCCATCCCGAGCCTGTTCACGCCAGTGATGCAGGGCAATCGCATGCTGGTAGACGGCGGCATCCTCAACCCGCTACCGATCGTGCCGGTGGTGTCCAGCCACTGTGACCTGATCATCGCGGTCAACCTCAACGCCACCAACCAGAAGCAGTATCAATTGCCGGTGATCGAGCGCCCGGCGGCGTTCAAGATGCGTTTTGACTCCCTGCTGAGCTCGTTGGGCTCTCGCCTGCCGTTCCGGCGCAAGCCGGCAGAGGAGCTGATACGCATCGAAAAGGAGATCGTTGCCGAAGGGCTGGCGCCGCCGAACCCGTGGCTGGCAGATGCCGCCAACCCGGAAGGCCAGCAACCGGCAGCGGCCCCCGAGCGCGAGGGGGCGCCCAAGTCGGCGACCGGCTCGTTCATCATTGACAACGTGGGGCCGGCTTCGCTGCTGGATTTGATCAACCAGAGCTTCGAAGTGATGCAAACCTCGCTGGCGCAGTACAAGATCGCCGGCTATCCACCGGATGTACTGATCAACGTGCCCAAGCGGGTGTGCCGGTTTTTCGAGTTTTACAAGGCGCCGGAGCTGATTGCCCTGGGGCGGGAGATTGCGCGGGATACGCTCGATAATTACGAGGGAGTGAAACGGTAAGTTCTATAGCGCCTGTAGCGGCCTCTTAGCGGGCAAGCCTGCCCCCACAGGGATCCCACAGTATTCAGGCTTGTGGTTATCCTGTGGGAGCAGGCTTGCCCGCTAAGAGGCCGCTACAGGCGACACAAATGAAACAGGCCGCACGAGGCGGCCTGTTTCTTCATGCAACGATCACCTTAGTAACGGGTGATGTCTGCATTGGCTTCCAGCTGCTTGCGATAAGCCGCAAAGTCCTGCTGGCCAGCACGCGACGCGAGGTAGCGGCGGATCTGCTGCTTCTCTTCGTCGGTGGCGGTAGCGCCTTCGTTAACACCCTTGAGCTGCAGCACCACCAGGCTACCGTCACGCAGCACTACGCTGCCGTAAACCGGCTTGGCCTTGGCCTGCGGCTTGCCGAGGCGGAACAGTGCCTGCAGTTCGGCCGGGTCAATACCGTCCTCGCCACGGGTAACAGCCTCATAGGCCTTCCAGCCCTGCCCTTCATGCACGCTGCCCGGTGCGATGGAGCCATCACGCAGGCCGGCAATCAGCTTGTCTGCCTTGGCCTTGAGTTCGGCGGTCGCCTTGTCTTTGGCCAGCTGCTCGCTGATGTTCTTGGCCACGGCCTCCAGCGGCAGTTGCTCCGGCTTGCGGTGCTCCTTGACACGCAGTACCACGGTGGTTTCCGGGTCGAGCTCGATGGCGGTGCTGTTGGCACCTTCGTCCAGCACTTCTTCTGAGAACGCAGCCTGTACCACCGAACGGTTGGCAGTGATGCCTTCACCACCCTCGCGGCCGAAGGCTGCGGAGGTGTGCACCTTGAGGTTCAGGTCCTGGGCCGGCTGAGCCAGGTCGGAGGCCTCGTAGGCCGCATCCTGCAACTGCTTGCTGGCGTCGACGTAGCGCTGCTCGACCAACGGGATCTTCAGGTCGCGGGTCAGTTTGTCCTTCAGGCTGGCGAAGCTCGGCACTTCCGGTGCTTGCACGCCCAGCAGCTTGATCAGGTGGTAGCCGAACTCGGTGCGTACCGGGGTCGATACCTGGCCCTCCTGCAGCTTGTACAGCGCCTCTTCAAAGGCGGGGTCGTACACACCCGGGCCGGCGAAGCCGAGGTCACCACCGTTGTTGGCCGAGCCAGGGTCCTGAGAGAATTCCTTGGCCAATGCGGCAAAGTCTTCACCCTTGGCCAGACGCTGCTCAATCTCTTCAGCACGGGCCTTGGCCTGGGCATCGGTGACTTTGTCGTTGACCTCGATGAGGATGTGCGCGGCATGGCGCTGTTCCGCGAGGTTGGCGATGTCCTTCTCGTACTGAGCCTTGAGCTCTTCGTCGGTCACGTTGACCTGGTCGAAGAACGCCGACTTCTTCAGCTCGATGTAGTCGATCACCACCTGGTCAGGCGACATGAACTCCTTGGCGTGCTGGTCGTAGTGCGCCTTGACCTCTTCGTCGCTGACCTTGACCGAGGCCGGGTCGGCCTTGAAGGTCAGGGAAGCGAAGTCGCGGGTCTGCTTCTCCAGGCGGGCGAAAGCATCCACCTGCTGGTCGGTGACGAAGCTGCTGCCGGCCAGGCCGGTGCGCAGCTGGCCGATGAGCATTTCCTCGGCGAGCATGTCACGGAACTGCATGCGGCCGTAGCCCATCTGGCGGATGACCTGGTCGAAACGGTCAGCACTGAACTTGCCGTCCACCTGGAATTCCGGCGTCTGCAGGATCACCTGATCCAGCGCGGCCTCGGAGAAGGCGAACTTGGCATCTTCGGCGCCTTGCAGCAGCAGCTTGCGGCTGATCAGGCCCTTGAGGGCCTCTTCACGCAGCAATTTGTCATCCAGCAGCGCCGGGTCGAAATCCTTGCCCAACTGTTGCATCAGCTGACGGCGCTGCATGTCGGCGGCCTGGCTCAGCTCATTCTGGCTGATGGTCTGGCCGTTCACCTTGGCGGCGTCCTGGCTATGGGTGGCGGCCTGGAAAATGGCTTCAAAGCCGGTCAACGCCATCAACACGACGATAAGGCCGATGATGGTCTTGGCAATCCAACCTTGTGAATTGTCCCTGATATTTTGCAGCATGCGTCCCCCAGAAACGGCTGTACCACTGCGTCGACAACCGCGGAGCGTGGGTAGAATCCTGATAAAAGAAAGGCGCATCCGAGGATGCGCCTTTGCTTAGCAAACGTGTCAGGCGGGAACGTTTGCGCCCCGCCATCACCGTGCTCGGACCAGGCCAGGCCGGGTCCGGCTGAAAGACGACTTAGTTGACGGCGTCTTTCAGGCCTTTGCCTGCCTTGAAACCTGGAACCTTGGCGGCTTCGATCTTGATCGCCTTGCCGGTTTGCGGGTTACGGCCGGTGCGCTCGGCGCGCTCCTTGACCGAGAAGGTACCGAAGCCAACCAGTACCACATCGTCACCTTGCTTCAGGGCGCCGGTGACGGATTCGATGACTGCGTCCAGCGCACGGCCGGCTACAGCTTTCGGGATGTCAGCAGATGCGGCGATAGCGTCAATCAGTTCCGACTTGTTCACTCTAAGTCCCCTTATTTCTCTATTGAGTTTGTTTCTAAGTATGTAATGAAAAGCTTATGAAACGTGCGCTGGGTGGCCTGATGACAATAGCGTGCCGCTTTATAGCAAGGCCCCGAAAAAACTGTCAAGGAAAGCCCCCCAGCTAAAAACTACTAATGCGTGCTGATTCTTTCCTTAGCATCGCCGTCGCGCTTTTCATCTTTCGCGACAATCTCCGGAGCCACATCTGGCAAGGGCTCCGGGGCGTATTGCAGCGCAATTTGCAGGACTTCGTCAATCCATTTGACCGGTTTGATCTGCAGATCCTCTTTGATATTTTCAGGAATCTCCTTCAAATCGCGAACATTCTCCTCGGGAATGATCACCGTCTTGATCCCGCCACGGTGTGCCGCCAGCAGCTTTTCCTTCAACCCGCCAATGGCCAGCACTTGGCCACGCAGGGTGATTTCGCCGGTCATGGCCACATCGGCGCGCACCGGAATCTGCGTCAGCGCCGACACCAGCGCGGTGCACATGCCGATACCGGCACTTGGCCCATCCTTCGGCGTAGCGCCTTCCGGCATGTGGATATGCACGTCATGCTTCTCGTGAAAGTCGGCGGCAATACCCAGGCTGCGGGCGCGGCTACGCACCACGGTCTGTGCGGCAGTGATCGACTCGACCATCACATCGCCCAACGAGCCGGTCTTGATCAGCTGGCCCTTGCCGGGGATGACCACGGCTTCGATGGTCAGCAGTTCGCCGCCCACCTGGGTCCAGGCCAGGCCGGTGACCTGGCCGATCTGGTCCTGCTGCTCGGCCAGGCCGTAGCGGAACTTGCGCACGCCCAGCAGGTGTTCCAGCTGCTCGCTGGCCACCTTGACCTTGACCTGCTTCTGCCCGGTATGTTCCTTGACCACCTTGCGGCAGACCTTGGCGATTTGCCGCTCCAGGCCCCGCACACCGGCTTCGCGGGTGTAATAACGGATGATGTCGCGGATCGCCGAAACGTCGACTTCCAACTCTTCTTTCTTCAAGCCGTTGGCCTTGACCTGCTTGGGCACCAGGTACTTGACCGCGATGTTGATCTTCTCGTCCTCGGTGTAGCCCGGCAGGCGGATGACTTCCATACGGTCGAGCAGCGCCGGCGGGATGTTCATCGAGTTCGAGGTGCACAGGAACATCACATCCGAGAGGTCGTAGTCAACCTCCAGGTAATGGTCGTTGAAGTTGTGGTTTTGCTCCGGGTCGAGCACTTCCAGCAGCGCCGAGGCCGGGTCGCCACGCATGTCGCTGCCCATTTTGTCGATTTCGTCGAGCAGGAACAGCGGGTTGCGCACGCCCACCTTGGTCATCTTCTGGATGAGACGGCCTGGCATGGAGCCAATGTAGGTGCGGCGGTGACCACGAATTTCGGCTTCGTCACGTACGCCACCCAAGGCCATGCGCACGAACTTGCGGTTGGTAGCGGCCGCTATCGACTCGGCCAGCGAGGTCTTGCCAACGCCGGGAGGGCCGACCAGGCACAGCACCGGGCCACGGATTTTCTTGACGCGCTTTTGCACGGCAAGGTATTCGAGGATGCGTTCCTTGACCTCTTCCAGGCCATAGTGGTCGGCATCGAGAATTTCCTCGGCCTTGGCCAGGTCCAGGCGCACTTTGCTCTGGGCCTTCCACGGCACCTGCACGAGCCAGTCGAGGTACGAACGCACCACGGTGGCCTCGGCCGACATTGGCGACATCTGCTTGAGCTTGTTCAGCTCGGCCTGGGCCTTGGTGAGGGCATCCTTGGGCAGGCCAGCGGCTTCGATGCGCTTTTTCAGCTCTTCGACTTCGTTGTGGCCTTCATCGCCATCGCCGAGTTCTTTCTGAATGGCCTTCATCTGCTCATTCAGGTAGTACTCGCGCTGGCTGCGCTCCATCTGCTTCTTGACCCGGCCGCGAATGCGTTTTTCGACCTGCAGCAGGTCGATTTCGGCATCCAGCAGCGCCAGCACGTGCTCGACACGGGTTGGCAGGTCGACGATTTCGAGAATTTCCTGCTTCTGTTCGATCTTCAGGGCCATGTGGGCGGCCATGGTGTCGACCAGACGCCCTGGCTCTTCGATGCTGTTCAGCGAAGACAGCACTTCGGCAGGGACCTTCTTGCCCAGTTGTACGTACTGCTCGAACTGCGACAGCAACGTTCGCACGAACACTTCCGACTCGCGCTCGGCGGCGTCGGTTTCGTCGATCAGGGAGACTTCGGCACGGATGTGCCCTTCTACTTCGGTGAAACGCTCGACAGCGCCACGCTGCTCGCCTTCGACCAGCACCTTGACGGTGCCATCAGGCAGCTTCAACAGTTGCAGCACGGTGGCCACGGTACCGACGCGGTACAGGGCGTCCTCGCCGGGGTCGTCGTCGGCCGGGTTTTTCTGGGCCAGCAGAAGGATCTGCTTTTCGCCCGTCATCGCGGCCTCAAGGGCCTCGATGGATTTTTCGCGCCCCACGAACAGCGGGATAACCATGTGCGGGTAAACAACGACATCGCGCAATGGCAAAAGAGGCAAGTCGAGGGTGGTCTTCATGATTTCGCCTCTACAGCGGCCTTATGGCCGGAAACCGGTGGAAATGATGCTTGGACCTAATGTGGGGGCACGCTTGGGAAATTACAAGCGCTAGCGCAGGAAAAGCAGAAAGGGGCCCGTAGGCCCCCTCCTTGCTTGCAACCGTGAACCGGCCTTTGCCTGAATCAGGCGTCTGGCGCGGCCTTGGCTTGCGGCTCGCTGTTCTCGTAGATCATCAGCGGCTGCGAGGTACCCTCGATGACGCTCTCATCGATCACCACCTTGCTGACGTCCTTCTTCGAAGGGATCTCGTACATGGTGTCGAGCAGCACGCCTTCGAGGATCGAACGCAGGCCACGGGCGCCAGTCTTGCGCTCCAGGGCCTTGCGGGCAACGGCCTTGAGTGCGTCACTGCGGAACTCGAGGTCGACGCTTTCCATCTCGAACAGCTTGGCGTACTGCTTGGTCAGGGCATTCTTCGGCTCGGTGAGAATCTGCATCAGCGCAGCCTCGTCCAGCTCGTCGAGGGTCGCCAGCACCGGCAGACGGCCGACGAATTCCGGAATCAGGCCAAACTTGACCAGATCGTCCGGCTCGACCTCACGCAGGGACTCGCCAACCTTCTTGCCCTCTTCCTTGCTGCGCACTTCGGCGCCAAAACCGATACCACCTTTGGTAGAGCGGTTCTGGATAACCTTTTCCAGGCCCGAGAACGCACCACCACAGATGAACAGGATGTTGCGGGTATCAACCTGCAGGAATTCCTGTTGCGGGTGTTTACGGCCACCTTGCGGCGGAACCGAAGCCACGGTGCCTTCGATCAGTTTCAACAACGCCTGCTGCACGCCCTCGCCCGAAACGTCACGGGTGATGGACGGGTTGTCCGACTTGCGCGAGATCTTGTCGATCTCGTCGATGTAGACAATGCCCATCTGGGCCTTTTCCACGTCGTAGTCGCACTTCTGCAACAGCTTCTGGATGATGTTCTCGACGTCCTCACCCACATAACCGGCTTCGGTCAGGGTGGTCGCGTCGGCAATGGTGAACGGTACGTTCAACAGGCGTGCCAGGGTTTCGGCGAGCAGGGTCTTGCCCGAGCCGGTCGGCCCGATGAGCAGGATATTGCTCTTGCCCAGTTCGACTTCGTCACCCTTCTTGTCACGCTGGTTCAGGCGCTTGTAGTGGTTGTACACCGCTACGGCCAGCACCTTCTTCGCGCGCTCCTGACCAATGACGTACTGGTCCAGGATGCCGCTGATTTCTTTCGGCGAAGGCAATTTGTGCGCGCTGCTCTCGGCCTGGGCTTCCTGCACCTCCTCACGGATGATGTCATTGCACAGGTCGACGCACTCGTCGCAGATAAATACCGAGGGCCCGGCAATCAGTTTGCGCACTTCGTGCTGGCTTTTGCCGCAGAAGGAGCAATAAAGCAATTTGCCGCTGTCCTCGCCGTTACGGGTGTCAGTCATTCGATCGATCCAATCCGGTAGGCTTGCAACACAAGATGAAGGCAATTGCGGGCTTTTTCAAGTCCGCAGGTAGGCGCTTTGCGCACCTACCTGCTCTGGCACCCCGGTTCAGGAGGCCAGTTGCCGCTTGTCGTAGACCGAGTCGATCAGGCCGTACTCGGCCGCGCGCGAGGCGCTCATGAAGTTGTCACGCTCGGTGTCGCGCTTGATAGTCTCGAGGTCCTGGCCGGTGTGGTAGGCCAGCAGCTCATTCAGACGGGCCTTGATATTGAGGATTTCCTGGGCATGGATCTCGATATCGGTCGCCTGCCCCTGGAAGCCGCCCAACGGCTGGTGAATCATCACGCGCGAGTTCGGCAAGCAGTGACGCTTGCCTTTGGCACCGGCAGCCAGCAGGAAGGCGCCCATGCTGCAGGCCTGGCCGATGCAGATGGTCGAAACGTCCGGCTTGATGAACTGCATGGTGTCGTAAATCGACATGCCGGCGGTGACGGAGCCACCCGGCGAGTTGATGTACAGATGGATATCCTTGTCCGGGTTTTCAGCCTCAAGGAACAGCAGTTGCGCAACGACGAGGTTGGCCATGTAGTCCTCTACCGGGCCGACCAGGAAAATTACACGCTCCTTCAACAGGCGCGAGTAGATGTCGTAAGCGCGTTCGCCACGGGCGGACTGCTCGATAACCATCGGGACCAGGCCGCCTGCGGCCTGGATGTCAGAGCTCTGCTGAATATAAGAATTGCGGGACATGTCCTGCGCTCACTCCCAAATAGTCATGGCTTGAATACGCACAAGCCAGCTCGAAGGCTGGCTTGTGGGGGTTTCCTACGAGAGAACCGTATTACTCAGCTTCGGCAGGAGCCTGTGCTGGTTTAACGGCATCTTCGTACGAGACCGACTTGTCGGTCACAGTCGCTTTCTGCAGAACAGTATCTACAACTTGTTCTTCCAGCACAACCGAACGCACTTCGTTCAGTTGCTGGTCGTTCTTGTAGTACCAGGCGATGACCTGCTCAGGCTCTTGGTAAGCCGAAGCCATTTCTTCGATCATTTCGCGAACCTTGGCGTCGTCCGGCTTCAGTTCGAACTGCTTGACCACTTCAGCAACGATCAGGCCCAACACAACACGGCGCTTGGCTTGCTCTTCGAACAGCTCGGCTGGCAGTTGCTCTGGCTTGATGTTGCCACCGAACTGCTGAACAGCCTGCACGCGCAGACGGTTGACTTCGTTTTCCAGCAGGGCTTTTGGCACTTCGATCGGGTTGGCGGCCAGCAGACCGTCCATGACCTGGTTCTTGACCTTGGTCTTGATCGCCTGACGCAGTTCACGCTCCATGTTCTTGCGAACTTCGGCGCGGAAGCCTTCCAGGGTCGATTCCTTGATGCCGAACTGGGCGAAGAATTCTTCGTTCAGCTCTGGCAGCACAGGGGCGGCAACGCTGTTGACGGTGATGGTGAACTCGGCGGCTTTGCCAGCCAGGTCCAGGTTCTGGTAGTCCTCTGGGAAGGTCACGTTGACAACGCGCTCTTCGCCAGCCTTGGCGCCAACCAGGCCGTCTTCGAAGCCCGGGATCATGCGGCCGGAGCCCAGTACCAGCTGGGTGCCCTTGGCCGAACCACCGGCGAACACTTCACCGTCAACCTTGCCAACGAAGTCGATGTTGACCTGGTCGTCGTTCTGCGCGGCGCGCTCAACGGCTTCAAAGCGGGTGTTCTGCTTGCGCAGCACTTCCAGCATGTTGTCAAGGTCGGCGTCAGCCACTTCGGCGCTCAGGCGCTCGACGTTGATCGACTCCAGGCCGGCAACGGTGAACTCAGGGAACACTTCGAAGATGGCGACGAATTCCAGGTCCTTGCCCTTTTCGAAGGACTTGGGCTCTACAGCCGGAGCGCCAGCCGGGTTCAGCTTCTGCTCGACGATGGCTTCGTAGAAGGAAGCCTGGACCAGGTCACCGAAAGCCTCTTGACGGGCATCGGCCTCGAAGCGCTGACGGATCACGCTCATTGGCACCTTGCCTGGGCGGAAGCCGGCAACTTTGGCGCGCTTGGCAGTCTGTTGCAGACGCTTGTTGACTTCGTTCTCGACGCGCTCGGCCGGAACGGCGATGGTCATGCGGCGCTCGAGAGCGGAAGTGTTTTCAACAGAAACTTGCATGGATATTCCTCGTTGCACAGACGTTAGCCGGCGTTAGCCCGACTCCAGAATCAAGGGCAAGCATTCTAGTGAGTCGCGCAGCAGAAGTCACCCCACTCGGGACGACGGGAAACCACGCCGGTCGATTAACTTTCAAGGCCCGCACGGCGCACCGCCAGGCCTGTTTCAATAAGGGCCGCACGACACCCGGGGCGCCCTACAGCCGAAATACCTTGTCAAACAACTGCCAACAACGATTTCGCTTCCTTTATTCAGGGTCGATTTCGTTGAACTGGCAGTACTCTTCCCATTCCATCCCCAGCGCCTCGGCCACGTCACGGTGCGTTTCCAGGCGCATGGCCTGCAGCTGCTCCGGGGTTTCGGCGATCAGTTGCAGCGCAAGCTCCCAAGGCTGAATGCCCTGCTCGTCGGCGGCATCTTCGAACGCCCACTCGATCTGCTGGGCCTGTTCGCGCGCATCCAGCTCGCGGATCTCCTCGAGCAGCTGCGGGTTGGCTTCGGCAAAGCGCTGCAGCGCCAGGGCCTGACGGGCTTCTTTTGCAATCATCGGGCTATTCCTCTGCCTGTCAAGCAGGCCGGTGTTTCAACCGGCTGAAATCTAACAGCTTTTATTGGGGTGTCACTAGAGGATTACAAGGGGCGGGGATGCGATTTGGCCGGAAGGTGGTTCGCCATGACATTTTCAGCGCCTGCGAGATCGAGCGCCAGGGCACCCAAGGCATCCACACCACCACAACCCCAAAACAAAAAGGCGCCCGATCTCACGATCAAGGCGCCTTTTCAAGAATATGGGGTGGACGATGGGAATCGAACCCACGACAACTGGAATCACAATCCAGCGCTCTACCAACTGAGCTACGCCCACCATATTGCAGTCTTGCGATGTTGCGGTACAACCTTACAGAAGCATGGTGCGGACGAAGAGACTCGAACTCTTACAGCTTGCGCCGCTGGAACCTAAATCCAGTGTGTCTACCAATTTCACCACGTCCGCGTAACGCTTAAAACAAAGGCGCCAGATGCTATCGAGGCGCCCTTGAAGAATATGGGGTGGACGATGGGAATCGAACCCACGACAACTGGAATCACAATCCAGCGCTCTACCAACTGAGCTACGCCCACCATATTGCATTACAGCTACTTGCGTGCCAAAGCTGCCTAATGGCGCACCCGGCAGGACTCGAACCTGCGACCATCCGCTTAGAAGGCGGATGCTCTATCCAGCTGAGCTACGGGCGCTTAAGCTTGAAGCCTAACCGAACGAGACCTTAACAGATAACTGCTAAACCACTCATTCTGCCCGACTTAGCCAACCAGTGCTAGGCTGTGCCCGACAAGTGCGGCGAATCTTATAGTCGACCCTGTAACTCGTCAACACCTTTTTAAAAAAAATTTAAATTATTTAAGGGGTTAGGGGATTTGCCCGACCACCCGCCTTTGCCCGTGGGCCGTGTCGTGCGAGAATGCGCGCTCTTTATTGTTTCCTTCTCGATGGTTAATCACGCGTCTATGACTGCACACCTAATCGATGGCAAGGCGATCGCCGCCAACCTGCGCAAGCAGATCGCTCAACGTGTCGTGGAGCGTCGCCAGCAAGGCCTGCGTACGCCGGGCCTGGCAGTGATCCTGGTCGGCACCGACCCCGCCTCCCAAGTCTATGTCTCGCACAAGCGCAAGGACTGCGAAGAGGTCGGCTTCATTTCGCAGGCGTTCGACCTGCCCAGCGAAACCTCGCAGCAGGCCCTGACCGAGCTGATCGACCGCCTCAATGACGACCCGGCTGTCGACGGCATCCTGCTGCAGTTGCCGCTGCCGGCGCACCTGGACGCCTCGCTGCTGCTCGAGCGCATTCGCCCGGACAAGGATGTGGACGGCTTCCACCCATACAACATCGGCCGCCTGGCCCAGCGCATCCCGCTGCTGCGCCCGTGCACGCCGAAAGGCATCATGACCCTGCTGGAAAGCACCGGTCAGGACCTGTACGGCATGAACGCAGTGATCGTCGGCGCGTCCAACATCGTGGGTCGCCCGATGGCCATGGAACTGCTGCTGGCCGGCTGCACCGTCACCGTCTGCCACCGCTTCACCAAGGACCTGGCTGGCCATGTCGGGCGCGCCGACCTGGTGGTCGTGGCTGCCGGCAAGCCGGGCCTGGTCAAGGGTGAGTGGGTCAAGGAAGGCGCTATCGTCATCGACGTGGGTATCAACCGCCAGGAAGACGGCAAGCTGGTCGGCGACGTGGTCTACGAGACCGCCCTGCCACGTGCCGGCTGGATCACGCCGGTGCCGGGTGGCGTCGGGCCGATGACCCGTGCCTGCCTGCTGGAAAACACGCTGTATGCGGCGGAAGAGCTGCACAAGTAAGTCGGCGTGAAATGAAAACGGCACCTCTGGCAGGTGCCGTTTTTTTTGCCTGTGGTTCATACATTGGCCTTGCTGGCCTCTTCGCGGGCTTGCCCGCCCCCACAGGAACCCCACTCCCCTTGAGAGCGATGCAGTACCTGTGTGCGGGCGAGCCCGCGAAGAAGCCAACGTGGTACTCAGCCAATTACTTCCTGGCCGCCTCCCACGACTTCAACAGCTCGTTGTAGCTGACTGTCTCGCCCTTGGGCTTCTCGTTGGCCAACTTCGGTTTCGGTGCACCGGGCTGGTCGAACCAGTACTGGGCATCCTTCTCCGGGTTCAGCTTGGGCGCACAGGTGGCCTGGGCATTGGACCGCTGCAAACGTTCCATCATGCGGTCCTGGTCCCGCGCCAGGCCATCCAGCGCTTCCTGCGGGGTCTTCTCGCCACTGGCCACTTCGGCAATGTGGCTCCACCACAGCTGCGCCAAGCGCGGATAATCCGGCACGTTGGTGCCAGTGGGCGTCCACTGCACCCGTGCCGGGCTGCGGTAGAACTCGACCAGCCCACCGAGCTTGGGCGCGAGGTCGGTCATGGCCTGGGAGTTGATGTCCGACTCACGAATCGGCGTCAGGCCGACGATGGTCTTCTTCAGCGACACCGTCTTGGAGGTGACGAACTGGGCATACAGCCACGCTGCCAGGCGTTGCTTCTCGGGGGTGGACTTGAAGAACGTCCACGAACCCGTGTCCTGATAGCCCAGCTTCATCCCCTCCTCCCAATAAGGCCCCTTCGGCGAGGGCGCCATGCGCCACTTCGGTGTGCCATCGGCATTCACCACCGGCAATCCGGGCTTGGTCATGTCGGCGGTAAACGCGGTGTACCAGAAGATCTGCTGGGCGATGTTGCCCTGCGCCGGCACCGGCCCCGCCTCGGAGAAGGTCATGCCCTGCGCTTCCTTGGGCGCATAGGCACGCATCCAGTCCACGTACTTCTGGGTGGCATATACAGCGGCCGGGCCGTTGGTGTCGCCGCCACGGGTGACACTGGAGCCCACCGGGTGGCAGTCCTCCACGCGAATGCCCCATTCATCCACCGGCAGGCCGTTGGGCAGCCCTTTGTCGCCACCGCCGGCCATGGAGAACCAGGCATCCGTGAAGCGCCAGCCCAGCGACGGGTCTTTCTTGCCGTAGTCCATATGGCCATAGACGCGCTTGCCGTCGATTTCCTTGACGTCTTCGGTAAAGAACTTGGCAATGTCTTCATAGGCCGACCAGTTCACCGGCACACCCAGCTCGTAGCCGTACTTTTCCTTGAATTTGGTTTTAAGCTCCGGCCGCTCGAACCAGTCGGCGCGGAACCAGTACAGGTTGGCGAACTGCTGGTCGGGCAACTGGTAGACCTTGCCATCCGGTGCAGTGGTGAAGGAAATGCCGATAAAGTCCTTCAGGTCGAGGGTCGGCGAGGTGTAGTCCTTGCCTTCGTTGGCCATCAGGTCGGTGATCGATTCCACCTTGCCGTAGCGAAAGTGCGTACCGATCAGGTCGGAGTCGTTGACCCAGCCGTCGTAGATGTTCTTGTCCGACTGCATCTGTGTCTGCAGTTTCTCCACCACGTCGCCTTCCTGGAGCAGGTCGTGGGTCAGCTGGATGCCGGTGATTTCGCTGAAGGCCTTGGCCAGCACCTTGGACTCGTATTCATGGGTGGTGATGGTTTCAGACACCACGTTGATCTTCATGCCACGGAACGGCTCTGCGGCCTTGATGAACCACTTCATCTCGGCCATCTGCTGTTCCGGGGTCAGCGTCGAAGGCTTGAACTCGCTGCCTAGCCACTTCTTCGCTGCATCCTCGTATTGGTCAGCCCAGGCTGTGCCATGCACGCTGGTCAGCACCAGCAACGCGGCCAGGGTCAAATGTCGCGTCTTGTGCTTGTTATCGAACATTGTGATCTCCCGTTTCTGTTATTCCACAGGGCCGCTCGCTCAGCCCCAGCGCAGCACCACCACCAGCCACGCCAGCGACAGCAGCGAGGCCACCCACAACGGCCACTCGCTGACGCCAACCACCAGCAAATGCAGGTAGGCGCTGGCCAGCAGGCCGATGAACAAGCGGTCACCCCGGCTGGTGACCAGCGGCAAGAAGCCCCGCCGCGCCACGCAAGGGCGGCGCAGCTCAAGCAGGGTCATGCCCAGCAGCAGCACGCCAACGGCGGCGAAGAACAGCGCCGTCGGCAAGGTCCAGGCCATCCATTCCATGCGTTGCCCTCCTCACACCCGGCCCAGGGCAAAGCCCTTGGCCACATGGTTGCGCACGAACCAGATCACCAGCATGCCCGGCAAAATGGTCAGCACCCCCGCCGCCGCCAGCACCCCCCAGTCGATACCCGAGGCCGACACGGTGCGGGTCATCACGGCAGCAATCGGCTTGGCATTCACCGAGGTCAGGGTGCGCGCCAGCAGCAGCTCGACCCAGGAAAACATGAAGCAGAAAAACGCCGTCACGCCGATACCGGAGCCAATCAGCGGAATGAAGATCTTCATGAAGAAGCGCGGAAAGCTGTAGCCGTCGATGTAGGCCGTTTCGTCGATTTCCTTTGGCACGCCCGACATGAAACCCTCTAGGATCCACACTGCCAACGGCACGTTGAACAGGCAATGGGCCAGGGCAACAGCAATATGGGTGTCGAACAGGCCGATCGACGAGTACAACTGGAAGAACGGCAGCAGGAACACCGCCGGGGGCGCCATGCGGTTGGTCAGCAGCCAGAAGAACAGGTGCCGGTCGCCTAGGAAGCGGTAGCGCGAGAAGGCATAGGCCGCCGGCAGCGCCACCAGCAACGAAATCAGCGTGTTCAGGCACACGTAGTACAGCGAGTTGATGTAACCGCTGTACCAGCTGGCATCGGTGAAAATCACCCGGTAGTTGTCGAGGGTGAATGCCTGCGGCCACAGGGTCAGGCCGCCCAGGATTTCGGTGTTGCTCTTGAACGACATGTTCAGCAGCCAGTAGATCGGCACCAGCAGGAAAAAGAAATAAAGCAGCAAGGCCAGCGTTTTGCGCGTGCTCATGGGCTAGTCCTTGTCGGCATGGGTCATGGCTGTGTAGAACAGCCACGACACCAGCAGGATGATCAGGAAGTACACCAGCGAGAACGCCGCCGCCGGGCCCAGGTCGAACTGCCCCACGGCCATGCGCGTGAGGGTCTGGCTGAGGAAAGTGGTGGCGTTACCCGGCCCGCCACCGGTCAGCACGAACGGCTCTGTGTAGATCATGAAGCTGTCCATGAAGCGCAGCATCACCGCGATGAGCAGCACGTTCTTCAGCTTGGGCAGCTGGATATGGCGGAACACCGCCCAGCCCGAAGCACGGTCGATACGCGCGGCCTGGTAGTACACGTCAGGGATGGCGCGCAGGCCCGAATAGCACAGCAGTGCCACCAGTGACGTCCAATGCCATACGTCCATCACCAGCACCGTAAGCCAGGCGTCGAACGGGTCGCCGGCGTAATTGTAGCTGACCCCGAGCTTGGCCAGGGTAGCGCCAAGCAGGCCGATGTCGGCACGGCCGAAGATCTGCCAGATGGTGCCCACCACGTTCCACGGGATCAGCAGCGGGATGGCCATGACGATCAGGCACACCGACGCCATGCGCCCCTTGGTCGGCATGGTCAGGGCAATGCCGATGCCCAGTGGGATCTCGATCAGCAGCACGCAGGCGGAATAAATGAACTGGCGCAGCAGCGCGTCATGCAACGCCGGGTCGCGCAGCACCTGGCGGTACCAGTCGGCACCGACGAAGTAGCGGTTGGACTGGTCGAAAATATCCTGCACCGAGTAGTTGACCACGGTCATCATCGGTACCACCGCGCTGAACGCCACCAGCAGGAACACCGGCAGCACCAGCCACCAGGCCTTGTTGTTCGGCACTTTGTTCATGGCCCGGCCTCCAGCAGCACATCGTCGACGTACAGCATCAACCACTGCGCCGGGAAGCTGACCCAGGCCTGATCCACAGGCAACGGGCGGTCCTCGCCCAGGCGCACCTTCAGCGCGACACCGCCTGCTTCGATGGTGACGATGCGGTAGGTGCCCAGGTCTTCGATATCCAGGACGCGTGCGGGGATGGCGTCATCGAACGGGCTGTCCCACAGCTGCACGAATTCTGGCCGGATGCCCACTTGCAAGCGCCCGCCTGTCGTTGCCGCCAGCCGTTCGCGCAGGCCATCGGGCAAAGCCAGGTGGACATCACCAAACGCCACCCCATCGGCTTCGGCGCGCACCTCGATCAGGTTCATGCCCGGGCTGCCGATGAAGTAGCCGACAAAGGTATGCCGAGGCCGCTCGAACAGCTCACGCGGGGTGCCGAACTGAACGATGCGGCCACCGTGCATCACTGCGATCTTGTCAGCGAAGGTCGATGCCTCCAGCTGGTCGTGGGTGACGTAGATCATGGTGATATTGAACTGCTCGTGAATCTGCTTCAGCTTGCGCCGCAGCTTCCACTTCAGGTGCGGGTCGATCACCGTCAGCGGCTCGTCGAACAGGATCGCCGACACGTCATCGCGCACCAGGCCGCGGCCCATGGAGACTTTCTGCTTTTCGTCCGCGCTGAGGTTGCGCGCCTTCCTGCGCAACACGGCAGACAGGTCGAGCACCTCGGCAATTTCTTCCACCCGGGCACGCACCCGGGCTTCATCCAGCCCCTGGTTGCGCAAGGGGAAGGCCAGGTTGTCGAACACCGTCATGGTGTCGTACACCACCGGGAACTGGAACACCTGGGCAATGTTGCGCGCTTGCGGTGACAGCTGGTTGACCGGTTTGCCGTCGAACAGCACCTCGCCATGGGACGGCGTCAGCAGCCCGGAAATGATGTTGAGCAAAGTCGACTTGCCGCAGCCCGACGGCCCAAGCAACGCGTAGGCGCCGCCCTGCTCCCATACATGCTCCAGCGCGTGCAGGGCATAGTCCGCCTCGCTGGCGGGCTGGCGACTGTAACTGTGCGCCAGTTGGCGCAGGCGGATTTCAGCCATCACCCTCTCCTTGCCTGGCGCAGCCCCGGGGCCTGCACCAAGGCCCCGGCGCTGTCGAAGACGAACAGCTTGTGGGTGGGGATGAACACGCGGATCGGCGTGTCCACCTGGTATTCGTGCACCCCGGGCAGGTGCAGGATCATGCGCCAATGCTCGTTGCGCACATGCAGAAAGGTTTCGGAACCGCTGATCTCGGCCAGCTCCACCAGCACCGCCAGTTCCAGGTCATCGTCGTGGGCCGGCACCAGGGTGATATGGCTGGGGCGCACGCCAAAGCGGTAGTCGCCTTCGGCAAGCGCCTGCAAGTCGGCATTGCGGGCAAAATGCACGGCCTGGGCCAGGCTCACCTCGTTGCCACTGATACGGCCAGGCACCAGGTTGATCGGCGGCTCGGAGAACAGCTCGGCCGCCAGCACACTGCCCGGGCGCTGATACACCTCGGCGGTGGGACCGCTTTGCACGATACGGCCCTCATGCACAAGGGTGGTGGTGCCGCCCAGCGCCAGCGCCTCGTTGGGCTCGGTGGTGGCGTAAACAGCAATGCAGTGGCGCACCGCGAACAGCTCGCGAAGCTCCTGGCGCAGGCCTTCGCGCAACTTGTAGTCGAGGTTGACCAACGGCTCGTCAAAGAGGATCAGCGAGGCATCCTTGACCAACGCCCGGGCCATCGCCGTGCGTTGCTGCTGGCCGCCGGACAGCTCCAGCGGCAGGCGCTGCAGGTAGGTTTCGATGCGCAACATCTCGGCGGTTTCCTGCACACGCCTGCGGATGTCCGCCTCGGCCATGCGCGCCTGGCGCAGTGGCGAGGCGATGTTTTCGTACACGCTCAAGGTCGGGTAATTGATGAACTGCTGGTACACCATCGACACGTTGCGCTGGCGCACCGGCACACCCGTCACGTCCTGGCCATCCATCAGCACCCGGCCCCGGTCCGGGCAATCGAGCCCGGCCATCAGGCGCATCAGGCTGGTCTTGCCAGCCAGGGTGCGGCCCAGCAGCACGTTGAACGAACCAGGTTCGAAACGCAGCGAGGCCTCGACGATCCACGGTTGGTTGTCGACGCTGCGGCTGACCTGCTCCAGCACCAGGGACATGGCATGGCCTTCTTGTCGTTGTTGTCTGCCAGGCACAGCCAGTTCCGTGCCAGTTGCTCCCCGATGCTCTGGCTCGGGGCCTGGGCGGCATGCCACGCAAATCGGAGGTTCACAAGTGAACACAATCACTGAACAACTGAACACCTGCCGGTTTGACAATGAACACCCGTGAACAACACTGAACAGCGGTCCGCCCATAACAACAACCACACAGGACAGGCCCATGGCCGCATCCGCTTCGACCCACGCCCAGCTCATCCAGGCATCCTGGGCCCGCTGCCGCGATCACGGTTTGCAACCGCAGCACGCACCGGACTTCGACTGCCTGACCCGCGCCGAACTCAGCGAACTGCTGGAAAAACGCCAGGCCCTGCTGCGCCTGACCCGCGAGGAAGTGCTGCCGCAATATGCACACCTGCTGGGCAACGCCAGCTACCTGGTGATGCTGGCCGATGCCAGCGGCTGCCTGCTCGACAGCTGGGGTTCGCGGCGTTTCATCGAGCCGCGCCAGCAGCATGGCTTCAGCGCCGGCGCCCACTGGCACGAGCGCGGCGTTGGCACCAATGCCTTGGGCACCGCGCTGATTTGTGCCCAGGCCATTCACGTCGGCCAGGACGAGCACTTCCTGCGCCAGAACCGCTACATGTCCAGCGCCGCCGCCCCCCTGTTCGACGCTGCACGGCAACTGGTCGGGGTGTTCGACGTGGCCAGCGACGGCTATCTGCCGACCAGCCAGACACTGGGCCTGGTCCGCATGATGGGCCAGAGCCTGGAAAACCGCCTGATCCTCGCCGCGCATGCCGACCAGCATGCACAACTGATCTTCAACAGCGCCTCCGACAACCTCGACAGCCCTTGGGCCGGCCTGCTGGTGTTCGATGAGCATGGGCAGGTGCTGGCCGCCAACCACCGGGCCGACAGCCTGCTCGGCGGCAACCCGCTGCAGCAGAACATCGAGCAGCTGTTCCAGTTGCCCCTGCAGCAGTTGCTCAGCCATCCCCGACAACAGCCCTTCGCCCTCCAGGCCACCGGGCGCAACCGCTTTCATTGTCAGTGGCAACCGCCACGCGAAACGCCCCGCCGCCCTGAACCTGACAACGGCGAGCCGCGCCTGGAAAAAGCGCGAGTGCAGGCCGGCCTGCTGCTGGAAAAGGACATTCCAGTGTTGGTGCAGGGTGAAACCGGTGTGGGCAAGGAAGTGTTCGTGGAAACCCTGCACCGTGCCAGCAGCCGCGCCGACAAGCCCTTGGTCGCCGTAAACTGCGCGGCAATCCCGGCCGAACTGGTGGAGTCGGAGCTGTTCGGCTACGACAAAGGCGCGTTCACCGGTGCCCACCACAAAGGCAACCCGGGGCTGATCCGCAAGGCCGACCACGGCATCCTGTTTCTCGACGAAATCGGCGACATGCCGCTGCCTACCCAGGCCCGCCTGCTGCGCGTGTTGCAATCGCGCAGCATCCAGCCGCTGGGCAGCGGCGAACCGGTGGCGGTGGATATCCGCGTGGTGTCGGCAAGCAACCGCGACCTGGCCGAAGAGGTGCGTGCCGGGCGCTTTCGTCAGGATTTGTACTACCGCATTGCCGGGCTGACAGTGGTGCTGCCGCCGCTGCGCGAGCGTGCAGACCGGCGGCAGTTGATCGACCAGGTGCATGCCCGCTACCGCGAGCCTGGGCAACCGGCGCGGCTGCCCCCGGCCATTATCGAGTTGCTCGATCAGCACCCCTGGCCTGGCAATGTGCGCGAACTGGTCAGTGTGCTGCAGGTGGCACTGGCCTTGGCGGGCAACGGGCCAGTCGGCGTCGAGCACCTGCCTGCAGGGTTTCTGGCCGAGTTGCAAGTGCCTGTGCGGGTGGCGACCGATGCGGTAGACCTGCAGACGCTGGTTGAACACGCCAATGGCAACCTGTCAGCAGTGGCGCGCGGCCTGGGGATCAGCCGGACCACCCTCTACAAGCGGCTGCGTGAGCGATGAATCTATTGACCTGCACGGCCACTCACGGATTACGCCACTGCACCGGTTGCCGGTAAGCCTGTGCCCAGGCTTGCACTTCACCGGCCGGCATCGGCCGGGCAATGCAGTACCCCTGCGCCAGCTCGCAGCCCAGCCCCATCAGCACCCGGCCGTGCTCGACGCTCTCCAGCCCCTCGGCGATCACCTCCCGGCCAAAGGCCCGGGCCAGGCCGATCACCGCCGCTGTCAGCGCCAGGTCGTCCTGATCATGGAGGATGTCACGCACGAACGACTGATCGATCTTGATCGTCTGGGTCGGCAAGCGTTTCAGGTAACTCAACGACGAATAGCCGGTGCCGAAATCGTCCAGCGAGAAGCGCACGCCCAGTGCGCGGCAGGCGTCCAGACAACGGCTGACGTGCTGCAGGTTGTCGATGGCCACGGATTCGACAATTTCCAGGTCCAGCCTGGCCGGGTCCACCGCCGGGTACGCTGCCAGCAGCTGCTGCAGGCGCTCGGCAAAGTCACTGCGCTGCAAATGCCGCGCGGCGATGTTCACACTCAGTGACCAGGGCTGCCCTTGCTGCTGCCAGGCCTGCAACTGGGTCAAGGCCTGATCGAGCACCCACTCGCCGATCTCAACGATCAGGTCGGTCTGCTCTACCCAAGGCAGGAAATCGCCGGGCGGCACCACGCCACGGCCTGGCCGCTGCCAGCGCAGCAAGCCCTCGAAGCCCAGCACCTGGCCGCTGCGCAGGTTGACCTTGGGCTGGTAGTAAAGGCAAAGCTCTTGGTTGTTAAGGGCCCGTCGCACCCGCGCCACTGTCTGGTGAGTGGCCTTGAGCTCCTGCTCCTGCGACACGTCGAACACGTGATACCGGTTGCGCCCGCGCTGCTTGGCCACATACATGGCCTGGTCGGCATGACGCACCAGGGTATCGGCATCTTCGTCATCCAGCGGGTACAGGGTCACGCCAATACTGGCGCTGAGCGACAGCGTGTGCCCCCGAACCACACAGGGCACCGCCAATGCCCGCAAAACCCGCCGCAGGGCTGTATGCAGCTTTCGCTCATCATCGACGTCGCGCAGGATCAGCACGAACTCGTCGCCCGACAACCGGGCCACGGCGTCACCCCCGCGCAGGATGCGCTTCAGGCGCTGGGCCACTTCCACCAGCAGCAGGTCGCCCACCGCGTGCCCGTAACCGTCGTTGACCGCCTTGAAGCCATCCAGGTCGAGCATGCACACCGCCAGCGGGATGTCTTCACGCCGCGAGTAGGCCAGGGCCTGATTCAATAGGTCGGACAGGTAGGCGCGATTGGGCAGGCCCGTGAGCACATCGTGCCCCACCCGCCATTGCAAGGTGTGCAGCAGTTGGCGCTTCTCGGTGACGTCAAAGCGGATCGACACGTACTTGCGCACCAGGCCGGTCAGCGGGTCGACCAAGGGCACCATGGTGCTGTCGACCCAGTACAGCGAACCGTCCTTGGACCGGTTGCAGATCTCGCCCTTCCACACCCGCCCGGCGGCCAGGGCCCGCCACATGCCAACGAAGAACGCCGGCTCGTGCAGGCCGGAGTTGAGGATGCGGTGGTTGGCACCCAGCAGCTCCTCGCGGCTATAGCCCGAGATGCTGCAGAACTGCTGGTTGACGTAGGTGATGTTCCCACGCAGGTCGGTTTCCGAAAAGATCGCGGCCGCGTCCACGGCCGCGCGATAGATATCATCCATAAAGCATCCTGCCTTAGCGGTTGAAGCGCTCCACCAGGGCGCGCAATCCGGCGCACACCTGTTCCAGTTCGGCGCCGCGCGAGGCGGCGACGTTGGCGCTGTGGGCGCTGTGCTGGGCAATACCGGCTACGCCGTTGATCTGCCGCGAAACGTCTTCGGCCACTGCCGACTGCTGCTGCGAAGCGGTCGCCATCTGCTGGCTCATGTCACTGATGCGCTGCACCGCATCGCGAATGCCATGCAGCGCCTGTCGCGCTTCCTGCACCTGGGCAACACCCAGCTCGGCACCTTCGATGCCCTGGCTGGCGATCGCCACGGCTTCTTCGGCGCCACTGCGCAGCGCATCGATGATGGCCTGGATATGCAGGGTCGACTGGCGGGTCTTGTCGGCCAGCGCCCGCACTTCATCGGCAACCACGGCAAAGCCGCGCCCTTGCTCGCCCGCACGCGCTGCCTCGATGGCTGCGTTGAGGGCGAGCAGGTTGGTTTGCTCGGCAATGCCGCGGATCATTCCGGCAGCCTCCGCGATGGCACCGGTCTGACCGGCCAGCTGGCTGACCGCCTGGTTGATCTGCGTCACGGTGCTGGCCAAGGTACGAATGGCTGCACCGCTGGCATCTGCCACCTGGCTGCCCTGCTCGGCCAGCAGGTGCGCGGTGTGTGCCTCGGCGGCGGTCAACTGGACATGGTTGGCCACTTCACCGATGGAGGCGGCCATCTGGTTCATCGCCGTGGCGCTCAGGTCGGTTTCGGCGCGTTGCTCCAGCAGCGCGGCCTCGGTGCCGCGCGACAGCTGCCCGGCATCGTGGGCGGCCACGGCCATTTGCCCGGCCAGGTCGCTTAACCGCGTCAATGCGGTTTTCAGGCGTGCCTCTTCGCTGATCAGCATCAGTTGCAGTTGCCCGGCGGCACCCGGCAAGTCGCTGTAGGTCAAGGCTGCAACCGGGTCGGCGAAGGCACCGTCGGCGCCTTGCACAACCTGCTGCAACTGCCGGCCAAGGGCATCGCGTGCCCACAGGCCGTAGGCCAGGAACAGCCCCAGGGTCAGCCCCTGCCCCACCAGGCCAGGCCACAACTGGTTGACACCCAGTGCCAGCAGCCCGCCCGCCAGTGGCAAGGCCAGCGCCTGCGCCAGCAAGCTCAGCCGACGCGGCACCGACAATGCCGCCTGGCCATTACGCAGCCGCGCATACAGGGCTTCGGCACGGGCCACCTGCTCACGCGTGGGGCACACCCGAACCGACTCGTAGCCGACCACACGCCCGCCTTCGAGGATCGGCGTGACGTAAGCGTTGACCCAGTAGTAGTCGCCGTTACGGCAACGGTTCTTGACGATGCCCATCCAGCTCTTGCCAGCTTTCAGGTAGCGCCACATCAACGCGTACACCGCCGGCGGCATGTCCGGGTGGCGCACCAGGTTGTGCGGGCTACCGATCAGCTCGGCCTCGCTGTAGCCGCTGATAGCGGCGAATTCGGGGTTGCAGTAGGTGATCAGGCTGGCGGTATCGGTAGCAGAAATCAGCCGCTGATCAGGGGGAAAACGTTGCTCGACCGGGGTAACCGGCAAGTTGAGACGCACGATGAGACTCCATTCACTGACGTGCCGGTACCCAGCCCATCGACAGCCACCGGAACCGATCCGTAGCGATCCGCTCCAAATGGCACATGTGCTTCCCGCCGTTGGGGCACGAGGCCGAACCACACAGGGAAGTTGACGATGACTGACCGGTCAAGCACTGAATTCTACGAAATTCATCACATAAATAAAACAAAGGTGATCAATCATGGCGTTGCGCCATGCTGATAGATATCGTTAAGTTCTTGATTCTAAATGGGAATTAAGTGATGACGAGATCAGCTTTGGGTACCGCCCTGCGCCGCTACCGCAAGCTGGCGGGCCTGACCCAGGCACAACTGGCCGAACGGACCGGCTTCGATCCCAAGACCATCAGCCGCTTCGAAACCAGTACCTATACCCCCAGCATCGATGCACTCATGGCGTTTGCTCAGGTGCTGGGCGTCAAACCCAAGGACTTCTTCGCCGAGCCGGACGACGAAGAGGAGCAGCGCGCCTACCTGTTCGGCGTCATTCACAACGCCCCGCCCAAGGATCTTGGCAAGCTGATTGCAGCAGTGGAGCAGGCACTGGCCAAGCCCTGAACTGATTCGCGCCTACCCACTTCACGGCATGCACTGAAGTAGAGCCTGGCAGGCCAGATTGCCCCATAACTGGTCAGACCGGTAAGGCCGAAAACCCTTGCAAAGTCGGATTTTTCGCGCTTTTATGGCCTCGCGCTGAACAAACCGGTAAGACCACAATAATTAAGTCCTGCGCTCTTTCGCCCCGTGCGGCTACCGAAGCAAGGACACCGATCAGAGATCAATCCCATGCTCAAATGGTGCTCGCGTTCGATCTTCCTGCAAGTCGTGCTCGGCCTTGCCCTCGGCATCGCCTGCGGTCTCAGCTTTCCCGACCTTTCCCTGCAACTCAAACCCCTTGGCGACGGCTTCATCAAGCTGATCAAGATGCTCATCGGCCTGATCGTATTTTGCGTGGTGGTCAGCGGTATCTCCGGCGCGGGCGACCTGAAAAAGGTCGGGCGCATCGGCCTGAAGTCAGTGATCTACTTCGAAGTGCTGACCACCCTGGCGCTGGTGATCGGCCTGGTGTTCGCCTTCAGCAGTGGCATTGGTAGCGGTGCCAACATTCACCTGGACCAGCTGTCCACCGCCGATGCCAACGGCCTGGCCGAGCGCGGCCAGCACATTCACGGCGCCACGGCGTTCTTCATGGACCTGATCCCCACCTCGGTGATCGGTGCCTTCGCTGACAACAACATTCTTCAGGTGCTGTTGTTCTCGGTCCTGTTCGGCAGTGCGCTGAACCTGGTGGGTGACTCGGCCGCCGGCATTTCGCGGCTGATCAACGAGCTGAGCCATGTGATCTTCCGCATCATGGGCATGATCGTGCGCCTGGCGCCGATCGGCGTGTTCGGCGCCATCGCCTTCACCACCAGCAAATACGGCCTGGAATCGCTGCAGCACCTGGGCGGGCTGGTCGCACTGTTCTACCTGACCTGTGCCGGCTTCGTGCTGATCGTGCTGGGGACGGTCATGCGCCTGTCGGGCCTGAAGCTGTTGCCGCTCATCAAGTACCTGCGTGAAGAGCTGACCATCGTGCTGGGCACCGCCTCTTCCGACGCCGTGCTGCCGCAGATCATGCGCAAGCTGGAGCACCTGGGCATTGGCAGCTCCACCGTCGGCCTGGTGATCCCGACGGGTTACTCGTTCAACCTCGACGGCTTCTCCATCTACCTGACCCTGGCCATCGTGTTCATCGCCAACGCCACCGGCACGCCGCTGGAAATGACCGACCTGCTGACCATTCTGCTGGTGTCCCTGGTGACTTCCAAGGGCGCTCACGGCATCCCAGGCTCGGCGCTGGTCATCCTGGCCGCCACCTTGACCGCCGTACCCGCGATTCCGGTGGTTGGCCTGGTGCTGGTGCTGGCAGTGGACTGGTTCATGGGCATCGGCCGGGCATTGACCAACCTGATTGGCAACTGCGTGGCCACCGTGGCCATCGCCCGCTGGGAAAAGGACATTGACCTGGAGCGCGCGCAGAACGTGCTCGACGGCAAACCCGGCTTTGCCCCCACGCCGCGCAAACAGCCCAACACGCACCATCAACAGGAATTCTGAACCAGAGCGGCCGGCGATCATGCCGGCCCTTGCAGGAGCGAACCGTGATCAGCTCATCGACCGTCGTCAACTCAGTGGTGGAAAAACTGCGCCAGGCCTTGGCCCGGGGCCAATGGCGCAGCGGCGACATGTTGCCGGGCCAGCGCGAGCTGGCCGAACAACTGGGCATCAGCCGCCCTAGCCTGCGCGAAGCGGTGACCGTGCTGGAGACCCTGGGCCTGGTCCGCTCGTTGCCAGGCAAGGGCGTACTGGTACTGGACGCCGATGCCACCCTCGAGGAACCCGGCATCGACACCAGCGCTGCGGCCAGCCTGGCCGACGTACTGGAACTGCGCTACACCCTTGAGCCCTTCATCGTTGGCCTGGTGGCGCAATCGGCCAACAGCCAGGACATCGGCCAGTTACGCCTGACCCTGATGGACATGCGCGAAGCGCTGGAGGCCGATGACAGCGAAGCCGGCGTGAAGGCCTACATCGCCTTCCATGAAGCGCTGTTCGCGCTCACCACCAACCCGATCTTCCAGAGCGTTGTGCAGCAGACCGGCAATGCCCTGAAACAGAGCGCCGACATGCTGCGCAACTCGCCCGAGCACCTGGCGGCTCGGCTGAAGGAGAACGAAGCAGTGGTACGTGCCATACGTGAACGCAACAGCGCCCAGGCCAGTGCCCAGATGCGCCAGCACATCCTCGCCGAAGGCCAGCGCATGGGCATTTCGCTGAACATCCCGGACGAACACCCGCATCCATGACCCCAGGAGAGCGACCATGAACGCCGCCCCTCACCTGCCCGCCCTGCTTGCGGCCGGCGAAACCCGCCTGTCGGCCGAGCAGATCTACCCCCGGCTGTTCGACGCCATTCTCGAACAGCGCCTGCCTCCGGGCGCGCTGCTGCCCGAGCAGGCGCTGGGCCATGCCTTTGGTGTCAGTCGCACCGTGATTCGTCGTGTGCTTGGGCGGCTGTCCGACCAGCAGGTGGTGGTGCAGCGCCCCAGCCACACCGCGCACCTGGCCGCGCCCGACCCGGATCAGGCACGTCAGGTGCTCAGTGCCCGGCGCCTGGCCGAAACCACGCTGATTACCCTGGCCACCCAGCGCGCCCGTCCGGCGCAGGTGCGCCAGCTGCGGCAACTGGTAGAGCGCGAGCGCCAGCACCACGAAAGCGGTGAACGCTGCGCGGCGATCCGCCTGGGCGGTGAGTTTCACCTGAAACTGGCGCAGGTGGCGGCCAATGCGCCGCTGGCACGGTTCCTCAATGGGCTGGTGCCGATGACCTCGCTGATCATCGCCCGCTACGAATCACCGTGCTGCGACCACTGTGCATGGGAAGAGCATGCGGCCATCATTGATGCCGTGGAGCAAGGCGATGCCGAGGCCGCGCTGGATTTGATGCACAAGCACCTGGACCGCCTGGAAGAAAAGCTCGACCTGGAATGAATCAGCGTTCCGCTGTGGGAGCGGGCTTGCCCGCGAAGAAGCTGACGCGGTCGATGGCACGGGCTTCGCCCGTGTTCGCGGGCAAGCCCGCTCCCACAGAGACTGCGTCCCGACAGAAACTTATGTCTGTGCTGAGCGAGCGATGGCCAGCGCAGCAGCCCCAACAACCCCACCCTATACTACGAGAACCACCCCAGCCTCTATCAGGGAGGCGGTTGCGTGAGTGCTCGAGTCCTTCTGTTGCTGTGCCTGCTGTTGGCCCTGACCGGCTGCGCGAGCAAGCGTCCGCCTGCCCCGCCACCGCCCGCAGCGCTCACGCCCGCCGCCTGGCAACGCATCGACCAGGAACTGATCGACGCTTCGGTCGGCGCCGCCGGCTCGGCCAACGACTATGCCCGGCGCTCCATGCGGGTATGGAAGGAGCAGGTACAACAGCGCACCGAAAGCGACTTCATCCCTTGGTTCACCGGTTACTGGACCCAGCAGTGGCTCACCCTCAAAGTGGCCTGGTACAAGCTCGACAGCGGTGAAGGCCGTGAACCTGCGCAAAAGCGCCTGGCCCTGTACCTGCAGGAGCAATACCACGAGCGGGTGATCGAACCGGTGGCCGAGCAGATCAACCCCGAGGGCATCCGCGACCGCGCCTGCGAGCTGTACCTGCAGCTGCTCGGCCAGCAGCTACCCGCCATCATCAGCCGCTACAACGCGCCGCCCGAGCAGGTCAGCCAGCGCCTCAACCGCATCCCCGCCATCCACCTGGGGCCGCCGGATGCGCGTAATGCCAGCCTGTATCAACTGCTTCGGGCCAAGTCGCTGGACCAGCAACCGGCCTGGCAAGCCATGCGCCAGCACTTGCATGAGCAGGCCAGCAAAGGCCCCGGAAGAACCGATGTCGGGCTGAACTCGGTGGCCACCCAGGCCAGCGAAAAGCTCGGCGCTACCCTGGCCCCGCGCGGCATCGCCAGTGCCGTGGCGTCGGCGGTGGGCAAGGTGGCGGGGGCGATGATTTCGATTGCGGCGGCCGGCTACGGCATGATGACCCATGACCGCGATCACCCGCAGATGGTCGAACAGTTGCGGGTGA
This sequence comes from Pseudomonas sp. FYR_2, assembly GCF_043106425.1. NCBI lineage: Bacteria > Pseudomonadati > Pseudomonadota > Gammaproteobacteria > Pseudomonadales > Pseudomonadaceae > Pseudomonas > Pseudomonas sp. FYR_2. The sequence goes on from NZ_JBICMM010000006.1 coordinate 121,856, forward strand.
TCCTCAACGTGGCGCTGAACCAGGAATGGCAGGAGTTGATGGAAAACCGCCAGAGCGGGGCCATGGCGGGGGTGTACTACCTGTCGGGGCAGGTTGAGGACAGCTTGCTGGCCAGTGTGCCGCGGCCCGTCGAGCAACCGGTAGAACAGCAAGTGAAGCAGCAAGCACCTTTGATCATTCGCCTGCCGCCTTAGGGGCGGCACAGGAGAAACATCAGGCAGCGGCCATCGCGGAACTTGGCAGCCCGAACACCCGATCAAACGCCCAGTTGTAGGCAAAGGTGTAGCAAGGCACCAGCACGATGAACGCCATGTCCACCAGCAACGCCTCCACCAGTGTCATGTCGAGCCACCAGGCAATCAGCGGAATCAGGTACACCACCAGCGTCAGCTGAAAGCCGATGGCATGCGCCACCCGCCGCGCCACACTGCGCCCACGCTTGGCCTGGCGCCTCTCCCATCCTTCGAACAAGGTGTTGTAAACCAGGTTCCAGAACATGGCGATGGTGGTGATCATCACCGCCAGCGGCCCAGTATGCGACGCCTGGGTGTCCGACAGGTAAGCCAGCCCGAGGGTCGACATGCACAACCCGATCAGTTCATAAAAAGTTACGTAGACCAGCTTGCGTTTCAATCCCTGCACTCGGGGTTACCTCCAATGACAAAAACGATGGGGCGCGATCATGCTTCACCATGCTTGACAGCAAAAGTTAGCAGCTGTCAGATCTACTGACAGGAGGCTGCCATGAACTTTTCCAGCGACAACATCCAGCTTTTTCTAGCCGTGCTCGACTGCGGTTCGTTTTCTGCTGCCGCACGCGCCCTCAAGCGCGTGCCTTCAGCCGTGAGCATGGCTATCGGCAACCTTGAAGCGGAACTGGGCTACAGCTTGTTCGAACGTGGTTCGCGTGAGGTTCGCCCAACTGCCCAAGCCCTGGCCCTGGAACCACACGCCAGACTGATTGGCGAACAATTGGGTTTGCTGCAGGTACACGCACTGGAGCTGTCAAAAGGGTTGGAAAGCAGCCTGACTCTGGCCGTGGTACCAGACATCGACCACCGGCCACTGCTGGCGGCCATCGCACGCCTTGGCGAACGCCATCCGCTGCTGGATATCGCCCTGCTCAGCGCCCCGCAGGAAGAAGCCCTGAACCTGCTGGACAGTGGCCGCGCCGACCTCTGCGTGGCTTTTGCAGGCCTGCAGGTCGACGCCCGCCGAGGCTTCCAGCACATCGGCATGGAGTCGCTGGTGGCCACCCTGTCGCCGGCCCACCCGGCCTTGCGCGAGGGGCGCATCCATTACCTCGAAGACCTGACCCAGGTGCGTCAGATTCTGGTGCGCAGCCGCGACCTGCCAATGGCCGACCCGCGCCCGCTGATCGGCGCAGCGCACTGGTCAACCGACAGCTTCGACCTGGCGTTGCAAATGGTGGAAGCAGGCCTGGGCTGGGGCGACCTGCCGTTGTCGCGGGTTGCGCCGCTGCTCGCCAGCGGACGCCTGGTGCGCCTGGGTTTTCGCAATACACGCAACGAGTTGCAGTTGCCGGTACACATCTTGTGGCGCAAGCAACAACCGCTGCAGCAAGCCGCACGGCTGTTGATCCAGCAGTTGAGTAACCGTTGATTACCGTCTGTCGAAACGGCCATAAGAATTTCCTGTAAGTACTTCAATCTTTTAGCCCTTTAGCCGATATCCCGGTCGACAGGCCCCGCAGTGCGTCATGAGCGCGCTGCGCCCTCCCCTCATTGGCTCAAGGTCTCGAAACATGAACCTGAAATTTCGCCACAAGATCCTGCTCAGCGCCTGCGGCGTCGTGGTCCTGGCATTTGCCCTGTTCACGCTCTACAACGACTACCTGCAACGCAACACCATCCGCCAGAACATCGAAGCGTCGGTGCAGCAATCCGGTGCACTGACCGCCAGCAGCGTGCAGAACTGGATGAGCGGGCGCATCCTGGTGCTGGAAAACCTGGCCCAGGACATCGGCCAGCAAGGTGCCGGCGAGACCCTGACCGGGCTGATCGAGCAGCCGTCCTACACGCGTAATTTCCTGTTCACTTACCTGGGCCAGGCCAACGGTGCGTTCACCCAGCGCCCGGACGCCCAGATGCCTGCCGGTTACGACCCGCGCCAGCGCCCTTGGTATGGCGCCGCCGCCAGTGCCGGGCAGACCGTGCTGACCGCCCCCTACCAAGGCGCGGTCGGCGGCCTGATGGTCACCATCGCCACCCCGGTGAAGAGCAAAAGCAACGGCGAGCTGATCGGTGTGGTCGGCGGTGACGTGACCCTCGACACCCTGGTCGAGATCATCAACTCGGTCGACTTCGGCGGCATCGGCCACGCCTTCCTGGCAGACGCCAATGGCCAGGTGATTGTCAGCCCCGACAAAGAGCAGGTGATGAAGAACCTCAAAGACATCTACCCTGGCAGCAACCTGCGGATTGCCGCCGGCCTGCAGGATGTCACCCTCAACGGCCAGGACCGCATCATTTCCTTCGCCCCGGTAGCCGGCCTGCCGTCGGCGCAGTGGTACATCGGCCTGTCGATCGACAAGGACAAGGCTTACGCCGCACTCAGCCAGTTCCGTACCTCGGCTATCATCGCCATGCTGATTGCCGTGGCTGCCATCGCCGGCCTGCTCGGCCTGCTGATCCCGGTGCTGATGAGCCCGCTGACCGCCATGGGCCGAGCCATGCGCGACATCGCCGAGGGTGAAGGCGACCTTACCCGCCGCCTGACCGTGCAGAACAAGGACGAGTTCGGCGAACTGGCCACCTCGTTCAACCGCTTCGTCGAGCGCATCCATGCCTCGATCAGCGAAGTGTCCTCGGCCACCCGCCTGGTGCACGACCTGTCGGAAAAGGTGGTCAGCGCATCCAACGCGTCGATCACCGGCTCGGAAGAACAAAGCATGCGCACCAACAGTGTCGCGGCAGCCATCAACGAGCTGGGCGCCGCCACCCAGGAAATCGCCCGCAACGCCGCCGATGCTTCGCAGCATGCCAGCGGCGCCAGCGAGCAGGCACACGGCGGCCGTGAAGTGGTGGAAGAGGCGATCAGTGCCATGACCGCCTTGTCACAGCGCATCAGCGAGTCGTGCGCGCAGATCGAAACGCTCAACGCCAGCACCGACGAAATCGGCAAGATTCTCGACGTGATCAAGGGTATTTCGCAGCAGACCAACCTGCTGGCACTGAACGCCGCGATCGAGGCGGCCCGTGCCGGTGAAGCCGGCCGTGGCTTTGCCGTGGTGGCCGACGAAGTGCGCAACCTGGCACACCGTACCCAGGAGTCGGCGGAAGAGATCCACCGCATGATCACCAGCCTGCAGGTAGGCTCGCGCGAAGCGGTGCAAACCATGAACACCAGCCAGGTGTCCAGCGAGCAGACCGTGCAGGTAGCCAACCAGGCCGGTGAACGCCTGGCCAGCGTGACCCAGCGCATTGGCGAAATCGATGGCATGAACCAGTCTGTGGCGACCGCGACCGAAGAGCAGACCGCCGTGGTCGAGAGCCTCAACCTGGACATCACCCAGATCAACGCCCTGAACCAGCAGGGCGTGGAAAACCTGAACGAAACCCTGCGTCATTGCGACCAGCTGGCCCAGCAGGCCGGGCGCTTGAAGCAGCTGGTGGGCAGCTTCAGAATCTGATGGGCCCGAAGAGGGGCGCTCTGCGCCCCATTTTTATGCCACAGCCGCTTTCGTGGCCCTGCCCCGCCGCACCCAGGCCAGCAACACCGCCGCCATCAGCACGAAACCCAGGTAGCCAAACAACGGGTACACCTCCCCCACCAGACTGATGAACCCCACCAGGCTGCAGCCAAACGCCACCACCCCGGTTATCACCGAACCCCAGCGGAACGTTGCCGTGCCCGCCGGCAGCAGCCGCGAAAGGAACGAAAACATCGTACCCACCGCCGTGTTGACGATCATGCCGAAGATGATCAGGCACATTACCACCCCCAGCAGCGGTGACACTTCGTTGGCAATCGACAGCATCGGCATGGGCAAGTCGGCCACGCTGTCCAGGCGCGACAATAGCCCGGCACTCATCACCAGCATCAGGCCGCCCAGCGCCGCCCCACCCAGCAGGCCACCCCACACTGCGGTTTTCTCGACCTTGGCCGAACCACCCAGAATGGCCAGGATCGGCGCACCGGCAACGATGTTGTACGACACATACAGGAACGCGCCCAACAGCCAGTGCCGGGTACCGGCCTGCTGCTGGCTGGCCAGTTGGTCGAGCGCGGCGAAGCTCTGTGCACGGGTAAACACGGCGTACAGTGCAATCGCCGAAGCCACCAGGATCAACAGCGGTGTGATGGCACCGATGGCCAGGATCACCTTGCGCACGTCCAGGCACACAATCGCCACCACCACCAGCGTCACCAGCACACTGCCGGTCAGTGCCGGAATGCCGAACTGCTGCTCCAGCAACGCGCCACCACCGGCCAGCATGACCACCGTGACGGCGAACATGAAAAAGGTGATCAGCCAGTCGACGAACAGGCCCAGGTGGCGGCCGCAGATGGCCTGTATCACGTCCTTGTGCGAGGTGGCCTGCTGGCGGTTGCCCAACCCGGCCAGGGCCATGCCAAGGAAGGTAAACAGGGCTGCACTGACCAGTGCCCCCACCAACCCCCACACACCAAAATCGACAAAGAACAACAACAGTTCCCGCCCCGAAGCGAAGCCCGCCCCCACGATCACGCCGACAAATGCGCCGGCAATCTTCAGCTGCTCTTGCATGTGAACCTCTGGATTTATTGTTGTTGTCCTGCTGCCACCGCATCGCTTTTGCGGGAGCGGCCTCCGCTCAGTTACAGATCGCCGACAAACGCCTGCACTTCAATCTCCACATCCACCCCCAGCGCCAACGCCGAGGCCACTGTCGAGCGCACCGGCAACGCGGCACCGAAGAACTCCTTGTACACCTCGTTGAAACCGGCGAAGTGGCTCATGTCCGACAGCCATACCGTGGCCTTTATCACTTGGTCGAAACGCGCGCCGCAAGCCGCCAGGCTTTCGGCAATGCGCTCGCAGGCGGCGCGGGTCTGGGCCTGGATGTCGCCACGCACCACTTCACCGCTGGCGCTCATCGGCACCTGGCCAGAGAGAAACAGAAAACCACCGGCCTTCACTGCACGGGAAAACGGGAACGGCAGGCTGCTGGGGAAACGCTGGATGTCATTGCTCATGGGATGCTCCTTTCAAGGTTGCTGTAAACGGGCTGGGGACAGGCGCTCGGGCGCCACGCCCTGGCTGACAAGGCTGGAGCACAGGGGCTGGCCAAGCAGCAGGTCGGCGGCCAGGCGCGAAGCCCCCGCTGCCGACTGGATGCCATAACCACCTTGCGCCGCCAGCCAGAAGAACGCGGGGGCGTGTGCATCGAAACCCACCACCAGGTCGCCGTCCGCAACGAACGATCGCAGCCCGGCCCAGGTGTGACTGGGGCGGCGGATCGTCAAGGTGGTCATGTTTTCGATGTTGTAGATGCCCAACGCCACATCGAGCTCTTCCGGCGCAGCATCCTGCGGCTCTACCGGGTCGGCGTTGGCAGGCGAACCGAGCAACTGCCCGGCGTCGGGTTTGAAGTAGAAGCTTTCGTCGACACCAATCACCGCCGGCCAGCGGGCGAAGTCCTGGTCGGCAGGGCCAGGAAAGGTGAAAGCACTGCGCCGGCACGGTTGCAGGCCGATGCGCCCCACACCGCATTGCTCGGCCACCCGGTCCGCCCAGGCACCCGCGGCATTGACCAGCTGACGTGCCTGCAGACGGCTGCCATCAGCCAATTCCACCTGCCACAGGTTGTCCAGATACCCGGCCTGGACCAGCTCGGCGTTGCAGCGCAGCTCACCACCGGCAGCGCGATAACCGCGCAAGAAGCCCTGGTGCAAGGCATGCACATCAAGGTCCATCGCGCCCGGCTCCAGCACTGCGCCCGCCAGGGTTTCGCTGCGCAGGCTGGGGACCAGTGCCAGCGCGGCATCACGGTCAAGCAGGCTGACCTCGGTGCCATTGGCCAAGTTCTGCGCGTGGGCCTGCTCAAGCAGCTCGCGCTGCTCCACGCTGGCCACATACAGGCAGCCGCGCGGCTCCAGCAGCGGGTGCTCGCAGAAGCCCTCTGGCGGGGCTTCATAAAAGGCCCGGCTGGCGCGGGTCAGCGCCTGGATCTGCGCAGTGCCGTAGGCCTCCATGAACATGGCCGCCGAACGCCCGGTGGAATGGTAGCCAGGCTGTGCTTCGCGCTCGATCAGCAGCACCCGCTGCTGGTCAGCCAGGCGATAGCCCAGCGAGGCACCGGCAATGCCGGCGCCGATGATCAGGGTGTCGTAGATCGGGGTCATGCACGCTCCTGCCAAGAAAATTATCATTTATGAGAATTCTAATATATGAGAATTTAGAAATGCGCAAGTGTCCAAGGTAAGATGCCCGACCAACGCCGTATGCCGAGAACGCTGAATGCCCGCTGCCCTACCCCTGCTTGACCGCGCCGTAGTCGGCCAGCGCCTGCGCCAGGTGCGCAAGGCGCGCCAGATGACCCTCAAGCAATTGTCCGAAGCCAGTGGCGTACCGCTGTCCACCTTGTCGAAGATGGAGCTGGCACAGGTGTCGGTCAGCTATGAAAAGCTCGCCGCCGCTGCGCGGGCGCTGAATGTCGACATTGCCCAGTTGTTCCGCTCCGGTGCCACGGTCAACGCCCCGGTGCCCGTGACCGTGGTGGTCGATTCATTGCCGGCGGCAGCGGGCTACTCGACCGGCACCTATGACTACCACCCGATCGCCGGCGACTTCCCCGAGCGGCGTATGACGCCGGCTTATGCCCGCATCATCGCCCGTGAACGCGGCCAGTTCGACGACTTTATCCGCCACCCCGGGCAAGAGTTCGCCCTGGTGCTGAGCGGGCGCGTGCGCATCGAGTTCGAAACCGGCGAAGCGGTGAGCATCGGGCCACAGGAAACGGCGTATTTCGACAGCCAGGTGGGGCATATCTATCTGTCCGAGAGCGAGGACGGCGGCGATGCGCATGTGATGGTGGTGATGACGGATCGTTAAGCCGCCTCGGTTATAACCTAATAACGAACAAGTCTATTTGGCTATAAAAAAATCTATATGCTGGCTGCATCCGATAACGGGCAACGTTGGGCAGTCGAGTAGCGTATGGATGTAGGTTCTTTTGGTTTCACCATTGCTGGCCTGGTCGTGGGTTTCATCGTCGGCATGACCGGCGTCGGTGGCGGCTCGCTGATGACCCCGATCCTGTTGTGGTTTGGCATCAACCCGGCTACGGCCGTCGGTACCGACCTGCTCTATGCCGCCATCACCAAGGCCAGTGGCGTCTGGGTGCATGCGCGTCAGAAGAACATCGACTGGAAAATCACCGGCCTGCTCAGCCTGGGCAGCGTACCCGCCGCTGCGCTGACCCTGTGGTTCCTCAGCACCCTGCACACCGACACCTCGGCGCTCAATGCCATCATCAAGCAAGGCCTGGCGGTGGTGCTGATCCTGACCGCGCTGGCCATCCTGTTCAAATCGCGCCTGCAGGCCTTTGCCAGCCGTCATGCCGGTGACCACTACCACCTCAGCGATCGCAGCCTGAACATCCTCACCGTACTCACCGGCGTTGTGCTGGGGGTAATGGTCACACTCACCTCCATCGGTGCTGGCGCCCTGGGCACTGTGGCGTTGTTCCTGCTGTACCCGTTCCTGGTCACCCGCCGCCTGGTCGGTACCGAAATCGCCCACGCCGTGCCCCTTACCCTGGTAGCAGGGCTGGGCCACGCGGGCATGGGCAACATGGACTGGTCGCTGCTGGGTTACCTGCTGCTGGGCTCGCTGCCGGGCATCTACCTGGGCAGCCACCTCACCGGGCGGATCTCCGACCGCGTACTGCGCCCGTGCCTGGCGGCGATGCTGCTGCTGATCGGCTACAAGCTGGCGTTCTGAGCCTCATTCCAGGCGCAGGCGCCACTGCCCGGTAAAACTCAGATCCAGGCGTGACAGGGGAAGCACGTCGATACGCTGGCTGGCCTTCATCGGGCACCCCAACACCTCTACCAACACAGCGCGCATGACCATGGGGTGGGTCACCGCCAGCCAATCGCCCGGCCTGTCGAAGGCTGCCAGCCAGGCGGCCAGGCGCTGGCACAGGGCGGCGAACGACTCCCCCCCGTGCGGCGCACTGGCCGGGTCCTGTAACCATTGCGCCAATGCTCCAGGCTGCTCAGCCTGCAATTGCTTCAACGCCAGCCCCTGCCAGTGACCCAGGTCGCAATCGGCCAAGCCCGGTTCGACCTGCACCTGCCCCGCCAGCCATGTAGCCGTCTCGCAGGCTCGCCGCTCTGGCGCAGCCAGCAGCTGCATGCCGGGCAGCATGGCGTCGGGCTGTTGCGTTAACGGCAAGATGCCGTCATCTGTCCGGTGCAGGCGCCCGACCTTCTGGGCCTGGGTCAGGGCGTGGCAGATCAGGGTCAGGCGGACGGTTTTCACCGGGGCTCTCTCGCAGCAGGCTGGGGCCCATGGTTTAACACGCTGCGAAGCTTTTGGCTGCAACTATGTCGTACCAGCCTTTACCGCGATGAGGCCCGGTCAAGCTATCAGTGACACCAGGCCCCACACCGGCACCGCGGCCACCAACCCGACCGCCATCCGCGGCCAGTACGGCAGCAGCATCACCAGCAGCAACCCCGCCAGCGACAGCGCGCCGAACCAGGCCACCGGCCCCATGGCCCAGCCCCAGGCCTGGGCACACATCATCAGGCTGGCCAGCAACGCCAACCAACCTGCACTGCGCAGGCCGACACGCAGCGCGGGTGGGCACGCCCGGCTCCACACTTGCTTGTAATGCCGCTCCAGCCCTTGGCACAGCCCAAGCATGCCGGCGTAGGCAAACACCACGCCACCTATGATCCACATCATCATGCCTTGGCCTCCTTCTGTTGCCGGCCCACCCTGATCTTCTGTTGCGCTGGCTGTGCTTGCCACACCCGCCAGGCCACCAGACCAAGCAACACTCCCAGCACCAGCGCACAGCCCGCTACGCCCATACGCATCGTGTCTTCGAGGCCGCCAAATGCACCCAGACCGATGCACAGCAATGCCGCCAGCAGCAGTTGTTCGACCCAGGCGCACCGCGCCGGCCTGACGCCGGCATGCAACAGCGCCAGCAGCCATACGCCGAAGAACGCGCGCACTTCCCAGCTTTCCCGCTGCATCAAATCCACCGGTAGCAAACGGCTGGCCCACAGCAGCCCCACGCATGCCAGCAGCAGGCCGCTGATAAAGCCCACGTTGCACACTTCGGCCACCCGGTGCCAACGCCGTGCCGATGTTTCGGCGGTGGCGCTGGCGTATTTACGCCCACGCTTCACGCAGAACAACACCAACCCGCTGGCGATCATCAGGCAACTGACCAACCCGCACATGAAGTACAGCCAGCGCATCGGGTAACCGCCGAACTGGGCGAAGTGCAGGCCGACCATGACCCGTTGGGTCAGCGGTGCCGCACGCCATTCAGGCACATCGCTGAGTAACGCCCCGCTGACGCCGTCGAAAACCATGGCCTGCCCCTTGGCGAGGGCGATGCGGTTGCCCAGTTCGGGGCGGATTTCGATACGCGCCGCTGCAGTGTTGGGGTTGCGAATGTTCAAGCCGCCAATAGGCCCCAGACGCGCCTCGGCCTGGGCCAGCAACGGCGCCACATCGACCAGGGTGGCCGGCTGCCTGGCCAGGCCACGGGGTTGCTCCAGGCGGGCATTACCCTGTGCCTGGAAGTAGGCGCGGGTGTCACCGGCAAAGCGTGCATCCACCCCGGCAGGGATATAAATGAGCATGAAGATCACCAGGCCGGTATAGGTGATCATCAGGTGGAACGGCAGCAGCAGCACCGCACTGGCGTTGTGAAAATCCAGCCACGAGCGCTGGCCCTTGTTTGGCCGGAAGGTGAAGAACTCCTTGAAGATCTTCTTGTGGATGACGATGCCGGTCACCAATGCGGCCAGCATCACCAGTGCCAGCGCGCCGACCACGAAGATGCCCCAGTTGCGTGGCAGGTCGAGGATGAAGTGGAAGCGAAAGAAAAAGTTGCCGCCGACGCTGTCACGCACCTCAATGGCTTCGCCGGTGCGCGGGTCGAGCTGTACGCCGCCACCGTAGCGCCGCTCGCCGGTGGACACGCGCAGGCCTGGCGAGCGCTCGCTCGGCAGACTGATGCCCCAGTTGCCGGCCTTCGGCTCATGGGCCTGCAGGTAGGCGATGGCACGCTGCGCGGCGGCGGCCTGGGACACCTGAGTAGCCGGGATCTCCGGCTGCATCCAGTGGTTGAGCTCCTTGTCGAACACTGCCAGCGTCCCGGTAACGAAAATGGCGAACAGCAGCCAGCCAAAGATCAAGCCGGCCCAGGTGTGCAGCCACGCCATCGACTGGGTGAAGGTGTTTTTCATGCCAGGCGCTCCAGTATTTGCGGCCAGAAACCGACCAGGGCCAGGGGCACGGCCAATACCAGCGGCGCCCAGGCACGCAAGGCATCATGGCTGGCGAAGGCCCAGAGGATGGTGGCGGTGTAGAAAATGAACGCGGGCAGGGTCGCGACGATGACCGCGTCGGTGGCAGACAGCGGCAGGATGCGGGCCAGGCAGGCAGTGGCGGCGTAGCTGAGGGCATAGCCGCCGAGCAGTGCGGCGGTGCTGCGGGAGAGTATTTGTAGCCAGGCGGGGGCTTTCATCATCGGGGCTCCGTGGCATGGACAGGTAGGGCATCTGGGGCTGCTTTGCAGCCCGATCGCGACACAAGGCCGCTCCTACAGGGAATGCGAATCGCCTGTAGGAGCGGCCTTGTGTCGCGATCGGACCGCAAAACGGCCCCCGCTGTCAGAAGTTGATATTCAGCGCAGCAAACACCGCCCTGCCCGGCTGGTTATAGGTGTTGGCCCCCGAGCTGCTGGCGTTGCCGCCACGCAGGATCTGCTTGTCGAACACGTTGTTCACGCCTACCCGCACGTCGTAGTTGGCGTTGAACTTGTACCCGGCACTCACGTCCACCAGGCCATACGCCTCGACGTCCTGCTGCGCGGTCTTGTCGTAGTCTTGCTGGGTGCGGTAGTTGTAGGTCGGTGACTTCTGCTTGCCAAAGTAGGTGCCCGCTACCTGGAACGACAGCTGCTCGGTGGCCCGCCAGTCGAGGGTGGTGTTGACGGTGTACACCGGGATCACCGACAGCGGCTCGCCGGTTTCGCGGTTGTCGTTGTCGAGCATCCAGGTCAGGTTGGTGTTCCAGTCCAGGGTCGGCGTCAGTTCGATGAAGAAGTTGCCTTCGATACCTTCCACCCGCGCTTCGCCCGCGTTCTCCCACTGGGTCACGCGGCGACCGCTGTTAATGGCGTAGAGCACATCGGTCCCGCCGATGATCTTGTTCTTGTAGTCGTTGCGGAAATAGGTCGCGCTGGTACGCCAGGTGCCACGGTCGTACCGCAGGCCGATTTCCTTGTTGACGCTGATCTCTGGCTTGAGGTCGGCATTACCTTGCAGGTAGCAGCCGCCGGAGTTGGTCTGCTGCACACTGCAGCCCTGGCCACGGCTGTAGAGCAGGTAATTGGGGTTGGACTGGTACAGGTTCGGTACCTTGTAGGCACGAGCAATGCCGCCCTTGACCGACAGTGCCTCGGTCAGTTTGTGCGACAGGTTCAGGCTTGGGCTGAAGTTGTCGCCAAACATCTCGTGATGGTCGAAGCGCAGGCCGGGCGTCACGGTCGTATCACCCAGGACGATATTGTCCTCGACGAACAACGCATAGCTTCTGGCCGTCATCTTCGTATCGCTGCGATCGAAGCCGCTGATCGCATCATTGCCCGAACCGCTCGGGTCGAAGCTTTGCGGGCGGAACGAGCCCTGGTCATTGAGAGACTCGTACAGGTATTCACCGCCCAAGGTCAGCACATGTTCAGTGCTGCCCATGCTGAACGGCAGGTTGACCTCACTGCTCAAACGGGTGTTGCGCAGCCGCGACATCGCCGCGCCGCTGTCGTTGATCGCCCCTTCCGGGCCACCGGCCAGGCCCTCGTTGAGGCGCCAGTTACGCACGTACTCGTAAGCCAGGGTGGTCTTGCTGGTACCCCAGGTAAAGTCGCCCAAGTGGGTCAGGTCGTACGTGCTGCGCTGCATGATGTTGGTTTCGTGGCCATACAGGCTGGAAATCAACGCGACATCGCTGCCGCCGTTGCTGTTCATCGTGTCGCCCGCGTAGATGTTGCCCTGACGGCTGTAGCCTGCACTGGCTTCAAGGCGGTGCTCGTCGTTGAGCTTCCAGCTCAGCAAGCCATTGATGTCTTTGTTGCGCACACCTTCGCGTCCGGCAACCAGTGCGCTGTTGGCGTGGTTGGCGTTGATGTCGAGGTCGTCGGCGTCGGTCTTGGCCAAGCCGCCATACAGACGGAACCCGAGGTTGTCGGTAAGGCCGCCACCCAGGTTGAAGTTGGCGCGGCGGCTGGCGCCTTCGGCGCTGTCTTCCGGCAGTTGTGTATACAGGCTGACACTGCCCTTGAGTTCGTCGGTGGGGCGCTTGGTGATGATGTTGACCACCCCGCCCATGGCGCCGGAACCGTAGCGTGCGGCAGCCGGGCCGCGCAGGATCTCGATGCGCTCGACCGCTTCGGCCGGCACCCAGTTGGTTTCACCTCGGGTATCGCGGTCGCCGTTCCAGCCATAACGCACGGCGTTGCGGGCGCTGGACGGTTTGCCGTCGATGAGAATCAAGGTGTTCTCCGGGCCCATGCCGCGCAGGTCGATCTGACGGTTGTTGCCCCGTGCGCCGCTGGCGCTGTTGCCGGTCAGGTTGACGCCGGGCTCGCGGCGGATGATGTCGGACAGGTCATTGGTCGGCGGGTGGCGCTTGATGTCTTCGGCGGTGATGATCGACGAGCCCAAGGCCTGGTGCGCCTCGCGCTCGGCGGTGATCAGGGTGTCCTGGATCACCAGCGCGTTGTCGGCGACCGGCACTTCCAGCACCTCACCCGTACGCTGCTCCTCGGCTTCAGCCGCGGTGGCCATCATGGCCGGCGACGCCAGCGCGACGAACGCCAGGGCCAGGCTATTGGGTGAAGTTCTGCACTGCATGGGTACATCTCCTGCGATTCATGAGCGAAAAGGCACATCCCTGTTGGAAACCGGGAGCCCTCGCCCACCGGCCCCACAAACACAGTTTGGTGGCCAACAGGGGAGGTAAATATAGAGAGACGCAAATGCGAGTAAATCTTATTTACGAAGTTTACATGTTTGTAACGGAACTTTGCTGAAACCCGAGGTAGAGCAGTTGCTGTTCGCAACGCACGAAGTCTTGCGCAGCCTTGTAGGCGTTGGCTTGCTTGCGGAAGGCCGCGCAGCGGCTCCGGCGACTTCAGCGCCAACGCTCATCAGAAACCCGTCGATACATCCCTGCGCTTCTTGAGCTCAGCCGAACATAGCAAAATAACTACGTCAAAGACGTAGGGATGCAGTATGCTGACAATCATTGAAGCGCCACTTTTCTCAAGGCAATGGCCTGAATACTGGACTGAAGAAGAGCACGGAGCCTTCATGTCCTACCTTGCGAATGATCCCGATGCCGGCTCTGTGATTCCCGGCTCAGGCGGATGCCGCAAGGTGCGCTGGAGCCTGGACGGCAAGGGCAAGCGAGGAGCAGCACGTGTGATCTACACGGCCCAACTCGCCAATGGCGCCTTGGTCGCATTGCTTATTTACTGCAAGAGCGCTACTGAAAACATACCCGCGCATGTGTTGCGCAAGATTGCCAAGGAGCTCAACCATGCCCCTGACTGAAAAAGAGCTGATGCTGCGCGATGCCAGCCGTAACATCGGTGAGGAGTTGCTGGAATCCATACGCAACGTGAAAGCTGGCCGCTATGGAGCAGTACATCAGATAGAGGTGACCAAGGCCGCCGAGGCACGGAGCAAAACGGGGCTCTCCCAGCTCAAGTTTGCCGAGTTGCTGGGCGTTTCAGTACGCACGCTTCAGGAGTGGGAGCAAGGTAGGCGCGCGCCATCAGGTGCCGCTCGGTCCCTACTCCACATTGCAGCTTCTCGCCCGGACGTTTTTCGTGAAGTGCTTCAGGGCCTGTAACGGCTCCCCTGAACGAGCGTGCCTGCGGCGGGCCGCGCAGTAGCCTCGGCAACCGGCGCGTGTCACGGCGCTCAGGCTACACGCCACCACCCAGCGACCTGGGTGGTGAGCACACTGGCCATTGCCGCTACCCACTCATCCGATTTGCATCCTGCAAGGAGGCTCTTACAGTTTCGAACGTAGCAACTCTGTCGGGAGCCCAGATGCGCAGCAATGAAGACAGCCGCTCTGCACATACCTCCAGAAGCCTGCCGAAGATCCCTCGTAGCGTCTGGGCGCTGGGCTTCGTGTCGATGTTCATGGATATCTCCTCGGAGATGATCCATGCGCTACTGCCGCTGTACATGGTTACCGTGCTCGGCACGTCGGTAGTCGCTGTGGGCGTTATCGAAGGCATTGCCGAAGCGACCGGATCGATCACCAAGGTGTTTTCCGGCGCCCTCAGCGACCGGCTGGGCAAGCGCAAGCTGCTGACGGTGCTCGGTTATGGCCTGGCTGCGCTGACCAAGCCGGTGTTCCCCATTGCCTCCGGGCTGGAGTGGCTGACCGCAGCACGTTTCGTGGACCGGGTCGGTAAAGGCATTCGCGGGGCGCCGCGCGATGCGCTGGTGGCCGATGTCACCCCCGCCGAGCTGCGAGGCGCGGCGTTCGGCCTGCGCCAGGCGCTCGATACCGTGGGCGCCTTCCTCGGGCCGTTGTTGGCAATCGTGCTGATGTGGCTGACCGCGAGCCATTTCCAAACCGTGTTCTGGGTAGCGGTGATCCCGGCATTTGTAGCGGTGTACATTCTCATCGCCTTCGTTCGCGAACCTGAAACGCCGCCTGCCGCACGGCCGGTGCGCACACCGTTGGCACTGCACGAGTTGGTGCAACTCGGGTCGGCGTATTGGCGACTGATCGGCCTGGCAACGGTGTTCACCCTTGCTCGTTTCAGCGAAGCGTTCCTGCTGCTGCGTGCCCAGGACATGGGCCTGGCACCGCTGTGGGCGCCGGCGGTGCTGGTCTTGATGGCGCTGGCCTACTCACTGTCGGCCTACCCTGCCGGGGTGCTGTCGGACCGGGTGGGGCGCCGAGGCGTGCTGATGGCCGGGTTGGGTTTGCTGATCGCTGCCGACCTGCTGCTGGCCCTGCTACCGGGCTGGGGCGGGCTGGCCCTGGGGGTGGCGGCCTGGGGCCTGCACCTGGGCTTCAGCCAAGGTGTCTTCGCGGCCATGATCGCCGACAGTGCCCCGGCCCACCTGCGTGGTACCGCCTTCGGCCTGTTCAACCTGCTGACCGGCGTGGCACTGCTGGCCGCCAGCGTGGTAGCCGGGTTGCTGTGGGATGGCGCAGGATTTCAGGCAACGTTTCTGGTGGGCGCGGGGTTCGCTGGCGCCACCTTGGCGGGGTTGATACTGCTGCGCTAAGCCTGGAAAGCGCCCGGCTGATCGCCGTGCTGGACGGTGATCAGCACCCGGACGCAAACTAGGCCAGCGCAGCCTCCTGCTCCAGCAACGACCAACCGCCATGCCCATCCACATCCAGCCGATGGGTATGGAACGCTGCCAGCGTGCTGCGGTGGCCGACACTGACCAGCAGTGCACCCGGCATTTCCGAGCGCAACAACGCATACAAGGCATGTTCGAGGCCCTCGTCCATCGCCGAGGTGGACTCGTCGAGGAACACCACCTGCGGCCGGTTGAACAGTACCCGGGCGAATGCCAGACGCTGCTGCTCACCCACTGAAAGAATGTGTGACCAGTCGCAACTGACGTCCAGGCGCTCGGCCAGGTGAGCCAGGTTCACCTGGCGCAACGCCTGCTGCATCCGCACCTCATCCTCAGGCTTGCTGGCTGCCGGGTAGGCAATGACAGTACGCAAGTCACCCAGAGGCAGGTACGGGCGCTGCGACAGGAACAGTGCCTGATGGCCCATTGGCCGCCTGACCTCACCTTCGGCATACGGCCAAAGGCCCGCCAGGGCGCGCAGCAGCGTGGTTTTACCACTGCCCGATGGCCCTTTGATCAAAAGCGCCTGACCCGCGTGCAGGCTCAGGTCCAGGTCGGCAATAAGGGCGTGCCCGTCTGGACGCAGCACCTGCAGGCGGGTGATCTGCAGCGCATGCGCCTGGTCTTCGGTCAGGACGCGTGGCAATGCGCTCGCCTGCTCATTGGCATCGAGAAACCCGGTCAGACGGTCGAGGGTCGCCCGGTACTGGGCAAACGCATCATATGACTCACGGAAGAACGATAACGAATCCTGCACCTGGCCAAATGCCTGGGACGTTTGCATGACGTCGCCCAGCTTGATCGCTCCGCTGAAGAAACGCGGCGCCTGCAGAATGAACGGGAACACCACGGCAACCTGGCTGACGCCCAGGTTGAAGCCACTGAACTTGAGGTTTCGGAACACCAGCGCCCAGGCATTCACAATCAGGGCAGCGAAGCGGCCCAGCAAGGTGCCCCGCTCCACCTGAGCACCTTGGTAGAAGGCGATGTTCTCGGCGTTCTCACGCAAGCGCATCAGCGCATAGCGGAAGTTCGCAGTGAGTTTTTCGTTGAGGAAATTCAGGCGGATCAATGGGCGCCCGAGGCGGAAGGCGACCCAGGTGGCGACGATGACATACAGGTACACGGCAAACACCATCGCCCGGGGGATCTCCACCCCGGCCACCGTCAGCGGTGCCGACAGCCCCCAGAGAATGCCGGTGAATGCCACCAGCGAAACCAGCGCACTGACCGCGCCCAACGCCAGGCTCACCGAGTTGGTGACGAAGGCGTTGATATCCAGCTCGATACGTTGGTCGGGGTTGTCCACCGGCTCGGCGAGGAACTGGCCGCGGTAGTAGGCATCGCCTTTCATCCAGTCGTGGGTCAGGCGCTCGGTGAGCCAGACCCGCCAATGAATGCTAAATGCCTGGGTTACATAGAACGTGAACAGCGAGCGCAACACATGAATGGTAGCCAGTACGGCAAAGACGCCAAGCAAGTACCAGAACGCGGTTTGATCAAGGCCCTGCAAAGCGCTGTAGAAGCCGTTGTACCAGAACGAGAACAGCACGTTCAGCCGTACAGAGAACAGTGTCAACACCAGCAGCAACGCAAACACCAACAGCGGCCGCCAACTGCGCCTGAAACTGAAATAGGGCCCGGCAAGCTGCCAGAACTGGCTGCCCCAACGCGTGCAGCGCACAGCCAGTGTGGCAGCTGCTGCGAAGCAGACTAAGGTGATGAACGAGGCGATTGCCAGCCAGCTCAGGCTCTCTTGCAAAGCCTGGTGCCAGTTCATTTCCATGGTGGGTATCCGTGCTGAGTATTTCCGCGAGCGTAGCATTGCTCCGCGATTCGTCAGGCATAGATGACGCACATTTCATGATTGCTTGGGTTATTTGAAGCAGGTGGCGCGGTGGATGGCACCGGCGTTGCCGGTGTTCGCGGCTAAAGCCGCTCCTACAGGGATCTGGGCAAGGCCGAGACTTGCGTGAGA
>NZ_JBICMM010000007.1:0-30991 GCF_043106425.1 Pseudomonas sp. FYR_2
AGCGGGCTTGCCCGCGAAAGGGCCGGTACAGGATAACGCGGCTCGCCCGTCAGAACTTGTAGCTTGCAGCCAGGTAGGTCTGCGCACTGCTGCTCAGGCGCAGGGTGCCGTCCTTCGGCCCGCCACGCTCGCCCACTTCGGTCGCGGCATTGGTGCGCAGGTAACGGTAGCCCAGTTCGACCGAGGCTTTGTCGGTGATGTCCTGGATCACACCCGCCTGCAGGCCATAGGCATAACCGTAGTCGGTATCGCGGCTGGCACCTGGCGAGTCCTGGGTCAGCTTGGTCACGCCCAGGCTGCCACCGCCAAACAGCTTGGTGGTATCGCCCACCGGCAGGAACAGGTCGTAGCTGCCCAGCAGGTTTTCCTGGCGCAGCTTGAGGCCGCTGTGGTCGCCCGAGACGTTGTCATAGGTCATGTAGTAGCGGCCTTGGTCATTGATCTTGCCCAGACGCACGCCCCAGGTGTCATCCTTGCCGATGATGCCATCGGCGTTGAGATGGTCGGTGTTGCGCTGCAGCAGGCCGGACTTGCGAACCTTGTCGCTGGTCTGGCCGTAGGTCAGGCTGGCGAAGTTGTCGTCGGCGGCCTGGGCGGTGGTGATGCCAGCGGCGCAGACGGCCATGGCGGCAAGCAGGGTATTGAAGGTTTTCATGGCTGGATACTCCAGTTGGGTGCGCTGTTTCGGTCTGGAAGCTAGAGTAAGCAGGGCACCCTGAACCGCGACTGAACCCTGGCTGAACACCGGCTGAACGAACTGTCTGCAAGACAAGGAGTAGTAACCATGCGTGCCCTGCTGGCCCTGACCCTGATGTGCAGCGCCGCCTTAGCCCAAGCGGCGGTACAAACCCGTGAAATCCCTTACCAGGACGCCGATGGCAACCGCCTGGTCGGCTATTACGCCTACGACGACGCCATCGAGGGCAAACGCCCTGGCATTGTCGTGGTGCATGAATGGTGGGGGCTGAACGACTACGCCAAACGCCGCGCCCGCGACCTGGCGGCGCTGGGCTACAACGCGCTGGCTATCGACATGTATGGCGACGGCAAGCACACCGAGCACCCGCAGGACGCCCAGGCGTTCATGACTGCCGCCATGAAGGACCCGGCAGCGGCGGCAGCACGCTTCGACGCCGGCCTTGAACTGTTGAAGCTGCAACCGAATACCAACAAGCATCAGCTGGGTGCTGTCGGTTACTGCTTCGGCGGCAAGGTGGTGCTCGATGCCGCGCGCCGGGGCGAGAAGCTGGACGGCGTGGTGAGCTTCCATGGTGCGCTGGCTACCCAGACACCGGCAAAACCGGGCGTGGTGCGGGCCGATATCCTGGTCGAGCACGGGGCGGCGGACAGCATGGTCACCCAACAGCAGGTGGATGCGTTCAAGGCAGAAATGGAGGCGGCCAAGGTCAACTATGAATTCGTCAGTATTGAAGGCGCCAAGCACGGGTTTACCAACCCCGATGCTGACCGGTTGAGCCATGGCGAGCATGGCGGGCCGGACATTGGCTATAACAAGGCGGCGGATGAAAGCTCTTGGGCGGATATGCAGGCGTTCTTCAAGAAAGTGTTCAAGTAGAGATTGTCGGGGGCCGTTTCACGGCCCCAACAATCCCAACTCCCACACCGCTGCTGCGGCTGGCACAATAAGCCCCATGAACACACTCCCCGCCTGTTGCGCCCCGCTCCAGCACCACTGGCCCTTACCCCGCCCGCTCCCCGGCGCGGTGCTGGTCAGCTGCGCCTTTGACCCCGCCCTCCTGGGCCGCGATGACTTCCAGCGTGCCGGCATCGTGCCCAGTGCCAGCCTGCAACGCTCGGTGGCCAAGCGCCAGGCCGAGTACCTGGCCGGCCGCGTATGCGCCCGCGCTGCACTGCAACGCCTGGATGGCCGCAATTACGTGCCCGGCACCCACGAGGACCGCTCACCGATCTGGCCGGCAGGCATCCTCGGTTCGATCACCCATGGCAAAGGCTGGGCCGCCGCCGTGGTCGCGGCCCAGGGCAGCTGCCAAGGCCTGGGGCTGGATCAGGAGTCCCTGCTGGATGACGAACGCGCCGAACGGCTGATGGGCGAAATCCTTACCCCACCCGAACTCGAACGCCTGGACCGTCGCCAGCTCGGCTTGACGGTCACCCTGACCTTCTCGCTGAAGGAAAGCCTGTTCAAGACCCTCTACCCGCTCACTCGCCAGCGCTTCTATTTCGAGCACGCCGAGGTGCTGGAATGGTCCGCCGATGGCCTGGCGCGTCTGCGCCTGCTCACCGACCTGTCGCCACAATGGCAGCACGGCGCAGAATTGCAGGGCCAGTTCAGCGTGCAGGACGGCCACCTGCTCAGCCTGGTCAGCGTCTGACCTTTACAAAGGGGCCTGCTGGCGCGGCCAGTTCAGGCTGAAGCAGGCGCCGCCCAGCGCCTCGCTGCGCCCCACCGTGGCCCGGCCTGCGTGCCAGTAGATGATCCGCCGCACGATCGACAGGCCCAGGCCATGCCCACCCGAGGCCCGTGTACGGCTGTCGTCGAGGCGGGTGAACGGGGTGAAAATACGGTCCCAGAAGCCCTCGGGTATACCTGGGCCGTCATCTTCCACATCAATGCGGCAGCGTTGCTGCCCCAGCTGGTAGCTCAGGCGCACTTCGCGCTCGGCATGGCGCATGGCATTGCCGACCAGGTTCTGCAGGGCCCTGTGCAGGTAACGCGGCTCGGCCTCGACCCAGGCGCCATCGGCGTCCGCGCCCTGGCAGTCGCCACGCACCACCCGCACCTCGGCACGCAGCGGTGCCAGCTCTTCGATCACGCGGTCGAGCAAGGCATCCAGGTCTACCCGCTGGAACTTCAAGGCCGGTGCGCCCTGCTCCAGGCGGGCATAGGTCAGCATCTCGTCAACCAGCTTGTCGAGGTCCTGGATATCCCCGTCCATGCCTGCCAGGTGCTTGGCCCGTGCCTGTTCGGTGGTGGCGCTTTCAATCATTTCCAGGCCAAACCGCAGGCGCGCAACCGGCGTGCGCAGCTCGTGGGACACCGCCCGCACCAGCTCACGCTGCATGGTCAGCGAGCGCTGCAGGTGCTCGGCCATGCCGTTGAAGGCAGCGGCCAGGCGCCCGACCGAGTCGGCGTCACCGGCAGGCACGCGGGTATCCAGGCTGCCTTGGGCAATACGAGTGGCGGCAACTTCCAGGCCCGACACACGGCGCTCCAGCTGGCGTACCAGCAGGTAGACCACTAGGCCGATCAGGCACAGGCCAAGGAAGGCGATCAATATCAGCAACTGCGGTGGATACGGGTTGAGCTGGTACAACGGGCCGATTTCCAGCACCCAGGGCGAACCTGACAGCCCGGCAAACACTCGGATCGAGTCGCCATCCCTGCCCAGCGCCATCACGGTGTCGCCCTCCTCGACCCGGCGCCGCTGGTCATCGTCCAGGCTTACCCGCTCGATGCGCTGCAGGGCGACGCCAAAACCGAAGCCCTTTTCCTGCTTGATCTGCGCCAACCGCTGCTGCTGTTCGGTGATCGGGTAACGCACCAGTTCATCGGCCAGCAGATAAAGGGTGGCGCGCGCCAACTGCTCGCTTATCTGTTTGATCTGCGCGACCAGCATCAGGTCTTCCTGGCCTACCTTGCGAAGCACTTGTGCCGCATGCGGGCCGGTCTTTTCGACCACCACCAGGCCACGGTACAGGCGAGCCCGCTGGCCGCCGTCGAGGGTGCGCGCCGTCATGGGCTGCAACGCCAGCGGCACACCCAGCAGGCGCTCCCAAATCAGCAGCGAGCGTTTGCGTTCGGTGTCATTCTGCTGTGCGAGGTTGTCGGCCATCAGGCTGAAGGTGCCCTGGGCCAGGCCTTCGCGGTGCTGGGCGGCGCGCACTTCGTTGACCAGATGCAGGCTGAGTATGCCAAGCAGGGCCACCAGCACCAGCACAGCCAGCATGCCGCCGTAGATACGCAGGAAGATCGAGTTGTTCATGGCGCCTCGCCGACAAACAGGTAGCCCTTGCTGCGCAGGGTCTTGATCAAGCGGGGCTGGAGCGGATCATCGCCGATCTTGGGGCGAATTTTTGAAATGCGGATGTCGATGGAGCGGTCCTGGCCGTCGTAGCCCACACCGCGCAGCGCGGTGAAGATCTGCTCGCGGGTCAGCACGCGGCCGGCGTTGCTGGCCAGCAGCCAGAGAAGGTCGAATTCGGCGCCGGTCAGCTCGATCAGCGTTTCGCCCAAGCGCGCCTCGCGCAAGCGGTTGTCGATACGCAGGGCGCCGAAGGCCAGGTCCTGGCGCTTGTTGTCCACGGCCTCGCTGCGGCGCAGCAGGGCCTGGATACGCGCCAGCAGCAGGCGTGGGCGTACCGGTTTGCACACGTAGTCGTCGGCCCCCAGGTCCAGGCCCTGGACCTGGTCGAGTTCGTCGCTGCGGGCAGTGAGCATCAGGATCGGGCCGGGGTACTGGCTGCGTACACGCCGGCAGATGCTCAGGCCGTCCTCGCCGGGCAGCATGAGGTCAAGGATGACCAAGTCGGGCTGGCTGTCGACGATGCGCCGCGCGGCGCGGGCGCCGTCGCCCTCCACCGCGACCTCGTAGCCGTTGGCTTGCAAGTATTCGGCGGTGAGCTCGGCCAGGCGCTGGTCGTCTTCGACAATGAGGATGCGGGGGGTGGGATGGTCCATGGCTTAGGCCTTCGCTTGTTGTTTTTCTTTTGCCAGCGCCCGCGAAGAGGCCGGCACAGGCAACATACCCCTTTAACCAAAAGGCAACATCTGCCTCGGATACTACGTCCCGCCCCCGGCACTGCCAAGCCACTCACAGCCCCTCGACTGAACCGTTTTTTGTGATAGGGTTCGCGCCCGAAAAAAACTGCCCCGGGGCAGCAAGGCGCAGAAAAATACTGCAAACCACTTGGCACAAGGCCTACAGCCAATACCCACCATTCACACACAAAGTACGCACACGTTATCCACAGGCGCTCGCCTTGCAAAGGCCCCAATACCGCATTATCTTGTATCCCGATCGCAGCGAACCACTAGATGTTGGGGTTCGTGCAAAATCACACACAAAAGTCAACCCGCAAAATCGAGCGATTTTCCGGGCGGAACTTCAAGTGATTTCAGCAGCCAAACCGCTCCTGCGGAGGCGACCGAGGCAAGCCCTTCCAGGGCCTTGTTCGGGTATGGGTGTTGCAGGCCAGGCCTGACACTCATCAGCAACAGATTTTGGGCTCAGGCCCAGAACCTTTGACTTCGGCCAGGGAGCGGCGAGCTATTGCCCTAATTCCTGAGTCTGTCCCGAAGTCGGTACGCCCGCGCGGGCGGATGCGCATGCATTGCGCATCCCCGCCGGGGCATCGAGCAAGTGGACGGAACGGTGGGCGCCCAAAAGGCGCCTGAACACTATAGAAACTGTGGAGACACCCACCCATGCAAACCGACACAACTCGCGAGAACCCGCAAGCCAAGGTGCCGCAAGCTGCCGATTCCAACCAGGATCTGGCCGCTACCGCCCCTGGCCAACTGCGCGTGATCAAGCGCAACGGCACTGTCGTCCCTTACACCGACGACAAGATCACCGTGGCCATCACCAAGGCGTTTCTCGCAGTTGAAGGCGGCACCGCTGCCGCTTCGTCGCGCATCCACGACACCGTCGCGCGCCTGACCGAGCAGGTTACCGCCACGTTCAAACGTCGCATGCCATCGGGTGGCACCATCCACATCGAAGAAATCCAGGACCAGGTCGAACTGGCCCTGATGCGCGCCGGCGAGCAGAAAGTCGCCCGTGACTACGTGATCTACCGCGACCAGCGTGCCAAGGAGCGTGCCACCCGCGCCAACACCGATGCCGTGGTCGAGCCGCACCCGTCCATCCGCATCACCCTGGCCGACGGCAGCCTGGCGCCGCTCGACATGGCCCGCCTGAACACCATCATCAGCGAAGCCTGCGAAGGCCTGGCCGAAGTCGATGGCGACCTGATCCAGCGCGAAACCCTGAAGAACCTGTACGACGGCGTGGCCATCAAGGACGTCAACACCGCCCTGGTGATGACCGCCCGTACCCTGGTAGAGCGCGAGCCGAACTACTCGTTCGTCACCGCCCGCCTGCTGATGGACACCCTGCGCGCCGAAGGCCTGGGCTTCCTGAACGTAGCCGACAGCGCCACCCACCACGAAATGGCCGACTTGTACGCCAAGGCCCTGCCGGCCTACGTCGCCAAAGGTATCGAGTTCGAGCTGCTGAACCCTGCCCTGGCTGACTTCGACCTGGAAAAACTGGGCAAGGCGATCAACCACGAGCGCGACCAGCAGTTCACCTACCTGGGCCTGCAGACCCTGTACGACCGCTACTTCATCCACAAGGATGGCGTACGCTTCGAGCTGCCGCAGGTGTTCTTCATGCGTGTGGCCATGGGCCTGGCGCTGGAAGAGAAAGACAAGGAAGCCCGCGCGATCGAGTTCTACAACCTGTTGTCGTCCTTCGACTACATGGCCTCGACCCCGACCCTGTTCAACGCCGGCACCCTGCGCCCGCAGTTGTCCAGCTGCTACCTGACCACCGTGCCGGACGACCTGTCGGGCATCTACCACGCGATCCACGACAACGCCATGCTGTCGAAATTCGCCGGTGGCCTGGGCAACGACTGGACCCCTGTACGTGCACTGGGCTCCTACATCAAGGGCACCAACGGCAAGTCCCAGGGCGTTGTACCGTTCCTCAAAGTGGTCAACGACACCGCCGTTGCCGTGAACCAGGGTGGCAAGCGCAAGGGCGCGGTGTGTGCCTACCTGGAAACCTGGCACTTGGACATCGAAGAATTCATCGAGCTGCGTAAAAACACCGGTGATGACCGCCGTCGTACCCACGACATGAACACCGCCAACTGGATCCCTGACCTGTTCATGAAGCGTGTCTTCGATGACGGCAAGTGGACCCTGTTCTCGCCTTCGGAAGTGCCAGACCTGCACGACCTGACCGGCAAGGCCTTCGAAGAGCGCTACGAGTACTACGAAGCCCTGACCGAGTACAACAAGATCAAGGTGTTCAAGACCATTCAGGCCAAAGACCTGTGGCGCAAGATGCTGTCGATGCTGTTCGAGACCGGCCACCCGTGGCTGACCTTCAAGGACCCGTGCAACCTGCGCTCTCCGCAGCAGCACGTGGGCGTGGTCCACAGCTCGAACCTGTGCACCGAGATCACCCTGAACACCAACAAGGACGAGATCGCAGTCTGCAACCTGGGCTCGATCAACCTGCCGAACCACATCGTCGACGGCAAGCTGGACACCGCCAAGCTGCAACGCACCGTGAACACCGCCGTGCGCATGCTCGACAACGTGATCGACATCAACTACTACTCGGTGCCGCAAGCGCGTAACTCGAACCTCAAGCACCGCCCGGTCGGCCTGGGCATCATGGGCTTCCAGGACGCTCTGTACCTGCAGCACATTGCCTACGGTTCCGATGCTGCAGTCGAGTTCGCCGACAGGTCGATGGAAGCGGTCAGCTACTTCGCCATCCAGGCTTCCTGCGACCTGGCCGATGAGCGCGGTGCGTACGAGACCTTCCAGGGTTCGCTGTGGTCCAAGGGCATCCTGCCACTGGATTCGCAACAGATCCTGATCGAGGCCCGTGGCCAGAAGTACATCGACGTCGACCTGAACGAGACCCTGGACTGGGCTCCGGTGCGTGCCCGCGTACAAAAAGGTATTCGTAACTCGAACATCATGGCCATCGCGCCAACCGCGACCATCGCCAACATCACCGGCGTGTCGCAGTCGATCGAGCCGACCTACCAGAACCTGTACGTGAAATCGAACCTGTCGGGCGAGTTCACCGTGATCAACCCGTACCTGGTCCGCGACCTGAAGGCCCGCGGCCTGTGGGACTCGGTCATGATCAACGACCTGAAGTACTACGACGGTTCGGTGCAGCAGATCGAGCGTATCCCGCAAGAGCTGAAAGACCTGTACGCCACTGCGTTCGAAGTGGAAACCAAGTGGATTGTCGATGCTGCCTCGCGTCGCCAGAAGTGGATCGACCAGGCTCAGTCGCTGAACCTGTACATCGCTGGCGCCTCGGGCAAGAAGCTGGACGTGACCTACCGCATGGCCTGGTACCGTGGCCTGAAAACCACCTACTACCTCCGTGCCCTGGCTGCAACCAGCACCGAGAAGTCGACCATCAACACCGGCAAACTCAACGCCGTTTCCAGCGGTGGCGACAGCGCACCGGTCCAGGCCGCCGGCCCGGCGCCAGTGCCAAAGGCCTGTGCGATCGACGAGCCTGACTGCGAAGCCTGCCAGTAAGGCCTGAATGCCGCGCGGGGTGCCTACGGGTGCCCCGCGCGGCATTTTTGTATCCGCGCCCCAGAGAAACCTTGCCCTTTGCCCACCGCTCACGCGGCTAGGTAAAAGAACAGGACCTCTCAAAAAAGGAAACAAGCCCATGGCGCGGAAAAAGGTGGCAACTCGCAAGATTGGTCGCAACGCTGAAACCGGCCGCTTCACCTCGGTCGAAGTAGCACGCAAACACCCCAAGACCCACATCGTCGAAACACTGCGCTACTGTGGGAGCGGCCTTGTGTCGCGTTAGGGGTACGAAGCGCCCCCAAGTTTTTCAGCTCCGCCGCATAAATCGCCCGGGCTGCCTTGCAGCCCTCTCGCGACACAAGGCCGCCCCCACAAAAAGCGCGCCAACACCACATAATGTGCCCATAAAAATAAAATGACACAACATGTAGTGCCGCCCGCTTTTTGCCGCTACACTCCTTCCCCGTAGCAAACGGCACAAGCCTGGTGAACGGACGCACGCAAAACCGGTCGAAAAAGTTACCCTCGCCCGCCAGACGCGCGCCCCGATCGGAGGCGAATTCCGGTATACTGCGCCCCCTCTGAAAAAGGGCACCTTTCAATTGTCCTGGCCCCTCCCGGAGGCCTGGCCAGGTACAAGTCAGAACACATTCAGATGTAAACGAGAGTCAGCCTCTCGAGCTGTCCATTCGCCGTTACGGCCTTGCGTCAGGCATCACATTTTTAAAATCCAACCGGTTGCCCCAGGGCGACCCTCAAGCAGGAGCCAAACCATGCTGAGCTGGGACGAATTCGATAAAGAAGACGGCGAAGTAGCCGCCAAAGGCAACACCCCTGCGCAGGCCGCTGCCACCGCTACCCTCGACAAGCTCGACAGCGCTGGTGGTGCCGCCGCCCTGGAAGCTCGCGCTGCTACCGCGTCTGACTCCGAAGCCGTCAAGCGTGCCAAGGCTGCCCTCGACGCCCTCGACGTGGCCGAAGGCCTGGCCGAGCTGGAAGGCTCCTCCGCCCGCGTTGCCGTTGACGAAAAGCGCATGATCAACTGCCGCGCCGACCTGAACCAGCTGGTACCGTTCAAGTACGACTGGGCCTGGCAGAAGTACCTGGACGGCTGCGCCAACCACTGGATGCCGCAAGAGGTCAACATGACCGCCGACATCGCCCTGTGGAAGAGCCAGGACGGCCTGACCGAAGACGAGCGCCGCATCGTCATGCGCAACCTCGGCTTCTTCTCCACCGCCGACTCGCTGGTTGCCAACAACCTGGCCCTGGCCGTGTACCGCCTGATCACCAACCCGGAGTGCCGCCAGTACATCCTGCGCCAGGCCTTCGAAGAGGCGATCCACACTCACGCCTACCAGTACTGCATCGAGTCGCTGGGCATGGATGAAGGCGAGATCTTCAACATGTACCACGAGATCCCGTCGGTCGCTAAAAAAGCCGCCTGGGGCCTGAAGTACACCCGCGCCATCTCCGACCCGGAATTCAACACCGGCACCGTCGAAACCGACAAAGAGCTGCTGCGCAACCTGATCGCCTACTACTGCGTACTGGAAGGCATCTTCTTCTACTGCGGCTTCACCCAGATCCTGTCCATGGGCCGCCGCAACAAGATGACCGGCGTGGCCGAGCAGTTCCAGTACATCCTGCGTGACGAGTCGATGCACCTGAACTTCGGTATCGACGTGATCAACCAGATCAAGATCGAGAACCCACACCTGTGGGACGCGGCGATGAAGGAAGAAGCGACCCAGATGATCCTGCAAGGGACCCAGCTGGAGATCGAATACGCCCGTGACACCATGCCACGCGGCGTGCTGGGCATGAACGCGGCGATGATGGAGGATTACCTCAAGTTCATTGCTAACCGTCGTTTGACTCAGATTGGTTTGAAAGAAGAGTATCCGGGGACTACCAACCCGTTCCCATGGATGAGCGAGATCATGGACTTGAAGAAGGAGAAGAACTTCTTTGAGACGCGCGTGATTGAGTATCAGACTGGTGGTGCACTGAGCTGGGACTGATTATCCGGGCTGATTATCAAGAAGGCTGCCAAACGGCAGCCTTTTTTATTGGCAGGGGAAAGGCAAACAGGACGCTTCCTACAAGGTTTTTCATTGTCACTTTTTTAGCGTTGCAATAACGTCTGTCGGCGCTTAAGAACGCAGCCCACCGCCGGCAAGCCAGCTCCCACACCGAGCGCATCGCACTCAAGCCATGCGCTGTAACTGTGGGAGCCTGGCTTGCCGGCGATGGGGCGCAAAGCGGCACCAATGTTCCTGACTGATTGGCATTAGAGGTCACCTGCGAACGCCGGCAAAGCCGGTGCCGTACATCGAGTCAGATGCTATAGGTCATCCAGTTGAACCTTCACGCGCAGCGGGGAAGCGAGACGCTCATTTACAGACGCGATGAGGCCTTCATCTTCCTCGGCCATGGTGTCTGGCCCAAAAGGCAGCTTGCCCTGCTCTGCTACATATTGCAGAACCTGGTGCATGCGTTCGGAGGGGGTTACACCGAGGCGCTCTAGCTCTTCGTAGGCGCGGGCTTTGAGCTCGTCGTCGATGCAGATGTTGACGGACGCCATGGTTCGACTATCGAGAAAAGAAGAGGCCCCGCCCACGCCGACAAGAGGGGTACGGCACAACGAGGTGCCGGGACTGGACATGCCAGTCTACGTGGTCGAGGGCGAGGCCAGATCTGAAGATAGCGCAGGGTTGCGGCAGGGTCCACAGGCAACTGGATTGGATTTGTAAAGGATGTGTTCGGGTTAAAGGCGCATATCTGTGGGAGCGGGTTCACCCGCGAAAAATTCAACGCGGTGTATGGCACCGGCTGTGACGGTGTTCGCGGCTAAAGCCGCTCCCACAGGGATCGAGCCAGCTTTTGAATTTTGGGATGAGATCGCGCCCGCTGTTGAAACAGCGCAAATGACTACCTTAGTCGTAGTATGTCTCTATAGCACTCATGGTAGAGCTTCTACAGCCCGATTTACGCCACCTAACCCCTGAATCGCTCAGCCATCAGCCGTTGACAGCCCACCTCCCCCTTGCTAATAATCGCCCACAGTTGTACGACAACACATAACAAAAACAACAATCAGTGGGCGAAATCATGTCGACACCCATCCCGCAACACCCACGTCTGTTGCACCCCCCCCTTGCCCCGGCCTGCCTACGTACGCCCGCCAGTACCTAGCACCCGGTTACCGCGTATCCACCTCTGGCCCTGACCGGCCCGTTACCTACCCGCCCCTGCCGCAGGCCGCCTGTGCGTGCCCGGTGGACGGGCTGCCATACCCTTCGGGAGCACAACAATAATGAAAATCTGCCACACCCTGCCCTTCGCCCTGCTTGGCGCCGGGGTTATCGCCGGCTTGCCGGGCACCAGTCTGGCTGCGGGTTTTGTCGAGGACAGCAAAGCCACGCTCGGGCTGCGCAACTTCTACATCAATCGTAACTTCACCAACCCGAGCAACCCGCAAAGCAAGGCCGAGGAATGGACGCAAAGCTTCATCCTCGATGCCCGCTCGGGCTTTACCGAAGGGCCGGTCGGGTTCGGCGTGGATGTGCTGGGGCTGTGGTCGGTCAAGCTCGACGGCGGCGGCGGCACCTATGGCACAGCGTTGCTGCCGCGCCATGACGATGGCAAGCCTGCGGATGATTACGGACGGTTGGCAGTCGCTGGCAAGGCGCGTATCTCCAAGACCGAACTGAAGATTGGCGAGTGGATGCCGGTGCTACCGATTCTGCGTTCGGACGACGGGCGCTCGCTGCCACAGACATTCCGTGGCGGGCAAATCACCTCCAACGAGATTGCCGGGCTGACCCTGTATGGCGGCCAGTTCCGCGGCAACAGCCCGCGCAACGATGCCAGCATGGAAGACATGAGCTACGGCGGCGGGCTGTCGGACCGCTTCAACTTTGTCGGTGGCGAGTACAAGTTCAACCAAAACCGTACGCTGGTGGGGCTGTGGAATGCGGTGCTGAAGGATGTGTACCAGCAACAGTACCTGCAACTGAGCCACAGCCAGCCGGTGGGTGACTGGACCCTGGGTGCCAACCTGGGCTATTTCCATGGTGATGAGGACGGTTCCGAGCGCGCCGGGCAGCTGGACAACAAGACCTATTCGGGGATGTTCTCGGCCAAGTACGGCGGCAACACCTTCTGGGTGGGCCTGCAGAAAGTCGATGGCGATACCTGGATGCGGGTCAATGGCACCAGTGGCGGGACTCTGGCCAACGACAGCTACAACTCCAGCTTCGACAATGCCAACGAACGCTCGTGGCAGGTGAGGCATGACTTCAACTTTGTCACGGTCGGAGTGCCGGGGTTGACCTTGATGAACCGGTACATCAGCGGGCGTGATGTGCATACCGGGTCGGTGACCGATGGCAAGGAGTGGGTACGCGAGACGGAGTTGGCGTATGTGATCCAGAGCGGGGCGTTCAAGGATTTGAGTGTGAAGTGGCGTAACTCGTCGATTCGGCGGGATTACAGCAATAACGAGTTTGATGAGAACCGGTTGATCTTTAACTATCCGTTGTCGCTGCTTTAACCGGAACATTGGTGCTGTCTCTATTGGGGCCGCTTTGCGGCCCATCGCAGGCAAGCCAGCTCCTACACCGACCGCGCCGACTTCAAGGCATATGCAGTACCTGTGGGAGCGGTTTTACCGCGAAGAGGCCGGCAAAAGAGACGCAGGCCTCATTGACAACACCCAAACCCACCGCCAATAATCAACCTAGTCATACGACAACCTACAACAATTAACAACAAGAGCCGGCCATGACCCCTACTCCCCTCAACCGCCTGCTGCTCACCGGAGCTGCAGGCGGCCTGGGCAAGGTCCTTCGCGAACGCCTGCAAGGCTACGCCGAGGTCCTGCGCCTTTCCGACATCAGCCCCATGGCACCTGCCGCAGGCCCGCATGAAGAAGTGATCACCTGCGACCTGGCCGATAAGGCGGCGGTACATGCCCTGGTCGAAGGCGTTGACGCCATCATCCACTTCGGCGGCGTGTCTACCGAGCATTCCTTCGAAGACATCCTCGGCCCCAACATCTGCGGCGTGTTCCACGTCTACGAGGCAGCGCGCAAGCATGGGGTGAAGCGCATCATCTTCGCCAGCTCCAACCACACCATCGGCTTCTATCGCCAGGACGAGCGCATCGACGCCCACTCCCCGCGCCGCCCCGACAGCTACTACGGGCTGTCCAAGTGCTATGGCGAGGATGTGGCCAGTTTTTACTTCGACCGCTACGGCATCGAGACCGTCAGCATCCGTATTGGCTCGTCGTTCCCGCTACCTCAAAACCCGCGCATGCTCTGCACCTGGCTGAGCTACGACGACCTGGTGCAACTGATCGAGCGCGGGCTGTTCACGCCCGATGTTGGCCACACCATCGTCTACGGTGCCTCCGACAACCGCACCGTGTGGTGGGACAACCGCCATGCCGAGCACCTGGGCTATGCGCCCAAGGACAGCTCCGAACCCTTCCGCGCCGCCGTCGAGGCCCAGCCGGCGCCCGCCGCCGATGACCCGAGCATGATCTACCAGGGCGGCGCCTTCGCCGTGGCCGGCCCATTCAACTGACCCCACGCATGCCAGGAGGCACGGCCATGAACTGCGAACTGATCGTCGACGCCCGTAACGGCACTGGCGAAAGCCCCGTGTGGCACGTCGGTGAACAGGCCCTGTACTGGGTCGATATTCCCGCCCGCCAACTGCACCGCTGGCAGGCGGCCGATGGCAAACACCAGGTCTGGCAGGGCGACGAAATGCTGGCCTGCATCGCCCGCAGCGGCCACGGCTGGATTGCCGGCATGGAGAGCGGCATCTTCCAGCTTCAGGCCAAGGCCGATGGTAGCCTGGACGGCCGGCTGCTCAGCAGTGTGCCACATGCCCAGGCGGGCATGCGTTTCAACGATGGCCGCTGCGATCGCCAGGGCCGCTTCTGGGCCGGCACCATGCTGCTGGACATGCAACAAGGCGCGCATGTTGGTGCGCTCTACCGGCATGACGGCGAAGGTCATCTGCACCTGCAGCAGGACAGCATGATCGTGCCTAACGGCCTGGCTTTCAGCCCCGACGGCACACGCATGTACCTCTCCGACTCGCACCCCAACGTGCAGAAAGTCTGGGCCTTCGACTACGACACCGACAGCGGCACGCCACACAACAGACGGCTGTTCGTCGACATGCGCGGCTACCCTGGCCGCCCCGATGGCGCCGCCATGGACCAGGACGGCTGCTACTGGATCTGCGGCAACGATGCCGGGCAGATCCACCGTTTCACCCCCGATGGCCGCCTGGACCGCTCGCTCAACGTACCGGTGAAAAAACCGGCGATGTGCGCCTTCGGCGGCGCCAACCTGGACACCCTGTACGTCACCTCGATCCGCCCTGCGGGCATCGACCTCAGCGGCCAGCCGCTGGCTGGCGGGGTGTTTGCCCTCAACCCTGGCACCAAAGGCCTGGAGGAGCCTGCCTACCGGGGCTGAGCCCCGCCTGCCATACCCACACTTGCACGTACGAAACCAGATAATAAAAACCACGGAGTTTCATCATGACGTTCAAACGCAAGCTGCTTCTTGCCGTACTCCCCTTCGCCTTCAGCGTGGCCATGCCCGCCTCGGCACTGGACATCAAGTTCGCCGAAATCCACCCGGCCGGCTATCCCACCGTGGTGGCCGAGCAGAACATGGGCAAAAAACTTGAAGCAGCCAGCAATGGCGACATTACCTTCAAGATGTTTGCCGGCGGCGTGCTGGGCTCGGAAAAGGAAGTGATCGAACAGGCGCAGATCGGTGCCGTACAGATGACCCGCGTCAGCCTGGGGATCGTCGGCCCGGTAGTGCCGGATGTAAACGTGTTCAACATGCCGTTCGTGTTCCGCGACCATGAGCACATGCGCAAGATCATCGACGGAGACATCGGCCAGGAGATCCTCGACAAGATCACCAACTCCGACTTCAACCTGGTGGCCCTGGCCTGGATGGATGGCGGCTCGCGCAGCATCTACACCAAGAAGCCCGTACGCAGCCTTGAAGACCTCAAGGGCATGAAGATTCGCGTGCAGGGCAACCCGCTGTTCATCGACATGATGAACGCCATGGGCGGCAACGGCATCGCCATGGACACCGGGGAAATCTTCAGCGCCCTGCAAACCGGTGTGATCGATGGTGCCGAGAACAACCCGCCAACGCTGCTTGAGCACAACCACTTCCAGAGCGCCAAGTACTACACCCTGACCGGCCACCTGATCCTGCCGGAGCCGGTGGTGATGTCCAAGACCACCTGGAACAAGCTCACCCCCGAGCAGCAGGCGCTGGTGAAGCAGGTCGCGCGTGAGGCGCAGATGGAAGAGCGCGCGCTGTGGGACGCCAAGTCCGCTGCCAGTGAAGAGAAGCTGAAGGCCGCCGGTGTCGAGTTCATCACCGTCGACAAGAAACCGTTCTACGACGCCACCGCCTCGGTGCGTGAAAAATACGGCGCGCAATACGCTGACCTGATGAAGCGCATCGACGCCGTCCAGTAACAGCGACCCCTTTCTGAACGACCTCGGCAGCGCGGCGCCCGTCGCCCTGCCGCTTTGGTGATGCCCATGAAAAACCTTGTCCTGCGTGTGAACGACACGCTGTACCGCAGCTGCATCTGGGTCGCCGGCCTGTCGATCCTGGCGATGTCGCTGATCATTCCCTGGGGCATTTTTGCCCGCTACGTGCTCGGCACCGGCGCCAGCTGGCCAGAGCCGGTGGCCATCCTGCTGATGGTGGTGTTCACCTTCGTCGGCGCCGCCGCCAGCTACCGCGCCGGGGCGCACATGGCGGTGGCGATGATTACCGATCGCCTGCCACCGCTGCAGCGCCAGCTGGTCGCGCTGCTGGTGCAGGTGCTGATGATTCTGGTGTGTGTATTCATGACCTACTACGGCACCAAGTTATGCATCACTACCTGGAACCAGTTTCTGGCGTCGCTGCCGGGTGTACGGGTGGGCATGACGTATGCGCCGATCCCGGTGGGTGGCGTGCTGACCCTGGTCTTCGTGCTGGAAAAACTTCTGCTCGGCGACCAGAGCCATCGCAAGGTGGTGCGTTTCGACCATGTAGAAGAAAGCGAAGGAGTGGCGTAAATGGATGCGTTCATTCTGTTGGGCAGTTTCGTTGCGCTCATCCTGCTGGGCATGCCGGTGGCCTATGCACTGGGCCTGTCGGCGTTGATCGGTGCGTGGTGGATCGACATCCCGCTGCAGGCGATGATGATCCAGGTGGCCAGTGGGGTTAACAAGTTCTCACTGCTGGCCATTCCGTTCTTCGTGCTGGCCGGTGCGATCATGGCCGAAGGCGGCATGTCACGTCGGCTGGTGGCCTTTGCCGGGGTGCTGGTGGGCTTCGTGCGTGGCGGGCTGTCGCTGGTCAACATCATGGCTTCGACCTTCTTCGGGGCGATTTCGGGCTCGTCGGTGGCCGACACGGCCTCGGTGGGCTCGGTGCTGATTCCGGAGATGGAGCGCAAGGGCTACCCGCGGGAGTTTTCCACCGCCGTGACCGTCAGCGGCTCGGTGCAGGCGCTGCTGACCCCACCCAGCCACAACTCGGTGCTGTACTCGCTGGCGGCGGGCGGCACGGTATCGATTGCCTCGCTGTTCATGGCGGGTGTCATGCCCGGTTTGCTGCTGAGCGCGGTGATGATGGGCCTGTGCCTGATCTTCGCCAAGAAGCGCAACTACCCCAAGGGCGAAGTGATCCCGCTGCGCCAGGCGCTGAAAATTGCCGGTGAGGCGCTGTGGGGCCTGATGGCCATGGTGATCATCCTGGGCGGCATCCTGTCGGGTGTGTTCACCGCGACCGAATCGGCAGCCGTGGCGGTGGTGTGGTCGTTCTTCGTGACCATGTTCATCTACCGCGACTACAAGTGGCGCGACCTGCCCAAGCTGATGCACCGCACGGTTCGCACCATCTCCATCGTGATGATCCTGATCGGCTTTGCCGCCAGCTTCGGCTACGTGATGACGCTGATGCAGATCCCGTCGAAGATCACCACGGCGTTCCTGACCCTGTCGGACAACCGCTACGTGATCCTGATGTGCATAAACTTCATGTTGATGCTGCTGGGCACGGTGATGGACATGGCGCCGCTGATCCTGATCCTCACACCGATCCTGCTGCCGGTCATCACCGGTATCGGCGTGGATCCGGTGCACTTCGGCATGATCATGCTGGTGAACCTGGGCATCGGGCTGATCACCCCGCCGGTGGGGGCCGTGCTGTTCGTGGGCTCGGCCATTGGCAAGGTGAGCATCGAGTCGACGGTGAAGGCGTTGCTGCCGTTCTACCTGGCGCTGTTCCTGGTGCTGATGGCGGTGACCTACATTCCGGCCATTTCCCTGTGGCTGCCTAGCGTGGTGCTCTAACTGAACCCGGGGCCGCCTTGCGGCCCCGGGTTCTCTCTGCAAATGGACCCTGCACATGGCTGTTCCCTCCTCTGCTGCCCCGCTGTTCCCACGCAAACTGGCCATCGCCTTGCTGGCCCTGCTGGCCTGTTCATTCGCCGGTAACCACATCGCCGCTCGCATCGCCTTCGATGACGGCACCGGCGTGCTGCTGGCGATCCTCTGTCGCTCAGGCATCACCTTGCTGGTGCTGGCCTGCCTGCTGCTGTGGCAACGCCAGGCGATAGGCCTGCCTGCGGGTACCCGTCACTGGCAGTTGCTGCTCGGCCTGCTGATCGCCACCCAGAGCCTGTGCCTGTACTCGGCAGTGGCGCGCATCCCGGTGGCATTGGCGCTGCTGGTGGGCAACACCTTTCCGATGTTGCTGGCATTGCTCACCTGGGCACTGGGTGGCGCACGGCCTACTGGCCGCCCGGTGCTGTTCATGGGCCTGATCCTCTGCGGCCTGGTGCTGGCGCTGGATGTACCGGCACGCCTGGCCGACAGTGGCACGGCCAACTCGCACTGGGCGCTGGGCGTCAGCCTGGCCTTTGGTGCCGCCTGTGCGTTTGCCTGTGCCTTGTGGATCACCGACCACAAACTGGCTGCCGTACGCGGGCCAGTGCGCAGCCTGCTGACCTTGCTGATCGTGTTTTCCAGCATGCTGGTTGCAGGCGCAAGCGGCGTGATGCCGTCGGGCTTGTCACTGCCCGGCAGCAGCGGTGGCTGGGTCGCCTTGGGCAGCCTGGTGGTGCTGTACGGCCTGGCCTTCACCTTGCTGTTTGTGTGTGTGCCAAGGCTGAACATGGCGCAGAACGCACCGGTGATGAATGTCGAACCCATCGCGACACTGCTGCTGGGCTGGGCGTTGCTCGATCAGCAACTGAGTACCCCGCAACTGATCGGCGCCGCCGTGGTGGTGTGCGGCATCGTGCTGCTGACCTACCGTCGGGCCCGTTGATTGTTCATTTGAAAGGAGCCTTGAATGGCTGTGACCGAGCTGCACCTGCAAGATAACCTGACCCGCCTGAGCCTGGCCCCGGAACTGGGCGCCAGCCTGGTCAACTGGGAAGTAAAGGCAACCGGGCAGCCATTGCTACGCCATTCCGACGCGGCCGCGATGGCCACCGGTACCCCACGACGGCTGGCCTGTTACCCGCTGGCGCCGTGGTCCAATCGCATTTCCGAGGGTGGCTTTTCCCGGCCCGAAGGCTGGCAGGCACTGGCGCCCAATACCACGCACGACGCTTACCCGATTCATGGCAGCGCCTGGCAACAACCCTGGCAGGTGGAGCACCACAGCGAGCGGCGCGTGCGCCTGACGCTGCGCAGTGACGTGCCATTTGCCTACCAGGCCACACTGGATGTGCACTTGCATGAGGGGTGCCTGAACCTAGACCTGCATGTCACGCACCTGGATGGGCGGGCTAACTGGTATGGATTGGGATTACATCCCTACTTCCCGCGGTATCCCGATACCAAGCTGCATGCAGCGGCACGCAAGGTGTGGCTGGCCGAAGATGGGCGGTTGCCATCGTATGAGGCCGAGATACCAGAGCGGTGGAGTTTTGAAACCCTGCGAGGATTGCCTGACACAGTCGTGGATCACGCGTTCAATGGCTGGCCGGGGGAATGCGTGATCGAACAGCCCGGTGCCGGGTATCGCTTGGCGTGCAGTGCCAGTGGGGCTGAGCATTTCTTGCTGTTTTGTCCGCAGGGACAAGGTTTTTTCTGCTTTGAGCCGGTTACCCACCCGGTCAATGCCCATCACCTGCCGAGGCGGCCAGGGCTGAGGTTGTTGCAGCGAGGGGAAGCGATGAGCCTGGGCTTCAGGATGCAGTATCAGCCGTTGTAACCAGATTGCTTGAATTGGGGCCGCTTTGCGGCCCCAAAATCTCAAGCCTTATGCAAGCACCTCAGTCGAAGCCATTACCGGCTTCTCCGAAGATGGCGTTCGCACCTCCCGCGCCACCTTCCACACCAACACCGCCGCCACGATATCGAACGCGGCCAGCACCACGAACAACGGGCTGTAGCCAATCTGCGTGACCAGCACGCCGAACACCAGCGTAAACGCCGCCGCCCCCAGATACCCGCACATGCCGCCCATACCGGTCGCCGTGGCCACCTGGTCCTTGCTGAACGAGTCGGAAGTGATCGAGTACAGCGCCCCCGACAGCGTCTGGTGGGCAAAACCGCCAATGCACAGCAACAGGATCGCGGTGTACGGGCTTTCCACCAGGCCAATGCAGGCCGGGCCGATCATGCAGCTGGCACCGAACACCAGCACCATCTTGCGTGAGGTGAACAGCGACACCTTGAAGTAGCGGTGGAACAGCGGGCTGAGGTAACCGCCCAGCACACAGCCGATGTCGGCCGCCAGGAACGGCAGCCAGGCGAACATCGCCACTTCCTTGATGTTCATGTGCCGCTCGGTCATCAGGTACAGCGGAATCCAGGCATTGAAGGTTTGCCAGGCAGGCTCCGACAGGATCCGCGCCGATGCGATGGCGTAGAAGTTACGGGCCTTGAAGATACGCTTCCACGCGCCCTTCTCGCGGGTGTCCTGCTTGAAATGCGCTTCCTGCCCGGCCAGGATGTAGTCGCGCTCCTCGTCACTCAGGCGTTTCTGGTCACGCGGGTGCTTGTACAGCAGCATCCACAACAGGGTCCAGACAATGCCCGAAACGCCAACGATCACGAACGCCAGCTGCCAGCCACTGTGCAGGATCGCCCACACCACCAGCGGCGGCGCCAGCAAGGCGCCGAGCGACGAGCCGATGTTGAACCAGCCAATCGCCACCGATCGCTCCTTGGCCGGGAACCACTCGGTGGTGGCCTTGACCCCGGCCGGCAAGCCGGCGGCTTCGGTCATGCCCAGCAACCCACGCATGAACGCCATGCTCTGCCAGCCGGTGGCCAGGGCCGCGCCGGCACAGGCCAGTGACCAGGCCATGGCGAACACGGCAAAGCCCAGCTTGGTGCCGATGAAGTCGATGAACCAGCCGGCAATGGGCTGCATGAGGGCGTAGCACACCTGCCAGGCAGCGACGATCTTGGCGTACTGCTCGGTACTGATGGCGAGGTCGGTCATCAAGGTGGGGGCAGCCACCGAGAGGGTGTTGCGGGCGAGGTAGTTGACGACGAGCCCAGCCGTGACAAGGCTGACCATCCACCAACGGATGCCTTTCATCTTCATGGTTCACCTGAATTTCTTGTTTTTAGAGTGGCGAGCGTTTGGCGCAAACGCCGGCAGGGCTATTTGCGACAAATTGTTTCAGGCGAAAGAGTGCCACGTCATAGGTCGTCGTACAACAAATATTATTTCAAGCTGTTTTAACCCTTGTTGTACGATCTCAATCGAGTTGTTGGGCTCGCAGTGCCTGCGCCAGCATGTCGATGAAGGCCCTGACCTTGGCCGAGCCATACTTGCTCTCCCGGTGCAGTACATGAATTGGCCAGGGCGCCTCTTCGTACTCGGCCAGAATCACCTGCAGTTGCCCGTTGGCCAGTTCATCGGCCACTTGGTACGACAACAACCGGGCAATACCCAGCCCGCCACTGGCAGCCGCGATGGCCCCATCGTTGCTGGTGACCGTCAGCCTCGGCTTCATGCGTACCATGGTCGGCTCTTCTGTCACCCCGAAGCGCCAGCCGGCACGGGGCGACAGGTTGGTGGTGCCGATTACCGCATGCCCGGCCAGGTCCGAGGGATGTTTCGGCGCGCCATGTCGCGCCAGGTAATCGGGGGATGCGCACAACATGCGCCGCACCCTGCCGACCCGCAACGCCTTCAACCCCGAGTCGGGCAACGGGCCGATGCGCACCGCAACGTCCATGCCCTCCTCGACCATGTTCACCACGCGGTCCAGGAAGTAGGCAGACACATCGACCTCAGGGTACTGCTGCAGGTAGCGGACGATGCACGGCATGACGAACTTCTTGCCGAACAGGATCGGCGCGGTAACCGCCAGGTCGCCCTTGGGGGTGGCGTTGATGCCCGCAGCGGCGGCGTTGGCCTCGTTGATGCTGGCGAGGATATGCCGGGTGTCTTCCAGGTAGCGGCCTCCCGCTTCGGTCAGGCGTACGCTACGGGTAGTGCGCAGCAGCAGTTTTACCCCAAGCTGGTCTTCCAGGGCGCTGACGGCGCGGGTGACGGCGGCCGGAGAAATATCCAGGCGGCGGGCAGCAGCGGCGAAGCTTTCCAGCTCACCTACGGCGACGAACACCTTCATCAGGTGGATCTGGTCCATGCGGGCTCCTGAGGACATGAGGTGCCGGGATTATTATTCATCTGGGCATTTTGTGCTGCCCGCGAAGAGGCCGGGACTGGTTTGTCAGATGTCCAGCACCAATGCCTGTAACCCCTCCTCCACCTGCGCCGGCACCGCACAACAGATCAACACCGACCCCGCCTCCGGCAGCTCTGCCGGTGGATTCGGGTAATGCACCTGGCCACTCACAAGTTTGGTCTTGCAGGTACCACACGAGCCACCCCGGCAACTGAACTCCGGCGCCAGCCCACGCGCCTCGGCCAGCTCCAGCAAGGTACCGCTGCCGGGTGCCCAGCGCGCTTCCTTGGCCGATGCCGCGAAGTACACCGGCACGGGCTCGCTGGCCGCAGGCGGCTGTTGCAAGGTGGGCTGGTCGGCGTCCGTGTGCCGCCGCAACGTCGACGGCCCGAAGGCTTCTGCGTGAATCCGCGCATCCGGCACATGCACGCCGCGCAACCCTTCATACAAGTCCTGGGTAAAACTGCCCGGTCCGCACAGGTAGAAATCGTAGTCGTCCAGCGCCAGCGTCGCCTTGACCTGCTCGATGCCCAGACGCCCGGCAAACTCGTAATCTCGCCCAAGCAGCGCTTGGCCTTCCGGCTGACTCAGGGCGCGATGGATGTGCAGCAAGCCTCCCGCCTGTTGCCGCAAGCTCGCCAGTTCCTGCCTGAACGGCAGGTCGGCCAGGCTACGCGCGCCATGGAATAAGTGGATGTGCCGCGTCTGGGCCTTGCTCAACTGCTCGCGCAGCATGGCCAGTAATGGCGTGATTCCCACCCCCGCGCCAATCAGCACCAGCGGCCGCGTGCTCTGCATGTCCAGCGTGAAGCTGCCCATGGGTGGACGCACGTCAAGCACATCGCCGGGCGCAATGCGCTCATGCAAGTGGCGGGAAACCGGGCCCTGGGCTTTGACGCTAATACGCAAATAGCCATCGGAAGGTGCGCTGGACAAGCTGTAGGTGCGGATCAGCGGCGCTTCACCGTCACGCTCTACCTGCACCGGAACATGTTGCCCGGGTGCAAACACCACAGCGCTATCGCTGGGCGGCTGAAGGTAGAACGAACGGATATCACGGCTCTCCTGCTCCACCCGCAGTACGCGCC
Source organism: Pseudomonas sp. FYR_2 (assembly GCF_043106425.1). Taxonomy (NCBI): domain Bacteria; kingdom Pseudomonadati; phylum Pseudomonadota; class Gammaproteobacteria; order Pseudomonadales; family Pseudomonadaceae; genus Pseudomonas; species Pseudomonas sp. FYR_2. The sequence continues at coordinate 23,104 of NZ_JBICMM010000007.1, forward strand.
AGGCTTGCCATTGGCGCTGTTGCTGGCGTTGCTGCAAACGCGCTTCGGCCTCAGCCCAGATGCCGGTCATCAGGCTGGTCGGTGCGTACTCCTTGAAGGCCCAGCGCAGGGAAACCGCAGCCGGCCGCCACACCACCTGCTCGACCTCCAGCGTCCACAGCCGCTCTGCACCTTCAAAAGCCTGGATGGCCGGGTTTTCCAGCAGCACCTCGGCACGTCCGCACACCTGCAGAACGTTGCCGCTGCTGAAGTCGATGAACAGCAAACCTGCCCTCGGGTTAACCCACAAGTTGCCCAAGGTGTTGAAGTGCAGGTTACCGGCGTAGTCGGGAATGGTCAGCGTGTTGCCTTCGACCTTGACGAACCCTGGCCGACCGCCTCGGTGGGAAACATCCACCGAGCGCTGGCCGCTTTCATGCTCGACATAGCTGGCGACGAAGCATGTGTCAGCAGACTGGATCATGCTGACGGTCGTGGCATTCAGTGTTGTGGCATCGACGCGCCCTTGGGCCGGTTCGGTGACGCGGGTGTAGTCGCGCAGCTGGATGTACTGCGGGCAGTTGCCGAACGACTGCTCCACCGCCACCTGCAATTGCCCCGCAGCAGCCTGGCGGATCTGCCCGTTGATGCGGTTGCGCCGGCGGGTGTGCAGCTCGATGCCCAGCAGGCCGATTGCCTGCCCGGCGACCAGCCCCGGGGTGGCGGGGTCATCTGCCGGTAACTTGGTGTCAATCGTCAATTGCCGTGGGTCGGGCGAGCTGACGAAACCTTCTGGCCCTTCCAGCAGCGTCGCCCAGGGCCGACCCTGAGCGTCAACGCTAGCCGCCACCATGAACGGCAACTGGTGATAGAACGTGCGGTGTTGGTCGGGCATGTAGTCACGAATGACCTTTTGCCCGAACGCCTCCATGCGCTCTGCTACACCGACCTTTTCCTGCAGGGCTTGCTCGCCCGCATGCCAGGGCGAGGGGCGTTGGTCCGGCGTCTGTCGCATGGCGGCGTTCCTCCCGAGGGCGGGGTGTCAGGCGCTGGTCTGCAGCCCGATCACGGTACGTGGCATGGGCACGAAGCCCGGCAGTGACTCGATCCGCGCCAGCCAGCTACGCACATTGGCATAGGGCTCCAGCGACACATTGCCCTCTGGTGCGTGAGCGATGTACGAGTAGTTGGCGATGTCAGCGATAGTGGCTTTGTTGCCGGCCAAGAAGGGCGACTTTGCCAGCTCGGCATCGATCACCTTGAGCAGGGTGTGGGCGCGGGTGATCACTTCGTCGGTGTTGAACGCAGCACCGAACACGGTCACCAGGCGGGCAGCGGCGGGGCCGAAGGCCAGCGGGCCTGCAGCGACCGACAGCCAGCGTTGCACGCGGGCGGCAGCGGCTGGCTCTTCGGGCAGCCAGGTGCCGTTGTCATATTTTTTGGCGAGGTAGACGAGGATGGCATTGGAGTCTGCGATCACCGTGCCGTTGTCATCGATGACCGGTACCTGGCCGAACGGGTTAAGGGCCAGGAAGTCCGGTTGCTTGTGGGCCCCTTTGGCCAGGTCGACGAACACCAGCTCGGTAGGCAGGTTGAGCAGAGACAGCATCAGTTCAATGCGATGGGCGTGGCCAGACTTGGGGAAGTTGTAAAGCTTGATCGGGTTCGACATGGGCTTGGCTCCTGGTCAGCACCGGAGTGGGCTGGTGGAGCACATGCTGCACCTGATCGGCGCAGAGCAGAATCCGTGTGATGAGGAAACCATAATTTCGCTGCGCGAAATAATTCGCCAGTTCGGTCGTGCCAAACTCCAATTGCCGCGCCAGCGCGACCCCGCATCCCCGAGCGCCTGGCTGCCACACTGTCGGCGTTCGAGATCCGCCGCAAGCACCTCTGAGCCGACTGTGTGCTGGATCTGCTGGTCTCTTCGCGGTTTTACCAGCGAAAAGGCCAGCAGCCTTATTGCAAACTCTGTATCAGTGCAGCTTGTTGAAATACCGGAACAGCCCCCGCGCGGCCTCGACCACCTGTGGCACGCACGCCTGGATATCGGCTTCGCTCATCTGGTCCAACAACTCGAAGTTGTCCTCCAGCCCATGCAGCGAAATAGCCTTGAGCAGTTGATCCTGCTCTGGCGGCAACGCCTCCCAACCGGCAACCTGGGTAGCGCGCATGTAACCGAAGCACCACTCCTCCATGACGATCACATGGCCTTCCTCACCTTCGTTTTCTTCGAATAGCGGCTCGAAGTGGTCGACGTCGTCACCCAGCTCTTCTGCCACCTGGTTGGCATAGCGCAGCATCAACGCGGTGTACGCTTCTTCGTGCGCAGGCTTCTTGAACTTCGGCACCTTGCCACCGGCTACCGCAGGCAGCCATTGCTCGGGGTAGACGGTGACCGGCGAGCTGGCGAGCGCGGTGAAAAAACCATTGAGTTCGGCCAGGTTCAGCACCGAGTAGTCGTTGCCGTAAGTGATCAGCAGGTCTTCGAGGCGATCGAGTTCTTTTTCGCTGAGTGCGGGGAGCATGGGCGTACATCCTGAGAAGCAAAAGTGTGTGCACCCTAGCACAGCAACGCTTGAAGGGTTGCCCGTGCGTGCCACTGCACGGGCAGATTTTTCAGGAGGACAGCCAACGCGGCAACTCATGCTGCCGGTCGGTGGCAATCAGCAGCCACAGCAAGATGCGGCACTTGCGCGGGCAGAGCTGCCCGGCCATGTGCACACCTTTTTTCTGCAAGTCGATCTCGGAGCCGGAAAACCCGTAGGTTGCCCCGGCTGTAGGTCCCTTACCTGTGCGAGTGGCGACAATGACTGGCAGGGTTGGCGTCATGTGCTCCAGAGCATCAGACCAACTGCCGGAAACATGGCCAGCGCCAAAGCCGGCGATGACCAACCCGTCGTAACCCAATGTGGGCACAGCCTGCAGCAATGCCGTGTCAGCGTCCAGGCACGCCTCGAGCAGGGCAACGCGCTGGTCGGAACGTCCCGGTAACGGCAGCACTTCCCGCCTGTCTGGTGGATGGCGATACGTAGCGACGCCCTCTACAACTTCGCCCAGAGGACCAAAGCCAGGCGACTCGAATGCCGCCATCGCCAGGCTGGCCGTCTTGCGAACCCTTGCCGCGCAATGAACCTGATCATTCATCACCACCAGCACACCACGCCCACTGCTGCCTTGTGCCAATGCAACCTGTGCCGCAGCCAGCAGGTTGGCCGGGCCATCGTTGCCCGGCTGGCTGGCCGAGCGCATCGCACCGGTCATCACCAACGGCGCATCGAATGGCCAGAGCAGATCAAGGAAATAGGCCGTTTCCTCAAGGCTGTCGGTGCCTTGGGTCAATATCACGGCCCGGGCACCGCGCTCGACCTCGCAGCGAGCCCAGGCCAGCACATCCAGCAGCGCCCTGAAGCTGAGCGATGCACTGGGCACCAGGCACAATGACGTTACGTTCAACTGCGCCATCTCGCGCAACTGTGGGACCTGAAGCAGTTGCTGCTCACAATCCAAAGTGGGCGTTACACCACACCCAACCGCCGCAGCCTGCATACTGACTGTCCCCCCCAAACTGGCGATCGACAGCCTGGGCAGGCCCGAATGCTCAATCATGCTTCTCCCCCCACAAGTAACCCGATCAGCGGTACGATTCCCAACGTGCTGACGGCCATCGACACTACGTTGCCGATGTAGCCATGCATATAGGTCGGCAACCGCTGAGTGATCGCCACTGCCAGCGGTGGAGCCACCAGCGCACCCAGCACTGCACTGGCCACGACTACTTGCCAACTGCCTCCATGCGTCAGCACTGCGGCCGGCACGATCGAGACGATCGGAATGTAGGTAGGGTACCACCCACGGGCTTGCCACTGGCCGCGCCAGAATACGACTCCGACCAAAGACGCCAAGGCCTGCCCAGCCACTATGTGCATCACCAACATTGAACCGTATGCGGGGGCCGCCGGGGACAACAGGTAAGCCAGTAACACGCCCAGTAGTAGGCCGAGGCTGGCCAGTTCATTGCCAAAGAACGGCGCTTCGCTGAAGTCGGCCAGCACACGCCGCAAGGTCCAGACCACACCGTAGTCTGGTTGGCTGGCCACAGGTTTCGCAACGTCGGGTTCGTGGCTTTGACGTACCCAAGACGGGAAACACTTGCACAGCAGGAACGCGACGACACTTGCCACGGCCATACCACTCACGTTGCCGATGACCACAGGCAACTGCAGGGGATAGCACAGGTAGTTGACCATCAGCAGACTCGCCGGGGTTACCAGTAGTGCCCCCAGTAGCGCGCCTGTGATCGTCACTCGCCAGCCCGCGCCAAACAGCAGCACCATGGCTGCCGGCAGTGACACGAAGGCCACAAACGTTGGTTGCCAGGTGCCACTGGCCAAGGTCCATCCCCACAAGGCGTGGCTAAGTAAGAGGCCCATTAGCGAGCTGGTAAACACCCATGGCCACAGTCCGCTTCCATAGCAGATGGCAAAACCCTGCCAGCGATACCCGCGAAGATGGGCCCAATGTGCCAGGCTAGCGCCTAGCAGCAAGCCCAGCGCAGGCAGCTCATGCTTGTAGAAAGCGACCTCGCTGATATCGCCCACTATCCAGCGCAAACGGCTCAGCGGTTGGTCGAGGGTCGCCGCCAGTTGCCCGTAGTCTGGCCATTGGCCTGACGCAAGGCTGGCTACCAGCAGCATTAACAGGCAGGTGAAGATCAACACAGGGGAACGCTGCCGATTGGGCAGCAATAATGGCTTCATCTGTGGATCCTCAGCGTGGCATAGGCGCATGCAGGCGGTAGCCAAGCGCAGCATCGTAGAGATCGGTACGGCGATCACGCTGCAGGTCGTTGAGGCTGTTCCAGATCGGCGCTGAACGTGCGTTGCTGAGGTCGACATCGGCATACAGAATGCTTTCCTCCTCCGCACTAGCCACCTCACCAATGGGCCAGCCATTGGTTCCGGCAATCAACGAACAACCGAGAAAGCGCCCCCCTCGCTCACTGCCGATACGGTTTGCGGCAGCGATGTAGACATTGTTTACGTGCGCGGCCGTCATGGTCAGGTACGACGCCATGCAACGCCCTGCTTCATCAAACAGGGGTGGCGGTGTCCACACCCAGTTGTTCAAGCTGCATATGATGTCCGCGCCTTGCGCTGCCATCAGCCGCGGCACTTCAGGGAACCAGATGTCCCAGCAGATCAGCAGGCCGATACGCCCGATCGGCGTCTCGAATACCGGAAAACCGAGATCGCCAGGGGTGAACCAGAGCTTTTCCTGATTCCACAGGTGAGCCTTGCGATAGTGCCCAAGCAGGCCGTCGGGGCCGAACAATGCGGCGCTGTCGTAAAGCTTCAAGCCATCACGCTCGGCAAATCCTGCGGCCAGGTACACCTGATACTCCCTGGCGAAATCAGCCCAGGCTTTCAGGCTGCGGCCTGCCTGCAGTGTTTCAGCATGGGCATAGGCCTCGGCACGGGAGTGAAAGGTATAACCGGTGTTGGCCAGCTCGGGCAGCACGATCAGATTGGCACCTTCACGCGCCGCACGCCGGGCCAGTGCCAGGCCTCTGCTCAGGTTGCCATCGCAGTACTCTAGCCCGACCTGTGGGTCGTACTGGATGACAGCGATACGTACGGGGCTGACGGGGGTGCGTTGTTCAGACATGGCGACTTCCTTTTTGTGGTTGTTCTGGAAGGTCGCCAGTAGAGCGGGGTTGCGCTTGGGAGGGACAGTCGGGCAGGTCCTATGGGAGCGAAGGAGAAGCGAGTAAGTGCAGTAGGACGAATCTCACAAAAACACCCAGACGCCGCTATTTCCCAAGTTGATAATGCGGATAGTGCTCAAGGGTGAAGCCTCCATTGAACGTTGCGGATGTGTTGTTGCAAAGATTGATGACTGCATCGAGCGCGGTGCGTAAACACGGCTCGGTCCAGCCGGCGTCAACAGAGAAGGACTCTCCAGCCAAGTACAACCCCGAGCTGGCACTGTAATCGCGGTTGTATTTCATCAGGCCGACCGCGTCGTAGTAGGTACCTGCGCGATACAGCTTCGCGCAGCCGAGCGCATTTTTGTCCGTCGCCCAGCGCTGTATGCGAATGTTTCGGGTATCGATGTAGGGCGATATAGGTTCAGTCACATTGCTGCAGCGCAGGAGGATCCGGTCGAGTTCCTCAAGGCACTTGCTGGCCAATTCTTCATCAGTAAATGCAGCTAGCTTCGTTGCATCGTCCTCCCAGGTGTAACTGAGCAAGATACAGTCATCTGTGTAACGGTCGTTGTACCGATAGGCATAGACATCGTGGACAAAGCTGTCGGTAACGAGAATCTGGGGTAGCGCCGGCTGTCGGTCCAGAAAGCTCTTCTTCAGTGGTGCGTAGACCTTGCAACTGGTTTCCCAGTGAGCATGCTTCCAGGCGTCCACAATCGACGGCGGCAGTACCCGACGGCTGAAACCTTCGAGGCGTATATTGGTTTCAATCAACCAGGACGGGAGGGTCAAGATCACACTGTCGAAGTCATCGTACTGAAGGCGTTGATGCTCAGAGTCACTGTTGTGCCAACGGTATCCGACGCGAATGCCGCCCCCATCCAGTTTTTGCAGTGAACAAACCGAAGTGTCCGTCAACAGCCCGTCATCTCGTTGAAGGAGGTAGTCGTAGAGCGAAATGCCGTTCATCCCGGCATCCAGAAACAACAAGCTTTCATCCATTGCAGCGAGACCGATGTAAGCGGGTGCCTTGAACATCAGTCCCCTGCTGTCAGGGACGTTGCTGGCTTCCAGATACGGCGCAGCGTAAGGTGTACCCTCTTGGTCAACGCGCCCATGCACCAATTGCAAATGGCTGCTGAAACCAAAGATGGCTGTACGCAGCGGGTACAGGCAGCAGACATCATAGAAGGCCCCCCAACTGCCGTCGCCAATACCGATTGCATAGAAAATGGCCGACTCTTCACTGTTCATGCCCAGTCCGCCAAAATCACCGGGGTTTGCGGGATCCCATACATCCAGCGTGGGCAAATGCACCAGATCCCTGAATGACAACTGGTGATAGCGTTCGACAACAGCCTGCCACATCGACGTCCAACGTTCAGTGCCATATACAATGGCGATGCGCTCGGCAAACTGCCGGGCGAAGCGATGCCATTTTTCATAGACGTTTTGCAGCGTAGCAGTAGGCGGAGGGGTATTTCCTTGTGGGTTGCACCAAACCAGCAGCTTCGGCTCCCCTTCGCCGTCTAGTTGCCCGTCGCGAAGATAGATACCGGTTGCATTTACCCAAGGTGTCCCCGGGTTCGGGAAATCGGAAAGCCGTAGCTCAAACAGCTTGGCGTAATAGGCCATGAGCGAACGTCCATCTTTCGGAGATTCGCCTGTCCTGTTGAACAATGGCATGCGCATGGCCCCCATTTCGAATGGGGTTAAAGGCTGCTTGTGATTACCCTTCTGGTTCACCACTGTCAGGTGGCGGCCGCCAACACGCTGGGACTGCTCCATCAAGGTGATGCGGGTATAGCCGCAGCGAAACAGTTCCCGAGCGGCAGTCAGCCCTGTAACACCAGCACCGACAATACAGATTCGATGCTCGGGCTTTGCGGCATATGCAACGCCTCCCTCTTGTTCAATCAAACGACGGTAATCAAAGCAAAGATCGGGAGGGTTTGGAAAACGCGCGGCCCACGGTTGTAGTGGCGATGTAGGCTCTATGGCCAGATCAGCAGGATGGTTATGTGTCGAACCGATGGTCATATTCTCGTGCTCCCCATGAATTGAAGAGCCTGAGAATGTCCAATTTGGAGATCGGTTGAGAGGTTGCTATGCACCACCAGCCAACACCCACAGGACGTCTAGACCCTGTGGGTGCCAGCTTGAAGCTACGCCTTACACCGCCAGCGCGCGCTCACGCAG
>NZ_JBICMM010000008.1:0-337 GCF_043106425.1 Pseudomonas sp. FYR_2
AGTGACCGAGAAAGGCAAGCCTGTCGCCGATGTTGCCCAGCGTCTGGGGATGTCCGTTCACAGCCTTTATGCCTGGATCAAGCTCTACAGCAAGCCCCAAGAACAGCGTCAGCAAGACGATGATCAGCAGGCTGAGCTGCGGAAGCTACGCGCTGAACTCAAACGCGTGACGGAAGAGCGAGACATCTTAAAGAAGGCCGCCGCGTACTTTGCCAAGGAGTGCGGCTGAAGTACGCCTTCATCAAGAAGCACTCGACGGATTACCCGGTACGTCGCCTTTGCCAAACCCTCAAGGTGCATCCCAGCGGCTACTACGCCTGGCTGGCTGAGCCTCAGT
>NZ_JBICMM010000009.1:0-27289 GCF_043106425.1 Pseudomonas sp. FYR_2
ATACAATGATTCAGGATGTTTACCCATGCACCACAACGACAGCCTCAAGAACTACCCCCAGGTACGGCAACTGGCAATTCACTCGCTGTTCGAGATCATCGAGCAGTCCAGCGAAGGCACGGTCATCGTTGACCGCAATGCACGTATCGTCTGGATGAACGAACGCTACGCCCGGCGCTTCGGCCTGGCCGATGCCGCCAGAGCCATCGGCCAGCCATGCGAGGCGGTGATCCCAGGCAGCCTGATGCGCGACGTGGTGAGCAATGGCCGGCCAATCCTGCTGGACATGCTCGACACCTCGAACGAGCCCCTGGTGGTGATGCGCCTGCCGATCCACGACGACCAGGGCGCACTGATCGGTGCCATCGGCTTTGCACTGTTCGACGAACTGCGCAGCCTGTCGCCACTGCTTAAACGCTACGCCAGCATGCAGCAGGAGCTGGCCTCGACCCGCTCGCAACTGCGCGCCCGACAAGCCAAGTACAGCTTCGCACAGTTCGTGGGGAGCAGCGCTGCCAGCCTGGAAGCCAAGCGCCGCGCCCGGCGCGGTGCGGGCAGCGATTCGCCGGTGTTGTTGCTGGGCGAAACCGGTACGGGCAAAGAGCTACTGGCCCATGCCATCCACGCGGCGTCGGCGCGGGCGCACAAAGCCTTCGTCAGCATCAACAGTGCAGCGATCCCTGAAACGCTGCTCGAAGCCGAATTTTTCGGCACCGCGCCGGGTGCGTTTACCGGCGCCGACCGCAAGGGCCGCAGTGGCAAGCTGCAGTTGGCCGAAGGCGGCACGCTGTTCCTCGACGAGATCGGCGACATGCCGCTAGCCCTGCAGAGCAAGCTGCTGCGCGTACTGCAGGAAAAGGAATACGAGCCGGTTGGCTCGAACCAGATGCTGCGCAGCGACGTGCGCATCATTGCCGCCACCTCCATCGACCTGCAGGCAGCCATGGCCCGTGGGGCGTTTCGCGCCGACCTGTATTACCGGCTGAATGTGCTGCCGATCGACGTGCCGCCGCTGCGGGAGCGTCTGGAGGATTTGCCAGCGCTGTGCGAGACCATACTGGGTGAACTGGGCAGCCAGTACGAGCTGGAGGCTGATGCGCAACAACTGCTGGCGCGGCATGCATGGCCGGGGAACATTCGCGAGCTGCGCAATGTGCTGGAGCGCGCGACATTGCTGGCGGATCAGCCACGGTTGGGGGTGGCGGACTTGCGTGCGGCATTGGGGCCGTTGAGCCCGATAGCGGCCGGGCCGGTGCGACAGACATACCGGGAGGCCTGCGAGGCATTCGAGCGCAAGTTGATTGGCGAGGCCCTCGCAGAATGCGAGGGCAATGTGCCGCAGGCTGCTCAGGCATTGGGGCTAGGACGGTCGACCCTGTACAAGAAGATGGTTGCACTTGATCTCTGATTAGAGACTATAGTTTCCATGTTGAGACTATCGCGAGGGCTTTGCCCTTGTGCCTCGGCGGGACGCAACGCGAAACAAAAATCTCGAATTAGAGACAAATATTTCAAAACAAACAAAAAATACTTATAAATCAATATCTTATATTTTGGCACGATTCCCGCTATCTCCTGCACACCGATAAAAACAAGACTCACCCAGGAGACCCTCCCCGATGACCGTGCTCATCGCCCTCGCCGCTCTGGCCCTGCTGATGCTGGCTGCCTATCGCGGTTACAGCGTAATCCTCTTTGCCCCCATCGCCGCCCTCGGCGCCGTCCTGCTCACCGACCCCTCTGCCGTGGCCCCCGCGTTCACCGGGGTGTTCATGGAGAAAATGGTGGGCTTCATCAAACTCTACTTCCCGGTGTTCCTGCTGGGCGCTGTGTTTGGCAAGCTGATCGAACTGTCCGGCTTCTCCCGGTCGATCGTTGCCGCCGCCATCCGCCTGCTCGGCACCCGTCAAGCGATGCTGGTCATCGTGCTGGTCTGCGCCCTGCTCACTTACGGCGGTGTCTCGCTGTTCGTGGTGGTGTTCGCGGTGTACCCGTTCGCCGCCGAAATGTTCCGCCAGAGCAACATCCCCAAGCGCCTGATCCCGGCCACCATCGCCTTGGGTGCATTCTCTTTCACCATGGACGCCCTGCCGGGCACCCCACAAATTCAGAACATCATCCCCAGCACCTTCTTCAACACCACCGCCTGGGCGGCGCCATGGCTGGGCCTGATCGGCACGTTGTTCGTGTTCTTTACCGGCATGGCCTACTTGCAACGCCAACGCAACAAAGCCCAGCGTGCAGGTGAAGGCTATGGCACCGACTTGCGCAACGAACCGGAAACCGCTGCCGACCTGGCCCTGCCCAACCCCTGGCTGGCCCTGTCCCCGCTGATACTCGTGGGGGTAATGAACCTGTTGTTCACCCACTGGATCCCCCAGTGGTATGGCCCCAGCCACAGCCTGCAACTGCCCGGCATGAGCGCGCCAGTGCAAAGCGACGTGGCCAAACTCACGGCCATCTGGGCAGTGCAGGCAGCATTGCTGGTGGGCATCCTGATGGTGCTGGTGTGTGCCTTTGGCGCCATCCGCACGCGCCTGGCAGAAGGCACCAAAAGCGCGGTGGGGGGTGCTTTGCTGGCGGCCATGAACACCGCTTCCGAATATGGCTTTGGTGCAGTGATCGCCTCGCTGCCAGGCTTTCTGGTGCTGGCCGATGCCCTGCGTGGCATCCCCAACCCGCTGGTCAACGAAGCCATCACCGTGACCTTGCTGGCCGGCATCACAGGCTCCGCTTCGGGCGGAATGAGCATCGCCCTGGCGGCCATGGGCGACACGTTCATCGCCGCCGCCCATGCCGCCAACATCCCGCTCGAAGTACTGCACCGGGTGGCCGCCATGGCCAGCGGTGGCATGGACACCCTGCCACACAACGGCGCGGTGATCACCTTGCTGGCGGTGACCGGCCTGACCCACCGCGAGGCCTACAAGGACATTTTCGGTATTACCCTGATCAAGACCCTGGCGGTGTTCGTGGTCATCGCCACCTTCTACGCCACCGGCATCGTCTAAGGAGCTATGCATGACCCTCAAAGGCAAGACTGCACTCGTCACCGGTTCTACCAGCGGCATTGGCCTGGGCATCTCCCAGGTGCTGGCCCGCGCGGGCGCCAATATCGTGCTCAACGGCTTTGGCGACCCGGCAGCGGCGCTGGCCGAGATCACCCGGCACGGGGTGAAAGCTGTTCACCACCCGGCCGACCTGTCGGACGTGGCCCAGATTGAAGCGTTGTTCGTACTGGCCGAACGCGAATTCGGTGGTGTCGACATTCTGGTCAACAATGCCGGCATCCAGCATGTAGCACCGGTGGAGCAGTTCCCGCAGGAAAGTTGGGACAAGATCATCGCCCTCAACCTGTCGGCCGTATTCCATGGCACGCGGCTGGCGCTGCCGGGCATGCGCGCGCGCAACTGGGGGCGCATCATCAACATCGCGTCGGTACATGGCCTGGTCGGTTCGACTGGCAAGGCAGCCTATGTGGCGGCCAAACATGGTGTGGTCGGCCTGACCAAGGTGGTCGGGCTGGAAACGGCCACCAGCAATGTCACCTGCAATGCCATCTGCCCAGGCTGGGTGCTGACCCCGCTGGTGCAGAAGCAGATCGACGACCGTGCTGCCAACGGTGGCGACCCGCTGCAGGCACAGCATGATCTGCTGGCCGAGAAGCAACCATCGCTGGCGTTCGTCACCCCCGAACACCTGGGTGAGCTGGTACTATTCTTGTGCAGCGAGGCCGCAAGCCAGGTTCGCGGCGCCGCCTGGAACGTCGATGGTGGCTGGTTGGCCCAATGACGGGCGGCCTGGGCCTGGCAGTGGTCTCGTATTCGATTATTTGCAAGGAGGCCTTATGCGCCCTACCCCGATGCCCGCGATTCTGGCCCTGACCCTGGCTGCCGCAGCCCCTGTGATGGCAGCCAGCCTGAAGGACGTCGCCCCCTACCCCGAGGCAGAAAAAGGCTTCACCCGGCAGGTGATTCACCTGCCGGCACAGGCTGACGAGTCGGCCTATAAACTGGAAATCCTCGCTGGCAAGACGCTGCAGGTGGACTGCAATCGCCAACGCCTGGGCGGCAACCTGGAAGAACGCACCCTGGAAGGCTGGGGCTACAATTACTACCGCCTGGACAAGGTCAGCGGCCCGGCCAGCACGCTGATGGCCTGCCCGGATGGCAAGAAGACTGAGGCCTTCGTGCCGGTGGTCGGTGACGGCTTCCTGCTGCGTTACAACAGCAAGCTGCCGGTAGTGCTGTATGTGCCCAAGGATGTCGAAGTGCGCTACCGCGTGTGGTCGGCATCGCAGGACGTGCAGAAGGCTAAAGTAGAATAAACAGCCTGCGCGGTCACTGTAGGAGCGGCTTCAGCCGCGAACACCGGCAACGCCGGTGCCATGCACCGCGCCGGCTTCTTCGCGGGTAAACCCGCTCCTACAGGGGACTTCCTTCATCTGCCCCACAGATGACAAGCCCGCGGTTGGCAGTAACGGGAGGAAACGCATGAACGATGTGCTCTGGCGCCCCTCCACGGCGCAGGTCAAGGCCAGCCGGATGGATGCCTTCCGCCGACGGGTCAACCTGCGCTACAACCTGCAACTCACCGACTACCAGGCGCTGCACCGCTGGAGCATCGAACAGCGGCCCGCCTTCTGGCAGACCCTTGCCGACTATTTCCACGTGCGCTGGCACACCCCGGCGAGCCAAATGCTGAGTGAAGGGCCACAAATGCCCGAAGCGCAGTGGTTCGCCAACGCCACCCTGAACTTCGCCGAACACCTGCTGCGCCGTCGCGACGACCGCCCGGCCGTTGTTTCCATACGCGAGGATGGCCACCGCCAGGCGCTCACCCACGCCCAGCTGGCCGCCCATGTAGCGGGGTTGCAAGCGGCGTTCAAGGCCGCAGGCATCGTCGCAGGCGACCGTGTGGCTGCCGTGATGCCCAATACCTGGCAAACACTGGTGGCCATGCTTGCCTGCACCAGCCTCGGCGCGATCTGGTCGACCTCTTCGCCCGAGTTCGGCGTGAATGGCATCATCGACCGTTTCGGCCAGATTACGCCCAAACTGCTGATCGTCTGTGCCGGCTATCAATACGCTGGAAAAGACATCGATCAGGTGGCCAAGGTCAACCATGTGTGCGAGCAGTTGCCAGGCCTGGAGCAGCTGATCGTAGTACCTCATACCCGTAGCGGCACTCGCCCCGACGAGTTCCACGCGGCCCGGGTGAGCCTGTGGGATGACGTCTACCAACCCGGTGGCGAGCCGCGTTTCACCCCGCTGCCGTTTGACCACCCGCTGTGCATTCTCTACTCCAGCGGCACCACCGGCGTGCCCAAGTGTATCGTCCACCGCGCCGGTGGCGTGTTGCTGCAGCACCTCAAGGAACACGGCCTGCACAACGACCTGAAAGCCGATGACGTGTTGTTCTACTACACCACCTGCGGTTGGATGATGTGGAACTGGCTGGCCAGCGGCCTGGCCATAGGCGCCACGCTGGTGCTGTACGACGGCTCGCCGTTCCACCCCGGACCCGAACGGCTGCTGGACTTGATCGACGCCGAGGGCATCCACGCCTTCGGGACCAGCGCCAAGTACCTGGCAGCGCTGGAGCAGGCGGGCCTTGAGCCTGCAGCCAGCCACAACCTGGCCAGCCTGCGGTTGCTGCTGTCCACCGGTTCGCCGCTGTCACCCCACAGCTATGACTACGTGTACAGCAAGATCAAGGCTGACCTGTGCCTGGCGTCCATGTCGGGCGGTACCGACATTGTCTCGTGCTTCGTGCTGGGCAACCCGACCCTGCCAGTGCGCCGTGGTGAAATCCAGTGCATGGGCCTGGGCATGGCGGTGGAAGTGTGGAATGAGCACGGCCAGCCGGTGCTGGACGAAAAAGGCGAGCTGGTGTGTACCCGCAACTTTCCCTGCATGCCGTTGGGATTTTGGCACGACCCGGACGGCAGCCGCTATCACGACGCCTATTTCAGCCAGTACCCGGGGGTTTGGGCCCAAGGCGACTATGCCGAACAGCGCACCCATGGCGGCCTGGTGATTCACGGCCGCTCGGATGCCGTGCTCAACCCGGGCGGCGTGCGCATTGGCACGGCGGAGATCTACCGCCAGGTGGAGAAAGTCGAGCAGGTGCTGGAAAGCGTGGCCATCGGCCAGGACTGGAAAGGCGATGTGCGTGTGGTGCTGTTCGTACGCCTGCAAGACGGCCTGCAGCTCAATGAGGCCCTGCGCCAGCGCATTCGCCAGGTGATACGCCAATTCACCACCCCCCGCCATGTGCCGGCGGTGATTGCCCAGGTCAGTGACATACCACATACCATCAGCGGCAAGCTTGTGGAGTTGGCGGTTCGCAATGTGGTGCATGGCTTACCGGTGAAGAACACCGACGCGCTTGCCAACCCGCAAGCGCTGGAGCAGTTTCGAGATCGCGTGGAGTTGCGCGAGCAGGCATAATGCCGCCCTTTTTCCCCGAAGCACAGGTACCCCATGAAAGCCCAAGCCCGCCACATCCTGGTCAAGACCGCTGACGAAGCCGAAAAGCTCAAGCAGCGCATCGCCAACGGCGAGGCTTTCGACGTACTGGCCAAAAAGTTCTCCATTTGCCCGTCAGGCAAACGCGGTGGTGACTTGGGCGAAATCCGTCCGGGCCAGATGGTCGGTGCCATCGACCAGGTAATCTTCAAAAAGCCGCTGCGCGTGGTGCACGGGCCGATCAAGAGCAAGTTCGGCTACCACCTGGTGCAAACCTTCTACCGCGATTGATGGCAGCGGGCCACCTGACATTTTTGCCAGTTGTTCCGTCACCTTACAATACATACAACACAGGCAGGGCCGAAGCGACGCTTTAGGTAGTGGACCCTTCAATGGACACGGAAACCTGCCTATGCGCTGCCCTCGCCTGCTGCTGCCTGCCGCATTCCCCCTACTTACCCTGCCTTTGCTGGCTCACGCTGAATCCCTGACCGTTTCATCCGGTGACAATCTGGGTGCCCTCGTGCAGACGAATGCGGCCGACACGTTCACCATCGGCGGCGGCACAGTTCTGTCATTGCAGCAAGGCAATGGCCAAGACACGTACACCATGTCTGGCGGTACGTTGGGCTCGCTGAACCAGGGCGGTGACATGGACACGTTCACCATGACCGGCGGCACCATCGGCGGTGATATCAGCACCAGTAGCGGCCTAGACAAGATCACCCTCAGTGGTGGCACGCTCAAAGGTGAGATACGTGCCGGCAACGATAACGACATTTTTACCTGGTCGGGCGGGCGCATCGGCGGCCCGGTAAGAATGGGGCCAGGTGACGACCAAGGAAATATCATCGGTCTCGACTCGAAGACATTGGTCACTGACCTGGATGGGGGCCCCGGCAGCGATAGCCTGGTGTTCGAAAAAAGCCAAATAGACGGTGGCGCGCAGTACGTGAACTGGGAGGCCATAGGCCTGTTCGATGACAGCCGTCTCACGCTCGACGACACATTGACCCTCGGCGACGACGGCACCGGCACAGGTGCCCTGATCATCGATGACAGCAGCGCACTGCTGTCCCGTCAAGGCACGATCACCGCGAAGGGCAATGGCCAAAGCGCTTCAGTGCTGAATGCCGGGATGATAGACCTCAGCACGGGCAATGACGCCCAGGGCCGACTGACTATAAACGGCAATTACGAGGGCGATAACGGTCTGCTACGTGTCAACAGCGTACTTGCCGGTGACGATGCGGCGTCTGACCGACTTGTCGTCAGTCGGCCTGCATGGCGGCGTGCAATACACCGCCAACCTGGACAGCCGCCAGCAGGAAGCCAGCGGCGTGAACCTGGGCGTGCGCTGGCAGTTCTAGCGGCGTGCCGCCAGCAAGCCGAGGCCGGCGCAGCCCAGCAGGGAGGCGCTAACCCGGTTGAACAGGCGGCGCGGGCCAGGCTGGCTGAACCAACGCTGCATGTAGGCGCCCAGGCCTGAGTAAATGGCAATGGCCGCCCATTCCAGCAGCAGAAACAGCACACCCAGCCACAGGAACTGCTCGCTCACCGGGGTGGCGCTACCGACCGAGACGAACTGCGGCAGGAAGGCGGTGAAGATCAGGATCGCCTTGGGGTTGCCGGCCGCCACCCAGAACTCCTGGCGTGCCAGGCGCCACGTGCCACTCGGGTGGTCACTTGCCACCACGGCTTCGCCCACCGGTGCGCGCCACAGTTGCCAGGCGATGTAGAACAGGTAGGCCGCACCCACCACCTTGATGGCCAGGAACAGGTATTCGCTGGTGTGCAGCACCACCGCCAGGCCCATGGCCGCCAAGGCGATCATGCCGCTGAAGGCCAGGATACGCCCGCCACCCGCCACGCAGGCGGTGCGCAGGCCGTAGCGGCTGGCGTTATGAAGCGACAGCAGGTTGTTTGGCCCGGGCGCCATGTTCAGGGCGAAACAGGCGGGGATGAAAAGCAGCAGGCTAGAAAGGTCCATTCTTGTTTTCCTTTGGCAACAGGCGTCTATTTCGGCGGGTGCCGGGCCTTGCGGTCAAGTTACAGCCAGCGTGAAAAACTGTACGGGTGCGCGGCAACTGTTACCCTGCTGGCAAAACCGAGGACCTTGTGATGCCCCGCCCCCACACCGCGCTATGGCGCGACCCGGCACTTGCGCATGTGGAAAGTCGCCGCGCCTGCCATAGCCGGGCTTGCTACAAGGCCCACAGCCACCCCACGTTTTCCATCGGCGCGGTGGATGCTGGCCATAGCCATTTCACCGGGGCTGCCGAGGGGCAGGAACGCCTGACGCCCGGCACGCTGGTGTTTGTACCGGCCCACCGCGTCCATGCCTGCAACCCCGCGCCCGGGCAAGCCTGGAGCTACCAGATGCTGCATGTGGACGCCGACTGGCTGACGCAGTTGCGGCTGGAGTCGGGGCTGAGCGGTGCCGGGGCAGGCGAACCGGCGCGTATCTGCCGGGCACCACAGGTGTATCGGCAATTCTGCGAGTTGAACAGTCTGTTGTTCTCCTGCGCCAGCAACGGTGAGAAGGATGCTGCGCTGATCGCCTTTCTGGGAGACCTGGACTACTCGGCCCAGCCGCCGCTATCTGCAGCCCCCGCCCTGGAGGCAAGCGCGCTGAGCGGGTTGGTCGCGCGCATCGAAGGCCAGGACCCGGCGCACTTGAGCCTGGGAGCACTGGCCCATCAGGCCGGGCTTGGGCGCTATCAGCTGATCCGTGCGTTTCGTGCGGCTACCGGGTTTACACCGCATGCCTACCTGCTCAATGCCCGGGTCAATCGCGGGCGCCAGCTGTTGGGTGAAGGGGCGGCGTTGGCGGAGGTGGCCTACCAGCTCGGGTTTGCCGATCAGAGCCACTTCCAGCGGGTGTTCAAGGCCCATGTGGGAGTGACGCCGGGGCAGTACCGAGGGCGCTGAAGGCCCGCCGCCTGGGCTTGCAATATTGTTCAATACGCCTCACAGGCCCTGCCGCAGACTGCGGTTTTCCGCAGAGCAGCCCCACCCATGCAACAGTTCCTGATCATCGCCCTCGCCCACTTCCTCGCGCTGCTATCACCTGGGCCGGACTTCTTCCTGGTGGCGCGCACCTCGATCAACAGCGGTTGGCGCATCGCCAGCGGTGCCTGCCTGGGCATCGCCCTGGCCAATGGCGCGTTCATCGCCATGGCGTTCACCGGCCTGTCGGTGCTGCAGGAAGGCAGCCTGCTGTTCACCGCCCTGCAACTGGCGGGGGCCAGCTACCTGCTGTACATCGGCGTGCTGTTTTTACGCCATGCCGGGCAAACCCGCCTGGGCGCAGTCGCGGGCGAGTCGGCGGTACCGGGTTGGTGGCGGGGCTTGGGCATGGGTTTGTTGTCCGGCATCCTCAACCCCAAGAACGCGCTGTTCTATGCCAGCCTGGCCAGCATGGTCGCCAGTGCCAACGACAGTTGGAAAACAGCGTACGCCTTGTGGATGTTCAGCATCGTGCTGCTCTGGGACTTGCTGGTTGCCGTGGCCATCGGTAACCGGCGGGTTCTGCGGCGTTTCGCCCGCAGCCTGCCGTGGCTGGAGCGGGCCTCGGGCGTCATGCTGGTGGCATTGGCGTTGGCGTTACTGCTGCATCTGGCGCGGGGCTGAGCAGTTTCAGCGTGCGCATGTCCATCAAGCTGAAGTGGCCGCTGGCCCAACCGCCGGTGTCCAGGTGCCAGACATTGCCCAGCAGCTTGGGCTCCAGCACCGGCGTGTGCCCCACCAACAAGGCGCGAAGGCCTTGCACCGGCTGGGTATTGCCTTCCTTCAGCCGCCGCCGCGACCACTGGCACACTTCCCGCACTTTGGGGTCGTCATCCAGTTCCAGCTCCAGCCAACGCCTCAAGGCTGCCCAATCGGCAAACGGGCTGTCGGCATGCAGCAGGCCTACCAGGCCATCTGCGCTTTCCACTTCTATCGCAATCGGCAACTGCTCAAAGCGCTCCACGTAGCGAAGTTGCTCGGCCCGCGGCAGGTCGAGGAACCAACTCCCACCCGCTGCACGGTACATCTCCAGGTCAAGCCGCCCCCCTCGCACGCGGGTGATTGCCAACGCCTCATGGTTGCCTTGCACCGCGTGAAACCATGGCTGCGCAAGCCATTCCAGAGCGGCCTCGCTGTGCGGCCCACGGTCGACCAGGTCACCCACGCTGAACAGGCGGTCCACGGCCGGGTCGAACCTTACCGCTTCCAGGCACTTCTCCAGCCGCTGGAAGTGGCCATGGATATCGCCCACTGCC
The DNA here is from genome assembly GCF_043106425.1 of Pseudomonas sp. FYR_2. Classification (NCBI taxonomy): domain Bacteria; kingdom Pseudomonadati; phylum Pseudomonadota; class Gammaproteobacteria; order Pseudomonadales; family Pseudomonadaceae; genus Pseudomonas; species Pseudomonas sp. FYR_2. Next base: position 10,736 of record NZ_JBICMM010000009.1, read on the forward strand.
AGGTCCCGCCCCCGGATGTTGGCAAGCAACCGCCGAAACCGTCCCATTACAATCTTCCTCTGCTGGTGGCGCCATGGCAGGCGTAAAATGGAAGCACTCCCACTCTACCCCGGAGGTGCATCATGCGTACCGCCCTCGTGTGTGCCTTGCTCATGGCGCTGTCACTGCACAGCATGGCACAAGGTGCCCCGCCCGCGCAGGTCGAGGTGCGTTTCGACCACCCGGAAAAATTCCGCGATGCCAGCCTGGACAGCCACGGTTATGAGCGCGGCGCCGATGACTATGTGATGAAAACCCTCACCCAGTACTTGCAGAAGCTCGGCCAACGCTACCTGCAACCGGGCCAGCAACTGGTCATCGACATCCGCGATATCGACCTGGCCGGGCGCTTCGAGCCTTGGCACAGCCAGGCCTACGATGTCCGCTTCATGCGCGAGATCACCTGGCCGACGATTGACCTGACCTACACCCTCAGCCAGTCGGGCAAACCCGCCCGGCAAGTGGAGGAGCGGGTCAGCGACAAGATGTACCTCAGCCGCCCGGGCCGGGTCGCCAGCAGCAGCGACCGCCTGTATGCCGAGAAGGCCATGCTCAACGACTGGTTCCGCCAACGCTTCGCCGCGCACCCGGCAACCTGAAAAACCCTTCACTGGTACAGGCGTTGGTGCCGGTAGTATGCTCGGCCCTTCAACCTGTACCAGGGAAGGGTTTAGATGAAACTGTGTGCCGTACAACTGGCGTCGCTCAAGGGCGATGTACCAGGCAACGTCCAACGTCACCTGGCCTGCATCGAGCAGGCGGCGGCGCTGGGTGCCGAGCTGGTGGTCTTCCCCGAACTCTCGCTGACGGGCTATGAGCCTACCCTGGCGCGCCAGGCCGCCCTGCCGGTCAGCTCCGCACGGCTGGACCCGCTGCAAGCCGCCTGTGACCGCTTGGGCATCACCGTTGCGGCTGGCTTGCCGTTGCCGACACCCGAAGGTATCCGCATCGGCATGCCGATTCTCAGCCCCATGGCTGCGCGCCAGGCCTATGCCAAACGGCGCCTGCATGAAGACGAGCTGTCTTACTTCACCCCGGGCGATCAGGCATTGCTGCTGCAGGTCGGTGAGCACCGAGTGGCACCGGCAATCTGCTACGAGTCGATGTTCATGGCGCACGCTGCCGCCGCCCGCGAGCACGGCGCCGACCTGTATCTGGTCAGTGTGGCGAAAACCGCCAAGGGCATCCGCGAAGGCTACCTGCATTACCCGGCAGTGGCGCGTGAACTGGGCATGCCGGTGCTGATGGCCAACTGCGTGGGGCCGGCCGACACGTTCATCGGCGCCGGCGGCTCGGCGGCGTGGGACAGCCAGGGACGCTTGCTGGCGAGCCTGGATGACCACAGTGAAGGGCTGATCCTGATGGACACTGGCAGCACCGGCGCCGTGGCCCTGCCCTTGGACCTACGCCCGGCATGATCTACCTGTTACTGGCGCTGCTGAGCTACGCCTGCACCTACTACCTGATCGGCCTGCTCATCCAGGGCCAACTAGCCGATGTGGCCGAAGGCTTACGCCATAGGCCGGACGCGCCTACACCCGGCGAGTACCTGCGCGAGGTCAAGCCCCATGCACGGCGGGCCCACCGGCATTACACCCTGATGGCCGGGTCGGTGTTGGCCATACTGGCCTGCGTGGTCGCCAGCTGGTTCAGCTGACGCGTTACAGGTCCAGTGCCAGGCTTTGCCGGCCCTCCAGCGCCAGCAGGTACTGCTTGGCCGCCAGGCCGCCGGCAAAGCCGGTGAGGCTGCCTGATGCACCGATCACGCGGTGGCACGGTGCGATAATCGAAATCGGGTTGCGGCCGTTGGCGGCGCCTACTGCGCGCACGGCGTTGGGGTTGCCGATCTGCCGGGCGATGTCACTGTAGCTCCGGGTTTCACCGAAGGGTATCGCCAACAACGCGGCCCATACCTGGCGCTGGAACTCGGTGCCGGCAAAATCCAGCGCCAGCTCGAAACGCTGCCGCTTACCCGCAAAGTACTCACCCAGCTGTCGTGCAGTTTCCCGCAGTACCGGGCACTCGTCGTCACGGTACAAGTCGCCGAGGCGAACGCGGTTTTCCCGCTCTTCTTCCCACAATACGGCTGCCAGGCACTCGCCGCGCGCCACCAAGGTCAAAGTGCCGACGGGCGACGACATGAGGGTGAATGCGCTGGACATAAGCGTTTACCTGCCTGTTTGCGATGGGCGTACTGTACGCATCCACAGCCCTGTGCGCATCCGCTTTGTTGCTCAGGTAATGGCACAACCGGCAATCCGCCGCGCTTCGTTGAGGTTGACCTTGGGGATCAGTTCGGCGGGAATGCGTGAGGTGGCCGACAGGTTGTAGACGTGAAAATGCGCGTTCACCACCTCCCGCGCCATCAGCGTCAGCGACGGCAGGATGCGGCTGTCCCAGTGCTGATCCAGCCCGCATGGCGAACAGTGGCCCTGCCCGTTTTCATAGAAACGCCCCACGGTCTGGTCAAGGTCCACCCCGACCAGCAGCACTTCTTCAAAGCCCAGGTGATACGCCAGCTGCAGGGCCACATAGGCCACTGTGCGGGCATCGAAAAAACCATGGGCCAGGTCTTTGCTGAAGGCAATCGAGCGGCTGCGCTTGCTCCACAGCGCGCGGTTGCACACGCAACTGTCACCATGGCCGCGCAAACCGTCCAGCAGGCCCGGTGTGTCGGCTTTGTGCAGGGCATAACACTCGGTACTCGCCGGCACATCGGCACCTTCGTACTGCTCGGGCCAGAGTGCCAGGCGTTTGCTGTCGCGCAAGGCAGTGGCAAACAAGGCCGGCTGCTGCTGGCTAAAGCTTTTGTCGGTGCACACGTAGAAGAAGGGATGGATACGGTGTTTGGCGGTCATGGCGACCGAGCCGTTCATGGCAATGATGGGCAAATGTGCGAACTCGCCCAACGGAAAATGCCTGGCAGAAGCGCCGGAGGCAAGGATCACCACGGGGCCCTGCTGGGTGTTGCGACACGCCTCGAAACTGGAGAACGCCCCGCGTTCAGCGCCTGGCTGCGACGGAAGTGTGTTCATCTTTGGCATCTTTGACCGGACAGTACAAACCACAATACTGATCCGTGTATATGCCGTGGCCGCTTTTACCTAACTTTACCTGGCTGAACATGAGCAAACCGCCTTCCTTTGCCTGGCGGGGATTCGGAACGCTTGCGCCCCTGGAAGGCGCAAGCCAAACCTAGATTTCAGCCTGGCGAATGCGCTTCTTGTCGATCTTGCCGACACTGGTCTTGGGGATCTCGTCCACACAGCTTAGCGGCCGTGGTATCGCCCATTTGTTCAGGTGCCCACTGTCGACATACGGCTGCAGGTGCCCTGGCCAATGCTGGCTGGTCCAGTTGCACACCGTCACAACAGACCACCAGAGCCAACGGTTGTTCCCCCCTGTGGGTCAGGAATACCGATGACCGCCACCGAGGCGACGGACGGGTGTTGGCTGATGAGATTTCCAGCACCACCGAACTCACCCACTGGCCACCGCCTTCCGGAGCAAATAGGCGGCAAACCTGATGCCGAGTCCGAACGCACCGTCGTACCCGGCACGTGCTTCGACTACGTGCTGTCCAAGGCCGGAAGCCGGCAACCCTACAGCGTCAGCTTCGACGGCAACGGCAAAGTGGACAAGACCGCCTTCATGACCTGCGCCGAGTGGAGCAATGCCCAGCACAAGGCCCGCCTGCCCAGCATGGGCGGTTCCAGCGGCTCGGGCTACTGACTCAGTCCAGGCATTCTCGGGCAGCCTGGCGCAATTTGTCGCCCGACAGGAAGCTGCCCTTGTAGAACGTCGCGCGGCTGCCATCGCGAGAATCGACCACGTCCAGCACATCGTCGCTCGCTACGGCACTGGGCGCCGTCAGCCGATAACCGTGGGCGATCGACTTCTGCGTAGCCTGGGGCGCCAGTGCCTGCCACTTTGGCAGGACACAGGCGGCGTACTGCTGCGGCGATTTCTTGGTCAGTTTACTGGCCGTGGGTTTGCCGGGGGTTGCGCAGCCGGCAAGGCTGGCAACTAACGCAGAAGTGATAAAGATACGAAAGGTAGGCATTTTCAATTGGCCATTAGGGATACGCTGCATTCTAACGGGGGTGGCGCCGAGTTACTAATCAACCAAGGTCTGGCTGCAGGTTCTCGCGCAATTGACACAGCAATAGCGCGCTGCTGGATGAGCGCCAGACAGGGATCGACGGTAAGCACCTGACAATTCTGCCAGTAGCGTGAGCAGGTGGAGGCTGCAACAGTAAAGGGGTCAACCCACACGTCGGCAAGGAGTTACGCAATGCAAAATAATGCCAACAAAACACTTCTTTTCTATCAGAATGGCAAACTCATCACCCTTAAAACCGGAGAACAGAACCGTAGCATTTTTCGCCACTCGGACCTGCCACTTGCCGAGCAACAATCAGGCGGTATCCAGTCCGTCGGATTGTTGGTAACGGACGATAAAGGTTCGGTACTGCAGGTGGACACAGACAGCTGAAAAACCCGGGGCCTCTCCGACGCCCCAGCCAGCATCGCGTAAGCTCTTCCGGGTTTGGGCGAGAAAGCGCCTTCTATAAATCGGTTGCGTTTCACCCTGCCCTGCGGCGATGCTCACAGTCCCGTTGAAGCAACTGACAAGGAAGGCCTTTAACACCATGGAAACGCTTCATAGCATCAAGTCAGACCTGGTCAGAACAGCCGATCACCTGGACCAACTCAGTCAGGCCATGAGTGGTCACGCCAGGTTCATGGCGGCGCGTGGTAGCTCGCTAAACGAGGTGGATGTTGCTGCGCACATCAGGTCCATCGATGTGGTTGCGGACGAGCTGCGCTCTGTCGCCGCAAGAATCGACGACATGGAAGGCGCTTGTTGAATGAATTCAAAGCCCGTAAATCGCCTTGGCTTGCCTGGCTAATCCATGCCTGACCTTGACGACATACCCGGTCAGGGTGCCCCCCCGAACGCGGGTCAGGGTTTGGTTCCCCGGTACAGCACGATGGCCGCTACATCGAGGGCCAGCACGCTGGCGACAAACAGAAACATGGCATACAGGTCTTCAGGAAGCATTGCCGTATCCCCCAAATGCGCCGGTTTGAAAGGGTACGCGCAATATCCGTTCCAGTCGGCGCATCAGGTACCCGGGCAGCGACTCAGCTGAATTTGAGCTTCACCACTTTGCTCAGCGCCCAACCACCGAAGACGTAGAACGCATCCAGGTAGAGGCGCCCTGCATAGTTGGGCAACGGCGCGTTATTCAACAACACATCCGGGTCGGCCGCAGGGGGAAACAGCGCATAAAAACCGTTGGGCAGCACCGCCAGCGCCAGCAGCAACACATAAGTCGAGGCTTGCAGCAGGGTCGCGCGACTGCTGGATCTGGCGGACCACTTCAAGCCGTAGTACGCAACCAGGCCTGCAACGGGCAACACCCAGAAATGCGTCGGGATCCCAATGAACATTTCGGCGACAACGCTTCTTGCTTGCACCCGCGATTCTCCTTCCAAATAGGCGGATTATTGCGGCCGTGGCCCGCAAATGCAAAAAGCCCGCTCTCGACAGCGGGCTTTTTGTGTTTTCCGGTGCTAACAATCACGCCTTGGAACACATCAGTGCGGCATCCAGCAACCTGCCATGGTCGTACCAGGCATAACGTTGATAAGCCGTGAACTGGCGCTGAGGTCCCGTGCCCCGCAACTCTACAAGCCCCTGCGCCTTGTCGGGGTCGGTGCTTTCGATGAACAGCCTGAGCGCATTATCGCCCTGGACTTCGTAGGTTTTCACATTGCCTTGAAGTTCGTCTTTGACGCACCCCAGATACACCGGTGGGCTTTTCGCGGTACTGCCAACGGTATAATCGTGGCTGTCACGCACATCAGGGTTTTGTGCGCAGCCTGCCATGAACACCGTAGCGAACCCGGACACAACTATTGCAATTGCGCCTGCTAGCGATCTTGAGCTCTTCACGCGACACGCTCCTGTTGCCCCATGAGAAACAGGTAAAGTTTTTACCGGCCAGCCGCCCTGTTTTGGTTATCGTGTGCCCATGTTACTGCTGGAAGGCAACCCGGTGTCAGGCTTATTGGCTATATGGACCTCGGGGCGCCCCTCGCGCCCGCCATCAGTAGCGACGATATTCCTGTCTGCCATGATCACCGTCGTGATAATGGCGATGATGCCGCCCGTCATGCCAGTATGGCCAGCAGCCACTGAGCAGCAGCAAACCGGACAACACCACAACCCATGCAGTCTTGCGTTTCATGTGCGTACCTCCGACAAGCGAAGCCAAGGCTTGCTTACGTTGGACCGCACTCAATCGGGATGTTCAGGCAGGCGCAAGCTGCTGGTCAGCTTCCCCGACAGGTTTCATGTAGCGGCTGGCCCCGATTACGCGTATGGCGTGCCCCACAACCGGGGTCAGGATATGGCATTGAGAAACACATAAGTCGCCGCCAGATCCAGTACCAGCACAGCCACCACGCTGAAAATCATGTAATAGCGGTCATCCTGAGTCATTTCTGCGTACCCCGCATGATCAATGTCTCAGGGCTTCAGCAATTCCTGTTCCAGCGCAGAGGTAAAGCCATGCAACGTGAGGAACAAGGGTAAGGCAGTGGTAACGCCGATAATTCACGAAAACACTCAGGGTCAGCTAGAGTTTTATTGTGGCCAAGCACCGCGAGATAACGATCATGCTAAAACAAGAAGCAGACGACGTGATTGAGCGTATACGGGACGAACTGAAAAGGCACGGTGTGCTGATCGGCTACGACCCGGAATTTACCAGTGCAGAATTCGGGTGCGACCTAGACCACCACATTGCCCAGGTCAGAGAAGATCCGAACAGCCATGTGTTGCAGATTGCGATACATGACGAAGGCTTGTGGGCCCAGCTCCGGCAGGGGACGGTCTATCGCTGCGTGGTCAGTGATTGCCGGGGGAAGCTCTTCGGCATTCCGATTGCGATAGAGCCGAGGACCGATGCGTCCTACACCATTCAGTACAAGCTCTGAAGCGCCCGGTGGGTAGCCTGCCTGGCAGATTACCCCTGCCTGCAGACCGAAGGCTGGACTATTCCGAAGCCACATCTCGGGTCGCAGTATGGGCGTACCCATCAATAACTTGACGCGCTCGGTCAATGCCCCAGGCCAGCGACCGGTACATCGATTCGCCGGGCCTGGCGCTGTAAGCCTCTTCATGCAGTGCCATGCCGGAGCGTGCGTAGACCCCTAGAAAAAGCTGGGTGCCGCCGGTGCGCGATAGTCTCACCTGGACATCGATGAAGGTCCCGTCGTACAGCGTTTCTTCGTGAAATTGGTGGTGAAGCGTGGGGTCTGACCAAGCCCAGTACACGCCGCCTCGTCTTCGCATGATGTTCTCCTACCCGCCGGTGGCTATTTTGGTAAACCAGAATGGGCAGGCCAGTCATTTGTAATTAGGCCTATCCAACTAGCTTGACCACCGCTCACGAACAAAAGCTCCATTTTTCTTTGTGTTCATCGACACATGATGATTGGCCTTACCGGACGGCTCGAAGGCTCAACATTTGACCGTCCACAGTTGGTCAATTCGCGTCGTATAGGATTGACTCATCATCTCCCTCCTCATACCCCAGTCCGGTGTAGCCGGCACGCTGGCGACGCGCATTGTCCCCCTCCCCCAACGGACGTTGATGTCATCCATCACCTGCATCAGTCGGTCACATGCCACCGATTGCTTCAACGCAAACAAGTCCTCTGAAAACTCACCTGGCTGCCGCAGGTCCACCAGGAGAACCTCGGCCTTGCTGTAGCGAAACCCTGGCCGGAAGATCCGCTCGACCGCTTCGGTAGCCAGTCGGGTCATCAGTAGCGTGTCGGAAGTCGGGTATGGCAGTTCTACCAATGCGCCCTGGGCGTGGTGTGGCTCGTCCGGGTTGAACATGCCGGTGCGGACGCTCACGCGCATACGCTTGCATACCGAGCCCTGGGCCCGAAGCTTTTCTGCAGCCCGGCGAACGTAGGTGGCCACTGCCTGTTTGATGGGCGCCAGCTCAGTGAGGCGCTTGCCGAACATCCGGCTGCAGCAGATCTCCTGTTTCGCAGGCTCGGCCTCGTCCAGCTCCAGGCATGGCGTGCCCGCCAGTTCGCGGGCAGTCTTCTCGACCACCACACTGAATTTCTGCCGCAGCGTCCAGGCATCAGCCCTGGCCAGATCCATCGCCGTGTAAATGCCCATCGCTTCGAGGTGGGCAGTCATACGGCGGCCCACGCCCCACACCTCTTTCACTTCAGTATTGCGCAGCACCCAATCGCGCTTGAACGGATCGGTAATGTCGACCACCCCGCCAGTCTGCGCCTGCAGGCGCTTGGCGGTGTGGTTGGCCAGCTTGGCGAGCGTCTTGGTGCCGGCGATCCCGACACCCACCGGGATACCGGTGCACTGAAAGATTCTGGACCGAAGTCTGCGCCCGAACTGGGTCAGGTTTTCCGGAATACCGGACAATTCAGCGAAGCATTCGTCGATGCTGTAAATCTCGGTGGCCGGCACCATCGATTCGATCAGGGTCATGACACGCTCACTCATGTCGCCGTACAGCGCATAGTTACTGCTGAAAGCCTTGATGCCATGGCGGCGTAGCTTGTCCTTCGCCAGGAAGTACGGCTCGCCCATCTTCACAAAGGGCTTCGCGTCGTATGACCTGGCGATCACGCAGCCGTCGTTGTTGCTCAACACGACAATCGGGGTCTTGGCCAGGTCGGGCCGAAAGACGCGCTCGCAGCTCGCGTAGAACGCGTTGCAATCGATCAGCGCGAAGACCTGGTCACTGCGCATGGTCGCGAACGCTGTAACGGACAACGCCCCAAACGAGGAGCTCATCGCCTTCCATGATGTACCGGAAACCGGCCGGAACGTGAAACGAATACAGAGGTAGCCGTTCGGTTCCGCCGGTTGGCGTGCCCAAAAATGTGATGGTCATGGTGGAAGGTCCAATGCAAGCTGTATGCATATACAGTAGATCTGGCATCGGCTGCCCGGTCAATCCTGACCGTTAAAATTCTGACGGGCGAGAGGTGGAAAATGTGCGGACGGTACTCGATCTACGCGTCGATGGATCACTACTTGCGCCAGCTATCATTGGATCTGGTCGTGATAAATGGCTATGACCACGAGCCTATAAACCGATACAACGTGGCGCCATCGACCCGAGTCGAGGTCATTCGCCAGATTGGTGATGAGCTGACTGTGGATAGGGTCAAGTGGGGATGGTCGCCGTTATGGGCGAAGGGGAAACGTGCTGATCCAATCAATGCTCGGGCCGAGACAGTGGTGACGGGAAAGTTCTTCAAGGGGTTGTGGCCAGGTGGCAGGGCTTTAGCGCCTGCCAATGGCTGGTTCGAATGGATAACTGACCCAACAGAGCCAAAGCGAAAGCAGCCGTATTACATCACGGGCGCCGACGGAGCCCCGCTTTACTTCGCCGCACTTGCTGAAGTGCACCAGAGCCTCGAACCGGATGAGCGCGACGGGTTCGTGATCATCACAGCGCCGGCGGACCAGGGGCTGATCGACATCCACGACAGAAAACCCTTAGTGCTCACGCCACAGACCGCTCTGGAGTGGTTGGCCCCTACCACATCGCCTGAGCGCGCTGCCGCGATCGTGGAGACGGGATGCCGCCAAACTGAGGATTTCAGGTGGTATCCGGTGAGCAAGGCAGTGGGGAATGTACGCAATCAGGGCGCCGAGTTGATAAGGCCGATTCGGTGAAGGGGCGGCAAATCCTTTCCGCGGGTGCACCAGCCCTTCGGAGGGCAGCTTACAACTCGAAGCTGGCGGCGACGGAGTGCGTAAAAACTAGCGACTGGCAGTCGACCTTTCTAGCCAGTCAGCACGCGTCATTTCCCTAGGTCATCAAGCCCTAGCCGCAGGTTTGAGTCGGAAGCTGACGCCCATACGGTTGAACGCATTCATTGCGGCAATCGCCGCTGTCAGGTCAACAAGATCCTTTTCAACAAACATCGCCGATGCGGCTGCATAAGCTTCGTCGGATACCTGTGTCTCGCTTACCCTGGTGACTTCTTCCGCCCAAGCCAGTGCTGAGCGCTCCTGATCCGAGAACAAATATTGCGCTTCATGCCATACCGGCACTAACAGCACCTTGTCCACTGACATACCTGCTTTTATCAGATCACGTGAGTGAAGATCAATGCAATGAGCGCAGCCGTTGATTTGAGACACTCTGAGAAACACGAGGTGGATCAACGAGGCTGGCAAATTTGTCGCGGTGGTCACGAAATGATGCACGCCGCCGAGGGCCTTAGCTGCACCAGGCGAAGCTTCAAACCAATTGAGACGATTCATGATTTCTTTTCCTTTGTATGAGCGATGAAGAGCGTGGCCGCTTGTTGGCATACGGCCCAGTTGAGATGCAAACCTAAACACTTGGAGTAGATGTCGGCCCTGAAGCGGACTTTAGACATGATCCACTCGACGGCTATGCCTAACAAAGTACGCCTGCACATCACCGTACCCTGTTGCCCTTCCAGTATTCAGTGACTCCACCCCCTTGGCGGTACCTTCAACGGTGAAGTAATGCACCTGAGTGAGACCGATGGTGGCAAGGACGGCGGACAGGTAGGGGCGCAGAAAGTCCGGTTGACGGGCCTGTGGGCCGTTGATGTAGCCCCCGCTAGCGATTGCGACGTAAACCGGACGATCCGTCAGATTTCCGACTTTGCCTTTGGCGGTGCCCACAAACGTTTTGCCCACGCGTACCACATGGTCGATCCACATCTTGAGTGGAGCGGGCACGCTGTAGTTGTGCATCGGCGTGGCAATCAGCAGTACGTCGCATGCTTGCAGTTGGTCGATCAATTCGTTGGAACGGCTCAACGTACTGTCCCGCCCACTTGCCGTGACTACGCGTTGATTCGCTAATGCCTGGGCGTAAGGGGCATCGACTGGGGCCATGGTGTTGAGGTCTAAATCGGTCAACTGGATACCCCTTCTGCCGGCCTCGGTGGCCAAGGCGAACAGGATCTGCTGGGACAGCTTCAGACTTTCCGAAGCCTCTGCATTGGGGCTGGTGACCAGGCGAAGAATGCGCAAAGGAGCAAGTGGCTGTTGGGACGATGTCATGAGGTTTGCCTCCTTGGATGTGCATGCGGGTTATGGCGTATCGAACTGTTTTTGAAAGCGCAGTGCACCCGTCAACATGCCTTCACGGAAGTAGAAACGTTGCGCGCGGGCGTTGGCCAAACCCGTGTCGAGCACCAGGCGTGCACAACCGCTGGCGCGCGCCAGTCGTTCCAGAGCTTGCAATAAGCGCGATCCCCACTGGCCACCCCGCTGAGCCTCGGCGGTTACAAGGTCATCGACATACAGGAATGCGCCGTAGACCAGGTTTTCCTGAAAGCGGTAACTAGCCAGTGCTACAAGAACGCCTGCGTCATAAGCGCCAATCAGGCGATAGCCTTCAAGGCGCATACGCTCGATGCGGCTGACGAAGTCGGCTTCGCTCGTCAGATGAGGGCGCAATTGATGCATTACCGGGAATGCGCTGCACAGGTCATGGGTGCTGTCCAAGGGACGCAGGGCGGTATCGGCCAGGTCGAGCACGCTGGGTATGAAGTTGTGCAAAGGGAATTTCATGGGAGTTGCCCTCATCAGTAGGTGATGGAGCTATATTGGACTACCATTGACCCACTTGATTGATCCAAGAAATGGGATATGAACTAGGCCATGATGACCTCCCCCAAGCCGCCTTTTGCTCCCTTGGAAGAGCAGTCCGCCTTGCCCCTGTATCGTCAACTGTACGACCGCGTGCTGGCCGCCGTTGCCGCTGGCACGTTGTCCCCCGGTGACCGCTTGCCGTCGGCGCGCGCCATGGCTAAGGAGCTGGGGGTGGCACGTGGCACCGTCGAACTGGCCTATTCGCTGATGGCCAGCGAAGGGTACCTCCTAGCGCTCGGGCAGAAAGGCACCGTAATCAATCCTGAACTGCAGAAGCCTGTGTCAGCGGCCACCGTATTGCCAGTCAGCAGCCAAGTGATCGAAGACGCGCCTGATTCGCTCTGGCGTCCACCGCAGCTGTTGCCGTTCCAGATGGGGGTACCGGCGCTGGATGCATTTCCGCGCAAGATATGGGCGCGTCTCGGTGCTCGGTATCTCCGTGGGATGCGTCTGGGAGATCTGGACTATCCAGCACCCCACGGCCTAGCAGCGTTGCGCAGCGCCATTGCTTCGTATCTGCAGGTGTCCCGAGGTATCGATTGCGGTGCCCATCAGGTGTTTATCACCAGCGGTTGGCGCAATAGCCTGTCCTTAGTCGCACATACCCTGTTGCAGCCAGGCGAGTGCGCCTGGGTGGAAGACCCGGGCTATCCCACTACGCGCCAGGTGCTCCGCCAGTTCGGCCTGGACCTGGAAGCGGTGCCGGTTGATGCAGAAGGCATGAACGTAGAACACGCCATCGCGGGCTTTCGGGCTGCTCAAGTCGTCATGGTGACACCAGGGCATCAGAGCCCGCTGTCGATGGCACTGTCGCTGCCACGCCGACAACTGCTACTCGATTGGGCTGCCCGCACCGGTGGCTGGATTGTCGAGGACGATTACGACGGCGAGTACCGCTACGTCAGCCGTCCACTTCCAGCGCTGGCCAGCTTGGATCGCCATGGGCGCGTGCTGTATGCCGGCACCTTCAGCAAGGTGCTGTTTCCCGGTATTCGCCTGGCTTATCTGGTGGTGCCGCAGGCGCAGGTGGCAGCGTTCGAGCGCGTCGGACGGGCCTTGTTTGCTGCCGGGTCACCGTCAATTACCCAGGCTTTGGTGGCGGAGTTCGTTGCCGAGGGACACTTCGCTCGGCATATCCAACGTATGCGCCGCCTCTACAACGAGCGACGGGCATTGACCATCGAAGCACTGGAGCGGAGTTTGCCGAAGGGTATGCAGGTGGAACGCTCGCCAGGCGGTATGCACCTGGTACTACGTTTACCGGAGGACGTAAGCGACACCGCCCTGGCCGAGCAGGTGCTGGCGAGGGGCATGTCGGTACAAGCGTTGTCGCGCTGGGCTGCCTCATCGCAGCGTCAGTCAGGTCTGCTCTTGAGTTTCACCAACTGCGCCACGACTGCTCCAGGCGAGCAGCTTGGCGCGTTGATCAGCAAGTTACTCAATTGAGGTTGGCCTTGTTCAGGCCGAAGAGTTCATCGGACGAGCCCGGGATCGCCTGGAAAGCCACATTGAGGCGATTCCAGCCATTGATGGCGACGATCAGGAACGACAAATCCGACAGCTCCTGCTCGGAAAACTGCTCACGCGCACTCGCGTACAGGCTGTTGGAGATACCATGAGGCGGCAGTTGGGTCAGGGCTTCAGTCCACTCCAGCGCCGCCCGCTCTGCTGGCGAAAACAGCTGTGACTCACGCCAGACGGCCACGTGGTGAAGACGCAGCTCGCGCTCGCCATAGATCTTGGCCTCTTTCACATGCATATCCACGCAGAATGAACAGCCGTTGAGCTGCGAAGCGCGCAACATGATCAGGTGGGCAAGATCGGCCAGTAGCGGCTTCTTGCTCAGTTGCAGGGTGAGCTCCACCAGTTTGTTGGACGCTTGGGGAGACAGTTTGAAGTAATCAAGGCGGTTGTTCATGGGGTAGTTGCTCGTAGTGGGTGGATGGTTGTTGGAGCCCACTGTAGCAACGCTTGGAATAGCCCCACAGGGCCAAGATGGTAGCTTCGAACTAGGCCATATCTGTATCGAAGTGCGCCATGATCACCTATCGAGCGATAGGGTCGAAGGGGCGCAATGGGCCGTTTATTGGCCTCCGCGAATGGCCGCAATGGGTCGAAAGCAGCCATTCACGACCGGCCACTAACGCCCCTAGACGGTGGGCGCATCGAGCGGCTCAAGCTGCATATACATCCTCAATCAGAGCCCACAGCCTAGCCGCCTCGGCAAACTCGAGCATGTCGGCCAATTGGCCCGCATCAACGTCCCCGCGTCGGTGCGCAGAAATAGCGAGCTCGGCAAGTACCCCGGCTCGGCCATCCGGATCGGTTATCAGAGCGTGCTGGTCATTGAGTTCGGCCAGCCAGGCCGACGGCAAGCTCAACATTTAACCGTCCACAGCTGATCGATACGCGTTGTGTAGGATTGGCTCATCATCTCCCTCCTCATCCCCCAGTCCGGTGTCGCCGGCACGCTGGCGGCTCGCATTGTCCCCCTCCCCCAGCGCTCGTTGATGTCATCCATCACCTGCATCAGTCGGTCACATGCCACCGATTGCTTGAGCGCAAACAAGTCCTCTGAAAATTCACCTGGTTGGCCATGCACGCGGAGATCAACGACAGCGACCCCATGCGCCGCGATCGCCGCGCGCCGGAGCGCCGCACCGCCCAATTTCGAATCGTTCGCAAGGCCGAAGCCTTGGAACTCCACGCCTGACCACCCGAGGATCAACCATGCAGACAGCAATGCACCCTGCTTTCGAGCAGAAGCTTGCCGTGCTCGCGGCCCTGCTCGAGCGCAGCAAGTCAGTGAGGGCCGAGGCCCATGCCAAGGTCAGCCAAACCGCCCCTCGCTACCAGGCGTGCGGCAAAGGCGCAACGTGGGATGTCGTTGAAATCGCCACCGGCGCCGTCCAGGGCTTTGCCTTCAGCTACCGCACCGCAATGCGGTTTGTGGATGTGATGGAGGCAGGCGCTGCGAGCAAAAGAGGTGGCCTGCAATAATCGGGCAATCGAACAGCCGAGACCAGATTCTGGCTCAGCTCAATGCCAGCATCGACAACTTCTTCGGCAGCGGTGGCTCCGTTGAAACCCTGCCCGGGTTCGAGTACGTGCCACACCGGCCTCATCGCGACCTTGAGCCAAAGCGTGCATCGGTAGCCGCCCCACCCAACAAACGAGTGGAGGCGCGCCTGAAAAAGCTCGATGAGCTCCGCGAGCTGGCAAAGACCATGACCTACAAGGAGGCCATGGCTCACACCGGCCTCGTCCAGGCGACTCTCGTTCGCGCGGCATCACAAGGCAACTTCAAGTTCCAGCGTGACCCCAACTACGGGAAAAGCAACCTGGGCAAAAAGCTCAGCGACCCCGTTGAAGACAGGTCGAAGGCAGAGAAGATCGTCGCCTACCGCAATGTCGGAATGTCCAGGGCAGACGTTGTGCGTGAGCTGAACATTTCCTTCAAGCAGCTCGGCCGACTGATCCGAGAGTTTGAAATCGACTTCCCGACTACTGCCGAGAAGCGAGCGAAGAGAAACGCATGAACCGCATCACCGCGCGCGTCCGGCATGGATTTTGCCGTGCACCACTGAAAACCACGCGATTGCGAAGTGATCGCCGGCAGTCTCCGGCGAGTAGGTGCTGCGGCTCTTGCCGGATCGGACCCAAGCCACATAGTCGCGCCGGGCCTGCGTCAGCTTGGCAAGCAAGGTTTCGTAGGCGTACATCGCGATCTGGGGTGCTGGCGTGACGCCTACAAACAAGGCCCGTTCAACCATGCGCCCGGAGGTGTCGCACCAGTGGCGATATGAGAGAGGTCGGCAGCCAAACACCCTGGCCACGATCCCGCTTAGGTGGCGATCCCAGGTTGGCCGGCGGTTCGCCCTAGACTTCTCCGACTGGACCTCGTCCACATCGCTCAGGCGCACATCCAGCTCGGTGAGTCGATACTCGCGCATCAGCGCTTGGGCCTGGCGCATTGCAGTGGCCGCCTCGTTCTCGTTCGAGCTTTTGGACAGGGCCAGGCAGCGCTTGATCTTGCGGATGACCCGCTCGAGCTTGCTCTCGTCGTGCTGTTGTTCGGGCATGTTGTGGTCCTTGCGTGCAGGCGCCGCCCTCGCCGGGGAGGCGTTATCGTTGAATAGGGGAAGGCGCTGGCGGGCAGCGCTGAATTGAGCTATTGCTTCGATCTCGGTCAATCCACTCAAGGAGCGTGAGATGAAGCGACTAATGATTGGTGCTTTGCTGGCGGCGTCTGGCGCTGCCCAGGCTGGGATTCCACTGCTGAACGCGACGTGCCCAGGAAACATTGAGGTACACGCCGACAAGGGCGGCCCGATTTACATCAATGGCAAGGAAGGCAAGCTGAAGAAGTTCAACGAGAACTACTTCGAAGCCAAAGGCAGCGGGGTGACAATCTCGCTGTCGATCAACCCGGACGGCTCACCTGATGTCTCGTATACCGGGAAGAACCGGGCCAACGGGATTTGCCAGGTGAAAAGCGAAGGCTCCTGAGGCGCTGTCGGGCAGCGCTGAAGGATCAGGCTCGACTCAGGAATTCCTGGCACCTGCAGTTGAGGTTTGAGCAGTGGCTTTGGCCAACCCAGTCAGACTGAATCGCCCCGGGTTCCCTAGACACTCTCCAAGCTCAGAAAATAGCGTTTCTCATACTCTACTGGCGACAGCTGCATAGCACTGCTGTGTCGACGCTTGGGGTTATAGAACATCTCGATGTAATCGAAAATATCACTTCGGGCTTCGTCACGCGTTGCGTAGATCTTTCGTCGGATTCGCTCCCGCTTCAAAAGCTG